>NC_018748.1:2559017-2878894 GCF_000263195.1 Emticicia oligotrophica DSM 17448
TCAGATTACTTATACGCAAATTCGAGCACCATTTAGTGGAATCGTTAATCGTATTCCAAATAAAACGGGTTCGTTGATAGAAGATGGAACACTTCTGACTAGCATTTCGAAAAACGATGAAGTTTTTGCCTATTTCGATGTTTCAGAGAAAGAATATCTTAACTATTTGACCAATTTCAAGGAAAATGCACATAATTCGAGTAATGTAACCTTGATTTTGGCTAATGGAGAAGAGCATCCTTTCAAAGGAAAAATCGAAACAACTGAAGGTGAAATAGAGCCAAGTACAGGTAATATTGCTTTCAGAGCGAGATTTAGTAATCCAGAAAAAGTACTTAAACACGGAGCGAGTGGCAAGATTCGCTTACTGAAAAAGTATAAAAATGCCATGATTATTCCACAAAAAGCAACTTTCGAAATTCAAGACCGAATGTATGTGTATGTGATTGATGCTAAAAATCAAGTAAAATCAAAGCCAATTATTTCGAAGCATCGAATGCCACACTACTATATCGTTGAATCAGGTCTTGATAAAGGCGATAAGATTATTTACGAGGGTATCCAAAATGTGAAAGATGGTATGACAGTGAAACCTCAGTTTATTGATATGGACGAGATTTCTAAAGAACTAACGTATGTGAACTCACCCGAATAATTCCACCTTAAATATGTTTACAAATTTCATAAATCGACCAGTACTTTCACTGGTTATATCAATTTTTATTGTCTTGATGGGCGTATTGGCCATGACAGGCCTACCAATTACGCAGTATCCTGACATTGCTCCGCCAGCAGTTTCTGTAATTACAAAGTATACTGGAGCCAATGCCGAAGTTTGTGCTAAAGCCGTAGTTACTCCCCTTGAGCGTGCGATTAATGGTGTGCCAGGAATGACCTACATGACCTCGGTTTCTGGTAATGATGGTACGAGTATTATACAAGTTTATTTTGAAGTAGGAACCGACCCCGATGTAGCAGCAGTAAACGTGCAAAACCGTGTGACAACTGTACTTGATGAACTTCCAGAAGAAGTAATCAAAGCGGGGGTTTCGACCGAAAAAGAAGTGAATAGTATGTTGATGTACATAAACTTGATTAGTGATGATACAACACTTGATGAAAAATTTATTTATAACTTCGCCGATATTAACGTTCTTGCCGAATTAAAGCGTATTGATGGGGTAGGGTTTGTTGACATTATGGGTTCACGTGAGTATGCTATGCGTGTTTGGCTTAAACCCGCCAGAATGGATGCCTACGAGATTTCGGCCGAAGATATTATTACTGCTCTAAAGGCTCAAAACGTTGAAGCTGCACCAGGAAAAGTAGGTGAAAGTTCGGGCCGCCAACCACAGTCTTTACAGTATGTATTGCGTTATACTGGTAAAATGACTACCAAGGAGCAATACGAAAATGTGGTTATTAAGGTAACCGATAGCGGTGAAATGCTCCGTTTGAAAGATGTCGCTGATTTAGAATTTGGCTCTTTAGATTACGATGTACTTTCGAAAGAAAATGGCAAGCCATCAGCAGCTATAGTATTGAAGCAGCGACCAGGCTCAAATGCTAGTGAAGTTATTCAGAATATCAAGAATCGTTTAGATTTCTTGAAAGAAACAACTTTCCCACCGGGAATGAAATATACAATCAGCTATGATGTATCGAGGTTCTTAGATGCCTCTATTCATGAAGTAATTAAAACCCTCATCGAGGCCTTTATTTTGGTGGCTATTGTGGTATTTTTATTTTTACAAGATTTCCGCTCGACACTCATTCCAGTATTAGCCGTACCTGTTTCGTTGGTCGGTACTTTTGCCTTCATGCAATTGTTTGGTTTTTCTATCAACTTACTTACACTTTTTGCCTTAGTTTTAGCCATTGGTATTGTGGTTGATAATGCTATTGTTGTGGTCGAGGCTGTCCATGCCAAGATGGAAGAAAAACACATTGGCCCTCGTGAAGCCACCATTGAGTCGATGGATGAAATTAGTGGGGCGATTATCGCTATCACATTGGTGATGTCAGCAGTATTTGTTCCAGTTGCATTTTTATCTGGGCCTGTTGGTGTATTTTATCGACAGTTTTCCGTCACAATGGCCATTTCTATCGTTATTTCGGGGGTAAATGCCCTTACACTTACGCCTGCTTTGTGTGCCTTAATGCTCAAAAATGTGCATGCTGAAGGGCATAAAGATAATTTCCTTACTCGTTTTTTTAAAAAATTCAATCAAGCATACGACCGCCTTTCGGAGCGTTATGGTAGTTTATTACGACTCATTGCTAATCGTCGAGTAGTTACTTTTGGGGTTTTAGCAGCCTTTTGTGTGGCTACCTGGGGAGTAGGAAGCGTACTACCAACGAGTTTTATTCCAACCGAAGACCAAGGTACTATATATGCCAATATTACTACCCCCGTAGGTGCCACACTCGAGCGTACGGAAGAAATAATGAATGAAATTGATAGAATATCAAAGACAATTCCAGAAGTAGAGTCTATTTCAAGTCTTTCGGGTTTTAGTATGATGACCGATGGGGTAGGAGCATCGTTTGGTATGAGTACTATCAACCTTAAACCTTGGGATGCGAGAAAAGCTACGGCAGATGATATTATTGCTCAACTGATAGAAAAAACTAAGCATATCAAAGGAGCAGAAATACAGTTTTTCCCACCACCAGCCTTACCAGGTTTTGGAAATGCCAGCGGTTTTGAGGTTCGTTTATTAGACAAGACTGGTTCGGGGAATTTACAAAAGACAGCCGAAGTAGCGGAAAAATTCATTGGAGCATTGAAGCGTCGTCCTGAAATTAAAGATGCCTTCTCAAGTTTCAATCCGAACTTCCCGCAATACATGATTCACGTCGACCAAGATATGGCAGCTAAAAAAGGTATTTCGGTTGATGCAGCTATGAGTAATCTACAATCGCTCATTGGTAGTTATTATGCTACAAACTTTATATTATTTGGTCAGATGTATAAAGTAATGATTCAGGCCGACCCTAAATATCGTGCTTTACCAGAGGATATCATGAATTTGCGTATTAAGAATAAAAAAGGCGAGATGGTGCCGTATGCAATTTTTAGTCGCATCGAACGTGTCTATGGACCAGAACAACTTACCCGCTATAATATGTATGTATCGGCCATGCTCAATGGTGAAGCAGCAGATGGGTATAGCTCGGGTGATGCCATCAAGGCCATTGAAGAAGTTGCTAAAACTGAGTTGCCCCGTGGCTACACTTATGAATGGTCAGGTATGACCCGAGAAGAAGTACTTTCAGGCGACCAAGTTATCTATATTTTTATTATTTGTTTGATTTTTGTTTATCTACTTCTTTCAGCTCAATACGAAAGTTTCATGTTACCGTTGCCAGTAATTCTTTCATTGCCTGTTGGCATTTTTGGCTCGTTGCTTTTCTTGTATTTGTTTGGTTTAGAAAATAATATTTATGCCCAAGTAGCGATGGTCATGCTCATTGGATTATTGGGTAAAAATGCCATTTTAATTATAGAATTTGCAGTACTTCAAAGAAAGCAAGGAAAAACGATTCTCGAAGCGGCAGTAGGTGGAGCAGTAGCACGTTTTCGCCCAATTCTTATGACTTCATTTGCCTTTGTAGCTGGCTTAATTCCGCTTATGATGGCATCGGGAGCAGGAGCAATCGGAAATAAAACCATTGGTACAGCCGCCGCAGGTGGTATGATTTTCGGTACAGTTTTCGGGGTAGTAATTATTCCGGGCTTGTATGTGATTTTTGCTAAACTAAGCGAGCGGAAACCCCAAAAAAATTCCAAAGGACAATTAAAAGAAGCATATGTTAAAGCATAAAATTATATATCTAATAACCATAGTTGTATTGATTTCAAGCTGTAAGGTTAAGCAAGAAATTCCACAGAATAAACCACTTTTGGTAATGCCCAATAAGTTTACTACACGTGTGGATAGTATTCAGTCGAGTATTCCAATGGCCCGACAATTCTTCAAGGACTCGATTCTTATAGCTTTAATTGATACAGCTTTAAATAATAATTTCGATTTACAGATGACCCTTCAAAAAATCGAAATTGCACGAGCGGGTGTACGTCTAACAAAAGGTTTGGGAAAGCCAGATTTAGCTGGAAACTTTGCGATAGGTCAAAGAAAATTTGGGAATTACACCATAGACGGTGTGGGTAATTATGATACTCAGTTTTCGACTAATATTAATGAGAAACAGCGTATTCCAGACCCCATTATTCCAGATTATTATTTAGGGATACAATCATCTTGGGAGATTGATTTGTGGGGAAAACTTAAATCTCAAAAATCGTCAGCAGCGGCTCGTTTATTGGCATCGGAAGCAGGGAGGAATTTAGTCGTGAGCGAGTTGGTTGCACAAATCGCATCAGCTTATTACGAGCTATTGATTCTTGATAATGAATTAGATTTTTTGGAAGAAAATATCATATTACAGGAACGTGCCGTCGAATTAACCCGTATTTTGAAGCAATCTGGTCAGGGTAACCAGTTAGGTGTTGATTTACTTA
This sequence comes from Emticicia oligotrophica DSM 17448, assembly GCF_000263195.1. GTDB lineage: Bacteria > Bacteroidota > Bacteroidia > Cytophagales > Spirosomataceae > Emticicia > Emticicia oligotrophica. The sequence goes on from NC_018748.1 coordinate 2,563,543, forward strand.
ATGCTCAGTTGCTAAGCTCGAAAGCTATGAAAATAGAAGTAAAGCAAGAAATCATTGAAGCTGAAAGTAAAATTAATTTCTTGGTGGGGCGTTATCCACAGAATATAAGTAGAGCAAAAATCGTTTGGGCAAATGTAATTCCGCCCAAATTAACTGCTGGCATTCCGTCTAAATTACTTGAAAATCGACCAGATATCAAACAAGCAGAATACGATTTGTTGGCTACCAATGCCAATTTATTTACAGCTAAAGCAGCTTTCTATCCTTCACTCAATATAACAGGTGCAATGGGGCTACAAGCTTTCAAAGCTTTAGTATTTCTGAATCCAGCATCTTTTGCGATGAATACCTTTGGTGGCCTCACAGCACCTTTGGCCAATCGTCGTCAGATTATTTCTGATTTAATGGCCGCCAAGGCTGAACAAAAAACAGCTTATACGAATTATCAGAAAACAATTGTGAATAGTTTTACGGAAGTATACAATCATTTGAATCTGATACAAAATACTAATGAAATGTATGACCTAAAAGTACAAGAAGTAGATGTTTTGCGTCAGTCAATCAATAACTCTTCAGAATTATTTCGTTCGGGTAGAGCAACTTATATAGAGGTAATTACCGCACAAAAAAATGCTCTGCAATCGCAAATTGAATTGATTAATCTAAAAAAACGCCAATATTCAGCGGTTATTGGACTTTATAAATCGCTCGGTGGCGGTTGGAGATAAACAACAGCATCTGTGGCATACTTCAAAAGTGTGCCACAGATGTTTATTGTATTCATAACTATGCAGAGTTATATCATTAACCTATCACCGTTCACACCTGCAATACTCATAGCTTCGTATTCCATTTCAACAATAAACTCGGTTTGCTCTTGGTCAAAGATTTCGTTGTCCCAGGCATTGAAATAAAGCTGAGTCTTAGTTTGAATATTTTCTACTTCCGCCTGTAGTTGTGAAATCAAGAAATCGGTGAATCGAATCACTTCTTGTTCCATTAGGGCTATTATTTCTGCCGAGGGCATTTCATATTCACGGTCTTCCCACTCATCTTGCTGAAATCGCTCTTTAAGTTTAAAAACCTCTAATAATTCTATACGTTCTTGATTTGACATCGAAAAATCTAAATTTTACCTAAAGGTAGGTACATTCATACATTTCTAAAAAATATCACGAAATCTTTATACAGATTTCAGCTGATATTTTCAGAAAAAGACATTATTTTGTTGAATATTCATCTTAACAAAAACTATGAAAAAAATTCTATTCCTCTGTATTTTAGGACTGTTGGGCCATTATGGTTGCAAAAAGCCTGCATCAAACCAAAATATTGAAACGGCTCTTATCAAGCAATTAGCCACTAAACGAGTAAAACTTCCCAATGGTTGGGCTTTAACACCAGTTGGAAAGACTATCGAATTACGGCATGATTTACCACTAAATATCGTAATTTCTCCCTCAAAAAAGTACATGGCTATCACGAATAATGGACAAGGAAAACAGAGTGTAGCTCTTATTGACCTTGAAAATGAGGCTATTCTCGATGATGAGCCAATTGCAAAATCTTGGGTAGGCTTGACTTTTAGTAATGATGAACAAAATATTTATGTATCTGGAGGAAATGATAATAAAATCAATATTTATTCAACTAAAAATAAAACATTAACACCCGATTCTGCCATTATTTTAGGGAAATCTTGGCCTAATAAAATTTCACCAACTGGGCTTTGTGTCGATTCTGATAAGCATTTACTTTACGTTGTCACGAAAGAAAATAACAGCCTTTATATTTGTGATACGAAAGACCGAAAAGTTTTAAAGCAATTCAACCTGCCTAATGAAGCCTACACCTGTGTTTTATCTCCGAACAAAAAACAACTATACATAACTTTGTGGGGAGGAGCAAAAGTGGCAGTATTTGATACTGAGAAACAGGTGGTTACTTCTCAAATAGAGGTTGATAAAAATCCTAATGATATCATTCTTACCAAAGATGGAAAATATCTTTTTGTTTCGCATGGAAATGATAATACCGTTTCGGTAATCGAAACAGCATCTAACAAAAAGATAGAGACACTTTCGGCATCTTTATATCCAGACTCTCCCTTAGGAACAACACCCAATGGCGTGGCTCTAAGTGAAGATGAAACAAAACTTTTTATTGCAAATGCCGATAATAATTGTTTAGCTGTTTTTGATGTAACTGAAAAAGGGAAAAGTCGTTCATTGGGTTTTATTCCTACAGGATGGTATCCAACGGCAGTAAAAGTTATTGGAAATAAAATTTACGTGACAAACGGGAAAGGAATGACTTCTTTGCCTAACCCTAAGGGGCCAAATCCGAATCTTTCGAAAGCTCCACAATACAAAGGGCCAAATTTCGAAGCAAATCGTGATGAAACTGAATACATTGGTGGACTTTTCAAAGGTACTCTCTCAATCATTGATATGCCTGATGAGCGTACCTTAGCGGCATATTCGCAGTTGGTTTATGAAAATACACCTTATAACAAACAAAAAGAATTAATAGCCGAAGGTGAAGTGGGCAATCCGATTCCGATGAAAGTTGGAGATGCTTCGCCAATTAAGTATGTATTTTATATTGTGAAAGAAAATCGTACTTATGACCAAGTTTTAGGCGATGTTAAGAAAGGCAATGGAGACCCGAACCTTTGTCTTTTTCCGGAGAATATTACACCCAATCAGCATAAATTAGTCAATGAATTTGTATTGCTCGATAACTTCTATGTTGATGCCGAAGTGAGTGCCGATGGACATAACTGGTCGATGGCGGCTTATGCCAATGATTATGTAGAAAAAACTTGGGTGATTAGCTATGGTGGAAGAGGGGGAAATTATGACTACGAAGGAAGTAGAAATATTGCACATCCTAAAAATGGCTTTATTTGGGACCACGCCAAGCGTGCAGGAGTTACTTATCGAACCTACGGTGAATTTGCAGAAGCTAGTCAAAATGTACCTTCTTTAACCACTGCCAATGCTGTTTGTAAAACCTTTAAAGGATATAATCTGGCGTACCAAGATATTAAACGTGAAAAAGAATGGGAAGCTGACTTTGATTCTTTGCTCAATATCAATGCTTTGCCTCGCCTAAATACCATTCGTTTGGGTAATGACCATACTTCGGGGGCAAGGGTAGGAGCTTATTCGCCTTTTGCGGCTGTTGCTGATAATGATTTAGCCGTTGGGCGATTAGTTGAGCATCTTTCTAAATCAAAAATCTGGAAAGAATCAGTGGTATTTATCCTTGAAGATGATGCTCAAAATGGACCCGACCATGTGGATGCTCACCGTTCGACTGCCTATGTTGCTGGTGGATTTGTGAAAAGAGGTTTTGTTGACCACACCATGTACTCAACATCTTCGATGCTACGCACCATTGAATTGATTTTAGGCATGAAACCTATGAGCCAATATGATGCCGCCGCTCGTCCGATGTATCGTTGTTTTAGCAAGCAGGCCAATACTACGGCTTTCCAAGCAGTTGAACCGTTGACCGATATTAATGCTAAAAATGTAGCTGTCAATCGAAACTCTATTCGCTCACAGAAACTCAATTTAGCTCAACCAGATGCCATTAATGATTTAGAGTTTAGTGAAATTGTATGGCAGACAGTTAGAGGATTAAATAGCAAAATGCCATCACCTAAGCGTAGTGCATTTGTAAGGTTAGGAAAAGGAGATGACGAAGAAGAGGATGAAGATGGTGATGACGACGATGATTGAAAATATTCTTATCTGATTTAAAACACCAAAAAGGTTAATTCAAGCTTATGAGGTAGTAATAATCAATACTTCATAAGCTTTTTTATAAGGTATAATTCAATATTTATTATGACATTCCCAGAAGGCTTAAAAAGATTAGCGGTTATGTGTGTCTTAAAAAACGAAAACAAATTTTTGTTATTAAAACGCCTCAAGGAGCCCAATAAAGATACATTCACACCAGTTGGCGGAAAGCTAGACCCACATGAAAGTCCATATAACGCCGCTTTGCGAGAAACCTTTGAAGAAACAGGTATAAAAGTAGAGCAAATGAAATTTTGTGGAATACTGACTGAAAGTTCACCTACAAAGTATAATTGGACTTGTTATGTTTATTTAGCCGAAATCGAATTCATTCCACCTCCGCCATGTAATGAAGGAGATTTAGAGTGGATTACTCTTGATAATCTACTCAATCTACCAACTCCTAAAACAGATTGGTTTATTTATCAGTATCTTTTATTGGGTAAAATCTTTGTTTTTAATGCCGAGTATGATGAAAATCTGAATCTTCTGAAAATGAATGAAGAAATAGAAAATGTTTCAGTATTTGAAGCCTAATTCAAATATTTAAAAATGAGAATGCGAGACATGCATTTTAGATGATGATTTAACTATTCGAAACTATGTTAAGTCTATTAAAGGATATTTCTACTTAAATTTTGGCCATTATGGCTAATAATCGGCATTTTTTACATGATCAAGTTGAAAAATAAAATATTCAAGAAAACTACTGTTTGCGTTTTAGGGATAACAGTAATTTAATTTTTCGGAATTTTAAAGATGTCGTCTCAAATTCTTAAGCCGCAGATGACGCGGCTTTTTAAGCAATTATCGTCATCTGTGTGCCATCATTTTTAATTGTGACAGTATCTTTCATAATTCCGATTTTTTTAATAAATATTTAATAACTTGCTCTGCTTTTATCATTTTAACCCCAAATTTTCTGTATTTTACTAGTAAATATGAATAGAAACCTATACGCATTTTTGTTAATTCTATTTTCACTCACACAACAAAATGTCTTTTCTCAGGCCGATGATTGGCGTGCCATGATTAATGGTCAAAAAGTTAATTTTTATGAAGTCCAAAAGCTTTTTTATGAAGAATTAGCTAAAAATCCAAATATGCCCAATTATGAAAAATTTAAAGAGTGGGAAGCCTCTGTAAAACCAAGGATTGATTTAAATGGAAATATTTTGGACATTGATCTGAAAGAAATTGAAAATTTTGAGAAAAATAGTCGTTCCAGACTTGCAAATGTCAATCCTAATTGGAGGCTAATTGGCCCAATGAATTCCCCAAAAAATTTGAATGCAGTATCGTTAGGGAGGATTGATTGTATTGCTTTTGATTCTCGTGATAAAAATATTTTTTATGTTGCATCGCCATCGGGAGGTGTTTGGAAAACAGAAAATGCAGGGACTACGTGGAAACCCATATCTAACGACTGGACAACACCCTATGTAGAGTATCTTACAATTGATAAAAATCCCGATATTCTTTATGCTACAGGCCCCAATAAAGAAAACTTATATTGGAAGACAAAAGATGCAGGAAAAACATGGGAAGAAAAAGAAATGCCTTTTGTAAATCCTTCAAGAAAAAATGAGGTGTATAGAATATATGCCAATCCGCATCAATCAAATATGCTTGTTGCACATACGCTCGAAGGGATAATGTATTCGATGGATGGTGGTGATAGTTGGACAAAAGCAATTCAGCCTAACGGTTTCCCATATTCTTATAGTGGATACGGAGACCTTGAATTTCACCCAACAAACCCTAATATAATCTATGCATCTTTACATACAGTAAACTTTACAACTGGAATGCCTGGCATAGAGTTTATAGTTTCTGAAGATGGCGGTAAATCTTATAAATTAACAAAGAGTTTTTCTGCGGGATATAGTATTGGAATGATGCAAATAGCGGTCTCTCTTGCAGCACCAAAAAAGGTATATCTACTTGTTTCAAAAAATACGAATAGCTCATTTGATGGGGTGTATGTTTCAAGTGATGAAGGAAAAACTTTTGAAAAAGTGAGTGATGAAAACTCTATTGTTGGATTCAGTGGTTCCACTTATACTACCACTATGACCAATGTATTGGGGGGACAATTTTTTCATAATTTCTCACTCAATGTATCTCCTTTAGATTCAAATCGGATAGTGCTTGGAGCACAAGGCTTTTTGCAAACTACCAATGGAGGCAAAAAGTGGGAATCACTCATTGCTGGCGACTTTAAAGAAAATGTTCATACCGATATTCAATTTATTGCTTTTCATCCAATAACGAATAAAGTAATTGTATGTAATGATGGTGGTTTAGTAAAAGAATCTGAACAATATGGCGTAAAAAAGTTTGAATCTTTAAGTAATACACTTGCCACTTCTCAGATTTATGCAATGTGTCAAGGTTTTGAAAACCCAAATGATTTGACAATTGGCCTTCAGGATAATGGATATATAACCACAATAGATGCCAATAATTGGCTCGGTATTGGTTTTGGTGACGCCATGGCAGCCTCCATTTCGGATGATTCCCAAAAAATGTATTTAACAAGTCAGATAGGTAGGGTTTTTCGGGTCAATGTTAGTTTTAAAAGTGAGAGCGAAATAAAATTTGAAAATAAGGAAATAACCCCCATTAATAGTGAATATAAACCATTTGTTACAAGAATTGTAACATATCCTCATACCTTTAATAAGTTACTAATTGGGCACGAACATCTCTATAAATCGTCGAATGCTGGCGAAAGTTGGACAAAATTAACTTTGCCTAAAAATAATTTAACAGCTATAACGGCATTTGCCATTGCACCAACGGACACAAGTACGCTTTTTGCTGCAGACGAACGAGTTGATTTTGTGGATAACAAGATTGTTGGCAGTATGTATAGGTCATTAGATGGGGGTAAAAGCTGGGATATTTCATATTTACCTCACAATGAAAAAAAGAATGCCCAAACAGCTATTCGTAAAATATTGCCTCATCCTAAAAAGAAAAATCATTTATGGGTAATTACAAACCTTGGTAGGGTCTATCAATCTACTAATAATGGTAATTCTTGGAAAGACTACTCGGGTTCATTACCAATTGTTATATTTAACGATATTGTTGTTCAAAATAATAGTGCAGATGTACTTTATTTAGCAACTGCAAGAGGCGTTTACTATAGAGATTCTACTATGAACGATTGGATGCCCTATAATACAGGTCTTCCAGCTATAAATATTACTCAATTAGAAATTAATTATCGTGGCAAAGGGTCACTTAGAGCAGCAAGCTATGGTAGAGGTCTTTGGGAAGCTGATTTAATGCAGCAAACAGTAAAAAATGTAATAACTGGCGAATTATTCAATATACCCACCTGTGCTGGAGGAAATATAAATATTCCTTTCTCAATTCAAGGAGAATTTCCTGCTTATTCGCCAAACTATATCGCTGAAATAGCCCCTTTGGAAGAAAACTTCAAAAAGCCAATCAAAATAGGTATTGCAAGTGTTAGCCCAGTAAATGCCCAATTTCCTAATACTCTAAAAGAGGGAATGTATCAAATTCGGGTTCAAAATGAACTTGAAAGTTCAAGTTTTGAGCCAATTACGTTTTACTATAAGCCAGAACTTATTCCGACCCCGAAAGCAAATGATTTTGCTTATTGTCATAATAATGGCGTAAATATTAATACGTATGTTAATGGAAGTGATATAAAATGGTATAAAACAGCCACTGATATAGCTCCAATTTCTAATGTGTATGAAGTCTTGGAAAATCAAAAGGGGAGTATTTCATTGTATGTTTCACAGACAGTAAAAGGGTGTGAAAGTGATAAAACTATCATAAATATAAAAGCTAATAATAAGCCAGAACCACTAAAGCTTTTAGAGCAATATCAATATTGTTTGAATCAAAAATTTGATATTGATGATTTAAAAATAAGTGGAGAAAATCTCCAGTGGATAAGTGCTGATAGATGGGTGATGTACGTAAAGCCCACTATTGATACAAAGGTTTTGGGTAATAATATCTTTTATGTTAGATATAAACCTTCGAATTATGATTGTTATAGTGATATTTCAACTGTAAACATCTATGTTGATGACAAACCCAAAGCTCAAATAGATGGAGCAGCTACAATACAACAAAATGAAGAAACACAGCTAAGTGTTAAGCTTACAGGGTATAGCCCTTGGAAATTAACACTCAATAATCAAACGTATGATGTTGAGAAAAGCCCATTTGCTATAAAAGTTAAAGGCGAAAAAACTCAAAACTATCAATTACAGTCAGTTTCGAATATTTGCGGAACAGGGCTTGTTTCGGGTGTATTTCAGTTGACGGTAATTCCAATCACATCATTGGAAAGTATAGAAAAAAGTAGATTTAAGGTTTATCCTAATCCAGTAAAAACCCAATTAACCATAGAGTTTGAAGGTTCACAAGGAAATGTGACTGCGGAGTTGTTTAATTTGGCGGGCAAGACAATTTTTTCGAAGACAATCAAACCCAAAGAAACAATAGATTTTAGAGATATAAATATTGGGGCGTATTTGCTGAAGATTAAGGAAAATAATAGTGTCATTGAATACAAAATTGTAAAAGAATAGGTCGGTAGAAAAAGAGATTTTAGCGGAATTTCAATCTAAAAACTCAGCAAGTGAAAATAATATATAAAAGCTAAAACATTTTTAATCAAACCTTTGCATATTTAAAGGTAAAGTTCTACCTTTGCACTCCGATTTTCGAGACTTGTGCAAACACCTCTCAAAATTGGAAGAAATTTCCTATAAGTCTTGATACTCTAATAAGTGTCGCTTCCCCTGACTAATGGTTGATTTCGAAACCAATGACCAAAGTAAATAGAGTTTGTTACCTTTATTTACAGCCGTCAGATTCTTTTTTTAACAACATTCCTTAAAACATCTGAAAGACAATGGCGAAAGACATCGCAGGTTATGTGAAACTTCAGGTAAAAGGCGGTCAAGCAAACCCAGCACCACCAATTGGTCCGGCATTGGGTTCAAAGGGCTTGAACATCATGGAATTTTGTAAGCAATTTAACGCACGTACTCAAGATAAAATGGGTATGGTTTTGCCAGTAGTAATTACTTATTACACTGACAAGTCGTTCGATTTCCAAATCAAAACTCCACCCGCTGCTATCATGTTGTTGGAAGCAGCTAAAGTAAAGACTGGTTCTGACCAACCAAACCGTAAGAAAGTTGGGTCGGTTAGCTGGGATCAAGTGAAAACAATCGCTGAAACCAAAATGCCAGACTTAAATTGCTTTACTGTTGACTCAGCAATGAAGATGATTGCCGGTACTGCTCAAAACATGGGTATTACAATCACTGGCAACAAGCCGTTTTGATGAACTAGAATGTTGAATAAAAAATGCAGAATGGGTTTCCCATTCGCATTTTAAGTTCAAATTCAAATTTCTGATGAACCTCTCGCTTCGGCGAAAATTATTTTTTCACTGGGAGTTAGAATTAAATTTCTAACGCTAAAACCAAATTAAGCCAATGGCAAAATTAACTAAAAAAAGAAAAGAGGCGAATGCTAAGTATGACGCTACAAAAGCTTACTCGTTGACAGACGCAGCAGGTATTTTGAAAGAAGTAGCATACACAAAATTTGACTCATCTGTGGACGTACACGTTCGCCTTGGGGTTGACCCTCGTAAAGCTGACCAAATGGTTCGTGGTGTAGTTGCATTACCACACGGTACTGGTAAAACTGTTCGTGTTTTGGTTCTTTGTACACCAGATAAAGAAGCAGATGCGAAAGCAGCAGGTGCTGACCACGTAGGTTTAGACGAATACATCCAAAAAATCGAGCAAGGTTGGACTGATATCGATGTAATCATCACAATGCCAACTGTAATGGCAAAATTAGGTAAGTTAGGTAAAATCCTCGGTCCTCGTGGTTTGATGCCAAACCCTAAGTCTGGTACAGTTACTTTGGATGTTGCAACGGCCGTTAAAGAGGTGAAAGCTGGTAAAATCGACTTTAAAGTTGACAAATCAGGTATTATTCACGCTTCAATTGGTAAAGTTTCATTCTCACCTGAGAAATTGGCTGAAAACGCCAACGAATTGATTCAAACTTTGTTGAAATTGAAACCTTCGTCTGCAAAAGGTACGTACGTGAAAGGTATTTCACTTGCAAGCACAATGGGTCCTGGTATTCAAGTTGACAAAACAACCATTAATGGATTGTAATCATGACAAAAGAAGAAAAAGGAGCAATAATCGATGAGCTTGCAGAGAAGTTTGCGAATACACCTTACTTCTATATCACTAATGCATCTGGTTTAAACGTGGGTAAAACCAACGAATTACGCCGTCTTTGCTTTGAGCGTGGTATAGAGTACCGTGTAATCAAAAATACTTTGATTAAGAAAGCTCTCGAAAGAACAAATACTGACTACTCATCATTTGATGGTACTGTATTGAAAGGTTTCTCAGGTGTGATGTTCCACCAAGAGTCGGGCAAAGTAGCTGCGAAACTTATCAAAGATTTTCTTAAAGCTAATAAAAACAGCATCACCCTTAAAGGTGCATCAATTGATTCAAGCTTATTCATCGGACACGACCAATTAGATACGTTGTTGTCGTTGAAATCAAAGCAAGAATTGGTTGGCGAAGTTATTGGCTTATTGCAATCACCTGCCAAAAATGTTATTTCTGGCTTACAAAGTGGTGGCAACAAATTGGCTGGTATCCTCAAAACTCTTTCAGAGAAAGAGGCAGCTTAATCTGCGGACAATCGTTCGCATACAGTTGACAATAGTCAACTACTAAAATTTATTATTTATTTTTTGTAAAAAACTTTTTAAAATCTATAAAAATGGCAGATTTAAAAGCATTCGCAGAACAGTTAGTAAACTTGACTGTAAAAGAAGTAAATGAGTTAGCTCAAATTTTGAAAGATGAGTATGGTATCGAGCCTGCAGCTGCTGCTCCAGTAATGGTTGCTGGTGCTGTTGGTGGTGGCGATGCTGCTGAAGCTCCTGCAGAGAAAACATCTTTCGATGTAGTTTTGAAATCAGCTGGTGCAAACAAATTAGCAGTTGTTAAATTAGTTAAAGACTTAACTGGTCTTGGCTTGAAAGAAGCTAAAGAATTAGTTGATTCAGCTCCAAAACCTTTGAAAGAAGGTGTTGCTAAAGACGAAGCTGAAGGTTTGAAAAAATCTTTAGAAGAAGCTGGTGCAGAAGTAGAGATCAAATAATTTTGATACTATTCGGGAAACCGATGTTTCGGTACACCGATTTCTTATATTTCACAACGTCGGCAAGGTTTTAAACCTTGCCGACGTTTGTTTTTATACGCAAAAATTTTTTCTTAGATTTTGAATGATAAGTTATAAATATAATATCTAATATCTATGAAATCCCACACTGAAAAATTAGAAGCTAAGGCTAAGTTTCACATTTATAATCGAGGTATAAATGGGGAAGATATATTTAAAGAAGAAAGAAATTATAACTACTTTCTCGAAAAATATGCTTTTTTTATTCAACCAATTGCAGATACGTACGCCTATTGCTTACTAAAGAAGCATTTTCATGTGGCCATCCAAACAAAATCTTCAGAAGAAATTGTAAAATTCTATTTAGAAACTCATCCTGAGAAAAAAACAGTACCTTCTGTTTATAAAATAATCAGCCAGCAATTTGCTTCTTTTTTCAATAGTTATGCCCAAGCAATCAACAAATCTTACCAAAGAACGGGTGGCTTGTTTGAAGAACCTTTTCGCAGAATTTTAATAGATAATGACAACTATTGGGCTGAATTGATAAGTTATATTCACACTAACTCAGAAAAGCATGGAATGGTGAAAGATTTTCGAAACTACAAACACTCGTCTTATCATTCACATTTATCTAAAGCTCCGACTAAATTGAAGAGAGAAGAGGTAATAAGTTTATTTGGTGGTGAAGATAAATACAAAGAGTTTCATATTAACAAACAGGCACTGCTGAACTTAGAAAAATACATGATTGATTTTGATTATGTGACGCCCTAAAAAAACGTCGGCATGGTTCAAAACCATGCCGACGTTAATAATTTCAAGGCTTTTTCTTCAAATGTTTAAACTTAGCTCTGAGTTTATTCATAAATTCATCCCCAGGGTCAAATTTAATCGTTTGATAATTAGGGTCAGTTTCTTTCCAAATATCAGAATCTTTAAACTTAGTATATTCGTGATGCCCTATTAAATATTTAATTTTATATTTCTTCTTTAATTGCTTAATCAATAAATAATTTGCTCTAAACTGTTCTTCTGTAAGTGGATTTGCACTGCCATCTCCCACATTTTCAATACCAATGGCACAGTAGTTCAGTCCAATTACATGGCGAGCCAAAAGCGTGTCGGGCATAAGATGATAAACAGTGCCATCTCTATCAATTAAATAATGAGCCGAAACATTGAGTTGACTAGCATTTTGTAATTCTTTTCGAGTATTAGGTAAGGTTGATGAATTAAAAGCTAGAAAAGACTTTTCAAATGTTGGAATGGCCGTCCAGTGGCAAACAACCATTTTGGGGCGAATCGCTGGAGTTTTTTGAGAAATACCGTGTCTGTCTTTTAGATATTCTACTGATAAAGCCTGCCTGAGCGAATCCCAGATGATTGGTTTTTCTACAATTTTAAGTTTCTGAGCTTGAACTGATAGACCTATAAAAACTAAAATACTTATAAAAAAGCTTCTCATGGCTGTTTTTGAGCGATTTTTCTGTGTAATTCAGGAATTTTGAGCATAGCTGCCGAACCATACCAGGGATGAAGTTCCATCATCAATGAGCCTGCTTTAATGGCGGGGTCGGTTTCGCATAGTTTTTGTGCTTCTTCGATAGTTTTTACATCAAAAATATAAATTCCCTTCAGGTCAGTATCATCGGTGAATGGCCCAGCGACTACTAATTTACCTTCATCAGCTAATCGACCTATATTTTCCATGTGTGCTTTTTGAAGATTGATTGCCGTAACAGAATCTATCATTGAGCGTAATGGACCTTTCTTCAAAAGGGCCATTACGTAATTTTTCATCCCATATTCGTCAGGATTTAGTTCGGCTACTAAAACGCTATCAATTTCAAAACTATTTTCTGTGGAGTCGGTAAGTACAGTTCGTTTTTTTTCAGGAACTAAACAGCTATAAGAGCTTGCTGAAATAAAAAGTACGATGATTGTACGCAGGATATACGATTGCTTGAAAGATTGCATAATGGTGAATTTTACGAGGAATAACCGTTTCAAAGATAGAAATAAAATTAAGAATTATGGTGCTAGAAGTAGAAACAAAAAACTTCTTCTGAGCAATCAAAAGAAGTTTTTGTCTAAATAATTATGTCTAAATAGCTTATCTTAATTTTAAAGTAACCAAACAAGCTACCGCTAATATGATACCGATAATCCAAAAACGTGTAACAATCTTGGCTTCGTGATAGCCTTTCTTTTGGTAATGATGGTGAAGTGGCGACATCAAGAATAAGCGATTTTGCTGGGCATATTCAAGTCCATGGCGACGACGTTGATATTTGAAATAACTTACTTGTAAAATCACCGAAAGATTTTCAATCAAAAATATTCCGCACATTACCGGAATCAATAGCTCTTTTCTAAGAGCTAAAGCCAAAACAGCAATTACGCTTCCAAGCATCAAACTCCCTGTATCGCCCATAAAAACTTGGGCAGGATAAGCGTTATACCACAGAAAACCAATGCAGGCTCCCACAAAGGCGGCACAGAAAATAACGACCTCCCCTGAATTCGGAATCATCATGATATTTAAGTATTGTGCAAACACTTTATTACCAGAAAGATAAGCAAAAACAGCCAACGTAAGCCCAATAATAGCAGAAGTTCCTGCGGCTAAGCCATCAATACCATCAGTGATATTGGCTCCGTTGGAAACCGCTGTGATGATAAAAATTACTACCAAAACATAAGGTAACCAAGCCAAACTTTCGGGTAAAAAGCTACCAAATACTTGATAGTCAATTTCATTATTTTTAAAAAATGGAACGGTTGTCGTAAGCGAATGAGCATCAGTATATTTTTGAATTTCACCCACTGCTGTAGCTATTTTACCTTTTTCATAAACTCTGATTTTTACGTAGTCATTGAAATAAAGAGTTAGGCCTACAATTAAACCTAAACCAATTTGACCAATAACTTTAAATCGACCTTTTAGCCCTTCTTTGTCTTTCTTAAAAACTTTGATATAATCATCGGCAAAACCAATGCCGCAAGTCCAGATTGTAGCAATGATTAAAAGTACGATGTAAACGTTATCTAACTTTGCAAATAATAATACTGGAATTAGCAATGATGCCAAAATAATAAAGCCACCCATGGTAGGAGTTCCCTTTTTTTGCATTTGCCCTTGTAGGCCAAGGTCACGGATAGATTCACCAATTTGAAGACTTTGTAATAATAAAATGATACGTTTTCCGTAGATTGATGCAATCAATAAAGAGAAAACAATTGCTCCCATCGCACGAAAAGAGATATATTGGAATACACCCGCTCCTGGGAAATCAAAAACTTTGTCAAGGTAAGTAAATAAGTAGTAAAGCATAAGGACATTCGAATTTATAGGAAAGTACCCGCAAAGATACTTTTTTTTGAAAAGTTAAGAAATAAATGCCTAAAAAAAGTGAAAAATGAGTTGATTATTTACGTTTTTTGCTTTTTCAACACCGTTTTAAAATTGAAGCTAAAAAGTGAAATATTGTTTAATCCTTGTTTTACTCGAAAGCCCATACGTTTTTGATTAACTATTCAACAAAATAAAAACAATGAAAGCTCTCCTTTGTAAAGAATTCGGAATGCCCGAAACACTCGTATTAGAAGATATCGAACCTCTAAAAGCCGAAGCGGGTAAAGTGGTTATAAGTGTAAAAGCTTGTAGTGTAAACTTTCCAGATACTTTGATAATTCGTAACCTTTATCAGTTTAAGCCAGCTTTGCCTTTTTCGCCGGGGGGTGAGGTTTCGGGTTTAGTGAAAGAAGTAGGAGAGGGGGTAAAACATCTCAAAGTTGGAGATAAAGTTTTTGCTATGACTGGTTGGGGTGGAATGGCAGAAGAAGTATTAGTAGATGCTCGAAGGGTATTTCCAATGTTGCCAAAGATGGATTTTGTTACAGCAGCTTCAGTGATGTATAATTATGGAACATCTTATCATGCCTTAAAAGACCGTGCTGAACTTAAATCGGGCGAAACATTACTTGTACTTGGTGCGGCAGGAGGCGTAGGTTTAGCCGCAGTAGAATTAGGTAAACTCATGGGAGCAAAGGTAATAGCAGCAGCCTCTTCTGATGAAAAATTAGCAGTTTGTAAAGAAAAAGGAGCAGATTTTACGATAAATTATCTTACCGAAGATTTACGTGAACAAATAAAAACGATTACCGAAGGAAAGGGTGTAGATGTTATTTATGATGCCGTTGGCGATAAGTTTGCTGAGCCTGCTCTTCGTTCAATAGCTTGGAAGGGGCGATATTTGGTAGTAGGGTTTGCCGCTGGAGAAATTCCAAAGATACCTTTAAATCTGGCATTATTGAAAGGTTGTGCAATTGTGGGTGTTTTTTGGGGTCAATTTGCTGAAAAAGAACCAGCTCAAAATTTCAAAAATATCCAAGAATTGGCAGGGCACTTCATGCAAGGTCGCTTACGCCCGCACATCCATAAACTATATACATTGGAAGAAGCTGCCGAATCATTGAATGATTTGATGAATAGAAAAGTGGTGGGTAAAGCCGTAGTAGTAACTTCAGATGAAGTAAAAATGCCTATTTATGCACAATTAGAGTCGAAACAACCAGAAGTTAAGGCGGAAACAACTCCTGTGAAGTCTCAAGAGATGTTGATTTTTAAGGATATTGAAGCTTTAAAAGGATATGTTGGTAAAGAACTCGGAACATCAGAATGGCAGATACTCACACAAGATAAAATCAATGCATTTGCTGCTGCTACTTTAGATGACCAATGGATTCACGTGGACGAAGAAAAAGCCAAACTTTCTCCATTTGGAAAAACCATCGCTCATGGATTTTTATCATTATCGTTTTCGCCAAAATTTATGTACGAAATGTTTAAGGTAGAATCAGCAAAAATGGGCTTAAATTATGGTACAAATAAAGTGCGTTTTATTTCTCCTGTGCCAGTAGGTAGTCGTGTACGTATGAAAGCAACTTTAAAAGAAGTAGAAGATATGCAGCCAAGCGGTGCAAAATTGATTATTGATGCAGTTTTTGAGTTGGAAGGTTCAGAAAAACCTGCTTGCGTCGCAGAACTTTTAAGTGTGATTTATGAGTAATTAAATATTAAACATGAGTCATCCCTGATTTCTGAAAGACCGCAAGGAATAATTTAATTGAAGGATTTGGTCATTTCCGTCAATTGAAACTGACGGAATCATAGGAATAAAAACAAATTTGACTTTAGCTAAGCAATATATTTAGGCTAAAGTCAAATTTATTAGTGTAAAAATATTTGTCAGTTAAGGAGGCAATGTGCCGTGCTTCTTTCAAATTTAGGTATAACTTAATGTTTAAACTAGAATTACCTGCCAATCGCTACACGTTTCAATACATTATCAATCACTTCGTGGGTAGTGAGGCCATCGGCTTCAGCTTCGTAATTGAGAATAATTCGGTGGTTGAAAACATCGTGTACTAATGCCTTAATATCTTCAGGCAATACATAATCACGTTCATCAAAATAAGCAAGTGCTTTAGCCGCTTTGTAAAGAGAGATACCCGCACGTGGCGAAACACCAAATTGAATGTAACGAGCTTCGTCTTTCAGTCCATATTCGGCTGGGCGACGAGTGGCAAAAACTAATTCTATAATGTAGCGTTCGAGCATCTCAGAAATCGTAATTCTATTGATTTCTTGCCCGATAGCCTCAATTTCGTCTTTATTTAAGATTTGTTTTGGCTCGTAATTATCGTTGATATTTGAAATTTTTCTGACCATTTCTAATTCATCGACTTTGTTAAGATAATCAACAAAAACTTTCATCATAAAACGGTCAACCTGAGCTTCCGGAAGTGGATATGTTCCTTCTTGTTCAACAGGGTTTTGGGTGGCCATCACCATAAATGGTCGGTCGAGTTTATACGATTCATCTCCAATCGTAACCTGCTTTTCAGCCATTGATTCTAAAAGTGCCGATTGCACCTTTGCTGGGGCACGGTTTACCTCATCAGCCAAAATTAAGTTGGCAAAAATTGGCCCTTTTTTTACCTCAAAATCACCTGATTTTTGGTTGTATATCATCGTACCAACAAGGTCGGCAGGGAGTAAGTCTGGAGTAAACTGAATGCGGTTAAAGCCTAAGTCAAGTACCTTCGCTAATGTATTGATAGTTTTGGTTTTAGCTAAGCCCGGTACACCTTCAAGCAAGATATGTCCACCTGTAAAAAGGCCTATCAAAAGGCGATTTACAAGTTTTTCTTGACCAATGACTACTTTTCCAGTTTCAGCAAAAACATCTCTTATTTTTTTGTGTAAAAATCTTGAGCTTTCCATATTTATTGTGGCACAATTTTCTAAATTGTGTTTTATTAAAACGTGAAGATAGCAAAAAGCATTAAAAGCTCGCCATTATTCTGCTTCTTTTTTGTGCAGAATGGCACTTACAAATCTATCTTTTTGGTGAATATCTTTAATAATTTCAACCTCCGAAAAGCCTTTTTTGAGAAAAACTTCGGCTGTTTCCGTGCCTAAAGTTTCATTTATTTCAACCGCAACTAATCCATTATTTGTTAGGTTTTCGCAGGCAAAATCGGCTATTACTTCATAAAAGATGAGCGGGTCTGTATCTTCAACAAAAAGAGCTAAATGTGGCTCGAAATCTAAAACATTTTCTCGCATTTGCCTAATTTCTTGGCGTGTCACATAAGGCGGATTACTTACGATAATATTGAATTTCGGAAATTCAATCGTCGAAGTTTTATAACTAAGAATATCAACTTTTTGAAAATCTACATTGGCCTGATTGAGTTCAGCATTTTTAGTAGCAGTTTCCAATGCTCTTTCAGAAATATCATAGGCCGAAACTTGGTAATTTGGTAATTCTTTTGCTAATGAAATAGCAATACAGCCGCTTCCTGTACCAATATCAAGTAGTTTGGGAGTATTATTGCTTTCTGAAAGCAAGTTTTGTTGTTTATCAACTACAAATTTGACCAGCTCTTCAGTTTCGGGCCTTGGAATAAGTACCGAATCATTAACAAAAAATCTTCGTCCATAAAACTCGGTTTCTCCTAAAATATATTGGATTGGCTCTTGTGTATTCAATCGTTCAACGATGCTGTTCCAATCAATGACTTTTTCAAAAGATTTATCGCTGATAATATCAATTTTTTTTAGCCCCAAATAAAATTCTAATAACCAAAATACTATTTCTTTTGCTTCTTGTGTTTCGTAGGCCGTAATTTGCTGGAGCAAATTATCGAATAAATTTTTGCTTGATTGCATACCTTTGTATTGGATTTACTAAGAACTCAAAGTTCGTAAAACATTTGTTGCAAAATTATTCATTGATTCACTCATTCACTAATCAATATTGACTACCGACGAAAAATATATGACAAGGGCTTTGCAATTGGCCGAAATTGGCCGAGGCAATGTGAGCCCAAACCCAATGGTGGGTTGTGTAATTGTGCATAATGATTCGATTATTGGGGAAGGATGGCATCGAAAATATGGCGATTGGCACGCTGAGGTAAATGCTGTTAATTCAGTAGCTGATAAATCTTTACTCACTGAATCGACAGCCTATGTAACCCTTGAACCATGCTCACATTTTGGGAAAACCCCTCCTTGTGCCGATTTATTGGTCAAGCATCAACTGAAAAAGGTGGTTATTTGTAACTATGACCCTTTTCCCTTGGTGGCAGGAAAAGGTATTCAAAAATTGAAAGATGCAGGAATTGAAGTTGTTACTGGGATTTTAGAAGAAAAAGGTAGGGAATTAAATGCAAGGTTTTTTACGCTTGTAGAGAAAAAACGCCCCTATATCATTTTGAAATGGGCAGAAACCATTGATGGATTTATTGCGGGTGAAAACTTTGAACAAGTAAAAATAAGCAATGCACTTTCACACAAATATTCGCACAAGTGGCGAAGCGAAGAAGATGCCATCATGGTTGGTACTAACACCGCACTTTATGATAACCCCAGATTAAATGTGCGGGAGTGGTCTGGACGGAATCCAATTCGTTTGATAGTCGATAAAAATCAACGTTTACCTCAATCGCTTCATGTATTTGATGGTTCGGTGAAGACTATTACCCTTACCGACCCGCTTGACTGGGAGGTTTATGAACAAGAAAAAATTCAATCAATCATTGTTGAAGGAGGGGCAAAACTCATTGCAAGTTTCATTGAAGCCAATTGTTTCGATGAAATCAGGGTTTTTCGTAGCCCAAAGCAGTTGAAAAAAGGTATTTTAGCCCCAATTTTACCTAAAAATATCTCCATTGTATCACGTCAGTTCTTGAATGAAGATGAGCTAATCATTTACAAATCAGATAAATAAAGAATCTACCTTAGTATTTCTAAAACCTAGAAGTTATTTTTGTAATTCGGTGAAAGAGCCTTCCCTAAAAGGCTCTATTTTTCTAAATAAAACGTTCCTCTTTTAGGGTTAAGAGACCTGTTATCATGAAAATAGCGATTGTAGGCTGCGGAAATATGGGTATGGCTTTTGCACGCTCATTTTTGCAGTATGATTTAGTAAAGAAAGAAAACTTACTTCTTATCGAAAAAAGCCAAGAGCGTAGCGAAACGCTCCGAGCATCGAAAGAAGGTATTGTAGTGAGTGTAATTAATTCACAAGTTGCTGATTATGAGTTGATTATTCTTTCGGTAAAACCACAAGACTTTGCTTCTGTTCAAGACGAACTCCGCTCAGTAATTAAGCCTCATCAGGTTATTCTTTCCATTATGGCGGGTGTGCCAATGTCGAAAATTCAAACAGTACTCGACCATAAATTGGTAGTTCGTGCAATGCCTAATACGCCTGCCATGTTAGGAATGGGAATTACGGGCTTTACGGCATCACCTGAAGTAGATGCTCCCAAACTCCGTAAAGTTGAAAATCTAATCAATGCAACTGGGCGTTCGGTGTATTTAGAAGACGAAAGCATGATTGATGCTGTAACGGCGTTGAGCGGAAGTGGGCCAGCTTATTTTTACTACATTGTAAAACACATGATTGAAGCAGGCAAGAAAATGGGATTCGATGAAGGAATGGCAAGTTTATTAGTTAAACAAACAATGTTAGGTTCGTATCATCTCATTAATAATGCCGAACAGAGCCTCGATGATTTAATAAAAGCAGTAGCTTCTAAGGGAGGAACCACTGAAGCGGCTTTGCGTACATTCGAAGAAAATCATATTCCAGAAGGAATTTCGAAAGGAATTTTGGCTGCTGAAAGTAGAGCTAAAGAACTTTCAAAATAATAAAGATAAAGACAGAGGGCTTCGCACAAAGCGAGGCCTTTTACTTTGCTTGTTCATTTGTCTTCCCTTGCTTTTGCACCTCTAAACTATAATAAAACCGCTTATCCATTTCTTATACCTCGTATATACGAAACTTTCGTAAGATTGTTGTGTCAAAGCGAGCATTGTGCCTAATGCTTTGTGTATAAGAATCTTATCATGCTTATGAAATTAGCTAAAATTTTACTTTCAACACTTCTTATTGCCCATAGTTTTGCTTTCGCACAGTCGTCGGCTGTGTCAGGAAGTGGTGATAACCGTAGTGCAGGCGATAAAATCTCCTTACAAGATGCCATTGATTTTGCTTTAAAGAATAATCTCTCGATTAAGCAAAATAATCTTCAAGTTGAGCAAGGGCTTAATACCTTTGAACAATCAAAATGGGCGAGGTATCCTAACTTAAATGCAGGAACAAATTTTAACCTTTTTTCTGGTCGAAATATTAACCCATATACCAATGGTATTATTACAAACACCGTTGGCTCGAATGGTTTTGGTTTGAGTAGTGGCGTGACTTTATTCGATGGGTATCAGACACGTAATGGTATTGCCTTAAATCAATTAAATCTCGAAGCTTCTCGTTTAGACTTACAAGCCATGAAAAACCAGATTACGCTCAATGTAATTGTTGGTTACCTGAATGTACTTTCACAAGAAGATTTATTGGCTGTAGCACAACGCCAAATGGAAGTAACGAAAACCCAGTTGGAGCGTACACAAAAATTGGTAAATGCAGGTTCTTTACCAGAAACGAATCTTTATGATATAAAGGCACAATTAGCAAATGATGAATTAAGTGTAGTTAATGCAGAAAATTCGATTGTTTCGGCTAAACTCACACTTCGACAAATCATGAATATTACTGCCGACCGAGACTTTGAAGTGATTCGAGTAGCAGTACCGAATCCTAATATTCAGCCTTATCCCAATACTCCCGCACAAATTTTTGAGATTGCTCAAGGTTATTTAGCTGATGTACAAGCAGCAGATATGCGTGTGAAAGCCGCCCAAAAATCGGTAGATATTGCGAAGGGTCTTAAAATGCCAGTGGTTTCGGCCAGTGCCAATCTTAATTCAAGTTCTACTACTGCAGCAGAAAAGGTAAGTGTTACACAGAAAATTGTAGAAACAGAAGCTGGTTATGTGAATGTGGCAGGAACCAGATACCCAGTAATTGCCTATTTGCCAACTTCGGCGTCTAGCTCTGAGAAAATTCCTTATTTCCGTCAGCTTACAGGTAATGCGAATGCATCCTTGGGTTTAAATGTTCGTGTGCCTATTTTTAATGGTTATAGCACGAAATTTAGACTAACAAACGCTCAAATTCAAAAGAAACAATCGGAAGTTCAAGCAGAGAATGTTCGTTTACGTTTGCGACAAGATATTGACCAAGCCTACGTAAATCTCAATAATTCAGCCAAACGATATTCTGCCATTGGCAATCAAGTAAAAGCATTTGAAGAGTCATTCCGTGCGGCAGAGGCGAAATTTAATGTTGGTTCATTAAATGCTTTAGAATATAGCATTGCCAAATCAAATCTAGACAGAGCAAGAAGTAATGAAATTCAAGCGAAATATGACTATATTTTCCGTATTAAAATTTTAGATTTCTACCAAAACAAACCACTTTCATTTTAATTAAGTATTTGGTAGTCAGTATTTAAAAATTATAGACAAGGCGTCCATTGACGGTGGACTAAATAAATTTATCAATGAAAAAATCTAATAGAATTTGGTTGATTTTGGGCGGAATCGTGGCCCTTCTTGTAATATTTTTGCTTGTAGCAAAATCGGCTGGTTGGATTGGTAAAGAAAAACCAACTGAAGTTGAGTTTGTGAAAGCCAGTAAATCAGATATTACCGAAACAGTTTCGGCTTCAGGCAAAATTCAACCAGAGGTAGAAGTAAAAATCACGCCTGACGTACCGGGTGAAATTATTGCTCTTTACGTAAAAGAAGGCGATTCGGTAAAAAAAGGTCAACTTTTATTAAAAATTCAGCCAGAAAACTATATTTCAATTACGCAACGTGCCGAAGCGGTGGTGAATCAAACCAAAGCAAGTGCTGAGCAAGCAAAATCAACCATTGCTCAATCAGAAGCTCGTTTGGCAAGAGTACAAATGGAATACAATCGCCAAAAGAAGCTATTTGAAGATAAAGTAGTTTCTGCCGCTGATTTAGAAGTAGCCGAGACTAACTTAAAAGTTGCTCGTCAAGATTTAGAAGCAGCTAGAGCCAATGTTGAAGCCGCCAAGTATAACGTAAAAAGTGCCGAAGCAGGTTTGAAAGATGCTTCTGAAAACTTGCGTAAAACGAGTATCTATGCCCCAATGAGCGGTATAGTTTCGAAATTAGCCGTTGAATTAGGTGAAAGGGTAGTTGGTACATCGCAAATGGCAGGTACTGAAATGCTTCGCATTGCGAACCTTAATAACATGGAGGTTAGAATCAATGTAAATGAAAATGATATCGTACGCGTGAGTTTAGGCGATACGGCCATGATAGATGTCGATTCTTATGCCATGACAGGTAAGAAATTTAAAGGTATCGTAACCGAAATTGCTAATACAGCTAATGGTTCGGGAACTGCAGTGGCAGCCGCATCGACTGATGCCGTAACTGAATTTGAGGTAAGAATTAGAATCCTACCAGAATCTTATCGTGATTTAGTTGATCGTAAAACCCGTAAAGTATATCCTTTCAAACCGGGAATGACAGCCACAGTAGATATTATTACTGAAAAGAAAACAGGTGTATTAAGTGTGCCTATTGCTGCCGTAACAACTCGCGGAGCTAATGATGCTACCACAACCGAAAAGAAAGATGGTGACAAGAATGAAGCTGAAAGTACACAAGAATCAAAAACTACTAAGAAAGACAAGCCTAAAGAAGTAGTTTTCGTACATGACAAAGACAAAGTGAAAATGCGTGAAGTAAAAACAGGTATAACTGATACTTCTGCTGGTACAATTGAAGTAATTAGTGGTTTGAAAGAAGGAGAAGAAATTGTTTCAGGGCCATTCGTAGTTGTTTCGAAAAAACTGAAAGATGGAGATGTTGTTACTAAGAAAGTAGAGAAAAAAGAAGATAAAGAGAAGAAGAAAGATTAAGTCAGTAGGTAAACTTTCTGATTCATCAATCATAACTAAAAGAGATTGCTATTCGGCAATCTCTTTTTTATTTCGTAGCTTTTGTTTTACTTCGTGAATCAATTTGAGGAAATCAACAAACAAAACAGACTGGAAGAACGGTTGGTACTGATATGAAAATAACGGTAATTGGTGGAGGAAGCTGGGCAACGGCCATTGTAAAAATATTAAGTGAAAGTAATGTGCAAATTAAGTGGTGGATGCGTTGTGCTGCTGATGTAGAGCATATCAAAAAGCATCACCATAATCCACATTATTTGAGTAGTGTTGAGGTACATCCTTCAAAAGTAAAACCTTATACAAATCTAAAAGAATCGCTTCGTGGCTCAGATTGGGTTATTCTGGCGGTTCCAGCTGCTTTTGTTGCTGATGCTCTTAAATCTGTATCTGCTGTTAATTTGGCTGATAAAAAAATCATTTCGGCAATTAAAGGAATGATTCCTTCTACCAATCAGCTTGTTACCGACTGGCTGGCTGATAATTATGAAGTTTCGCATCATAATATGGGTATTATTGCAGGCCCATGTCATGCCGAAGAGGTGGCTTTAGAAAAACAATCATACCTAACAATTGCTTCGCCTAATATTGAATTAGCAACTGAATTTGCTGAAATCATGCGTTGTCGCTTCGTAAAAACCTCAGTTTTAGGCGATATTTATGGCGTAGAATACGCCGCCGTAATGAAAAACATCGTGGCATTGGCTTGTGGAATTACACATGGTTTAGGAGGGGGCGATAATTTTCAGGCAGTAATGGTTGCTAATGCCATGCAGGAAATCAAACGAGTGGTAGATACTATTGCTCCAATGGAACGAGATTTGAGTGCTTCGGCTTATTTAGGCGATTTATTAGTAACCGCTTATTCACAATTTAGTCGAAATCGTACTTTTGGTAATATGATTGGTAGGGGATATAGTGTAAAAGCCGCTCAACTCGAAATGAATATGATTGCCGAAGGTTATTATGCCGTAAAATGTATTTTTGAGATGATGGAAAAATACACGGTAGATATGCCAATAACAGATTTTGCCTATCAGATTCTCTACAAAAACGCTTCTTTAAAAAAGCAATTTTCAATTTTACAAGATAAATTGAAGTGATATACTTTCGAATTTGTAAGAATTTTGCACCGAAGATGACGCTGAAAAAACAACGCTGATTTTAGCAGATATTGCTCGAAAATGTAAATTTTAGCTTGGTATATAAAGCAAAAACCATTTTTCTGTATAAGCAAAGTAGAGTTTTTCGCTGCCTGAGCGTAGCCGAAGGCAGCGAAAAATTACTTACTCAAAAACCTTGAAACCAAGAACACCACACCCGAAATAATACCTTGTACACTCGTAAGTACCCCCACACTCATGTTTGATTTTGCATCTTGAATGGTGCTAAAATGATGAGCACTTACACTTAAAGATACCAGTATAATTCCGCTTAAAATAGCTGTAATAAGGCTTTTCATGAAATCAGAAATTTTAGGATTTCTACGAAGCAAAAAAATACTCCAAAATGATAATGCTAAAGGCAAAATCGCAATAATAATGGCGTAAACTAGTTCCATATTTTTAGTTCAAAAAACTTCTGATTTTAGCGGCAGTTTCGGCTAATTCTTCTTGACTTGGTTTTAATTTATGATTGAAGTTCATATCGTTCATGCTATTCATCGGAATCAGATGTACGTGAGCATGCGGAACTTCCAAGCCGATTACTGCAACTCCTACACGCTTGCAAGGAATGGCTTTGCGAATGGCAGGTTCAATTTGCTTGGCAAAAGCCATTAAGCCTAAATAATGGTCGTCTTCGAGGTCGAAAATATAGTCTATTTCTTTTTTAGGTATTACCAATACGTGTCCAACTGCACATGGAAACACATCTAAAAAAGCAAAATATTGGTCATTTTCTGCAATTTTATGGCAAGGAATTTCACCTGCAACGATTCTCGAAAATATTGAAGCCATAATAAGTTCTAACGGGGTCGCCCGTGCGATTTTAAATCCTGAATTCTGAGTTAATTTCTGCTGTCTGTGAACTATAATAAATCGCTCAAGGCATCAGTAATGTTTGTAAAATTATATTGAAAATCGGTTTCTTCCGAAAGCCTTTTATTCAGCACAAAGTTACCACCAGTAACGACAATTCCCATTTCTCCGAAAACTAAATTTAAAGCAAAACTTGGTACATTCGGTAACCAAAGAGGTTTATGCAATATTTTTGCTGCAGTTTTTGTCATTTCTTCATTGCTTACAGGATTAGGTGCTACGGCATTATAAGGGCCATTCATATTTGCATCTTCAATGGCTTTTACAAAAATTCGACAAAGGTCATCTATATGAATCCACGACATAAATTGTTGGCCACTGCCAAGTGCAGCTCCCACACCATATCGAATCGGTTGAACTAATTTAGGTAGAGCTCCACCTTTTTCGCTTAAAACGATACCAATTCTGATAAATACTTTCCGTTCTGCATTATTGAGTTTTTGAGCATGAGATTCCCAAAGTTTGGTACATTCGGCTAAAAAATCATTTCCTGCGGGGCTGCTTTCATCAATTTGCTTGGTGCCCGTATCTCCTCCGTAAAAACCAATCGCTGATGCTGAAATAAAGCCTTTTAATTGAATGTTTTTTTCTTGTAAATACTTGTCAATCAAATCTATTGGCTGAATTCTCGAATCAATGATTTCTTTCTTACGTGCATCTGTCCATCTACTATCTGCTATTCCTGCCCCTGCTAGATGTATCACATAATCGGCTTTTTCTAAAGCACCTTCTTCAATAAAACCTTGCTGAATATTCCATTGAAAAACATCTACTTGAGAGATTGGCTCTTTCTTTCTGCTCAAATAAGATACCTTATGCCCCTTTTCGATGAGTAATTCAGTAAGTCGATGCCCAATCATACCTGTGCCGCCTGTTATTAGAATATTCATTGTTTTGCGAATTTTATTTCATAAAAAAAACAGGTAAAGTCAAAACCCTACCTGTCTAATTAACTCTTTAGTGCTAGAAATGTTTCGATTGAAACAAAGCTATTTTTTTCGTCGCTTGCCCTTATTTTTATCGGCCGATTTTTGGCGTTTAGGGGCTGTTCGTTCTCTTTTTCTTGGGCCAGATTTCGCACTTACTGCATCTCTCTGCCCTCTATTACTACGGCGAGTGTTACTCGATGGCATGGTTTTCCCTTCTAAACCTACCAATTCTAAATCCATGCTTCTTCTATCTAAGTCAGTACCTTTGACGATAACTTTTACGGTATCACCAAAATTAATTACTCGACCAGTGCGTTTGCCTACTACTCGATAATTATCTCTGTCCCATTCATAGTAATCATCTTTTAAGTCGGCTAAGCGAACCATACCTTCGCAATTTGTAGTGGTTATTTCAACGAAAATGCCAAAATCAGTTACACCTGTCACAACACCGCTAAAGACCGTTTTGCGGTCTTGTAGGCTCATGAATTCCACTTGCTTATATTTGATAGAAGCTCTTTCAGCTTCGGCGGCAAGTTTTTCACGATCAGATGAGTGCTTCGACTTTTTCTCAAATTCATCTCTTGAAACGTTTCCAAAATCTTTTGGTGAGGCTGTCAGATAATGGTGTAAGAGTCGGTGAGCCATCATATCTGGATAACGGCGAATTGGCGATGTAAAATGACTGTAATGGTCAAATGCTAAACCAAAGTGCCCCAAAGACTCCGTTGTATAGCGAGCTTTCGACATTGTGCGAACAGCCAATTGTTCCAAAACATTCTGAACTGGAGTGCCTTCTACCTCCGACATCATTTTGTTCATTGAATTCGATAATGATTTATCAGAATCTGTGCGAATTGAGAAGCCAAAGCGACCCGCAAAATTGGCAAAGTTTTGTAGTTTTTCGGGGTTTGGTGGTTCGTGTACACGATAAACCATGGTTGTTGAGTGCTGAGTTTGGCTTTCTTCACTCTGTTTACCTTGTTTTTTGCCGCCAAGTTTAAATACAAACTCTGCCACCTTTTTATTGGCCAAAAGCATAAACTCTTCAATCAGTTTATGGGCGTCTTTCCTAATTTTTAGAACTACACCAAGTGGTTTTCCTGTTTCATCAAGTTTAAACTTTACTTCATTAGTTTCGAAGTTAATAGCTCCATTACGGAAGCGTTCTTTCTTTAAAATTTTCGCTAAATGATTCAGCGTATGCAGCGGAAAACGATATTTTTCAAGAATTTCGTTGGGTTCCGTAATCGGATTCAATACATCACCTTCCTCATTTTCTAAAACCTCTTGAGCTTCCTCATAAGTAAATCTTTTATCAGAATGGATAATCGTACGGCCAAACCACTCACTTATTACTCGCCCATCGTGTGTCATTTCAAATACTGCCGAAAAGGTAAGTTTATCTTCATTGGGACGAAGCGAACAAAGGTTATTCGAAAGCTTCTCAGGAAGCATCGGAATCGTACGGTCAACTAAATAAACGGAGGTAGCACGATTATATGCTTCTTCTTCCAGTCGGGTTCCCTCACGAACGTAATGCGTTACATCGGCAATGTGTACGCCTATTTCAAAATTATGATTTTCTAAAACCCTAAAGCTGAGAGCATCATCAAAATCTTTTGCATCATGGGGGTCAATCGTAAAAGTTAGGATATTTCTAAAATCTCTTCTTTTCTTGATTTCCTCTTCGGTGATAACTTCAGAAATAGCAGCAGCTTCTTCTTCGATTGCCTTATCAAATCTGATTGGCAAACCAAATTCGGCAAGAATTGCGTGCATTTCTGCGTTATTTTCACCCGATTTTCCTAGAATTTCAATAACCTCACCCGTTCCTTGTTGTACATTGGTCGGATAAGTCAAAATTCGTACAATAACTAAATCGTCTTTGGTAGCACCCTTAATTTTATCTTTCGGTACGAAAATATCATCGTGTAGGTTTTTGTGGTCGGGGTGCACGAGTGCATAATTACCAAAAGTCTGAATCTTACCTACAATTTCTTTTCGTCCACGTTCGATAATTTCAATGATAGCACCTTCGGGGTTATCACCTTTTCTATAAAATTCACCGTAAACGGTTGCTTTCACTAAGTCTCCGTCAATGGCACCTTTCATGTCGTCGGCACTTACCCAAATATCAGGTTTAGTTTCATCGTATCTGATAAATCCAAAGCGTGGATTCACGTGGTCAAGGCGGCCAACCACAGAGTTGGCATTGACATCAACCGTATATTTACCTTTATCTATTTGATATATTTTTCCTTCTTCGAGCAAATCCTCTAAGAGCATTCCGTAAAGTGCTTTTTCTTGCTTGTTTTTTACATCATAATGAGAAAAAAGGTCTTGTAAAGTATATGGATGCTCACTATTGACCGAAAAGAAAGCGAGAATTTCTGCCTTCATTTGGTCATAATATGATTTTTGTTTGTTTTTTGTCATTTGAATTGTTAAATAATTACTCTTGTACAACTCCCTGCCAGTCGTACAAAGGGTTTTGTGTTGGGTCCCAATTCGGATAAATCAAGAAGTGTTTCTCTTGAATTTTCTGAATCAATACATCACGTAAATCTGCTAGATTTTCTTTGTGCTCGGCCGAAATAAAAACCACATTTTCGGTGTTTTTTTTCAGATAACTATTTTTTAGTCGGTCGAGATTTTTCTGAAGAAGATTTTCGTCAATAGTTGTTAGATGTTCATCAAGATTATCTTCAGATTCGGGCTTAAATAAATCTAACTTATTGAAAACCAATATCATTGATTTTTCAGATGCACCAATTTCTGCTAAAGTAACATTCACTACTTCAATCTGTTCTTCGAAAGATGGGTGTGAAATATCAACCACATGAATTAAAATATCTGCTTCACGAATTTCATCAAGCGTAGATTTGAATGATTCGATGAGTTGTGTTGGTAGTTTTCGTATAAAACCAACGGTATCAGTTAGCAAAAATGGAATATTTCCTAAAACTACCTTTCTTACGGTAGAGTCAATGGTAGCGAAAAGTTTATTTTCGGCAAATACTTCTGTTTTGGCCAAACGCCTCATCAGCGTTGACTTCCCAACGTTTGTATAGCCTACTAATGCAACACGCACAAGCCGACTACGTTCTTTTCTTCGGGTAAAACTCTGTTTGTCAATCTTTTCGAGTTTATCCTTCAAAAAGGCAATACGGTCTTTTACGATACGTTTGTCAGTCTCTAATTCTTTTTCACCAGGGCCACGCATACCAATACCACCTTTTTGACGGCTAAGGTGAGTCCACATACGCGTAAGGCGAGGCAAAAGATATTGATATTGTGCTAGCTCTACTTGTCGTTTGGCTTGGTCAGTTTGTGCACGTTGTGAAAAAATATTTAGAATCAATAAACTGCGGTCAAGGATTTTTATATCCTGAAACATCATTTCCAAGTTTCTCACTTGTGGAGCCGTGAGGTCATCATCAAAAATGATACTATCAACAGGATTTTCTATTAACCAAACTTTTATTTCTTCTAATTTTCCCTTACCCACAAAGGTGCGTGAGTCGGGGCGTTCGAGTCTTTGTGTAAAGACACGTTTTGTGATTACACCCGCCGTAGTTGCCAAAAACTCCAATTCATCGAGATACTCTTTTGTTTGTTCGGCATTTTGTTTTTGTGTAATCAGACCTACCAGTATGGCACTTTCTTGCTGCTTGGCGGTTGAAAAAATGGGTGACTTAAGCAATTTTAAAAAAAAATTTATAAATAAAAATAAAACTAGCAATCGAGGAATATTGATTGTTACTCAACTGCACTCTATTAAATATAAGAAAAAATATTTGAAATTCCAAATTTTGTCGTAAAGTAGGAATAAATTCTTCTATACAACTTCCTTGTAAGCATCAACGAAATAACCAAACTGTATTGTTTTTGCAATTTTGATATAGTAAGTTTCTGATTATTAGATATTTATATTTTTTATATGCTGCACAATGAGTTTTCATGAGTTTTTGGCATACTTTTCGTTATTGAAATAGAAGTTTTCAAAATAAATATATTCATTGATAAAAGATATTTAACGAATTTGAAACTTAAAAAATGAAAATTTTTGTTTTAAGGTAGTGTAGAATGGATCTGTTTTTAAAACAAAAAATTAAAAGCAAAGCTTAAATTAATGCCTTTTAGAGAAGAAAAATAAAACAATATTTTTTTTATCCTAAAAATATTTAACTTTGCTTTAGGAAGTTTCCGAATTGGAAACCCCAAATAGAGGTTTATTTAAGTAAATCTCACTCGAAGTCGAATCCAATTATAGAGCTTATACATGGATTATTAGGAAAGCACGTAAGTCGGAATCCCTGCCACTATTTTTGAGGTAGGGATTTTTTATTTGTAACTTTGTTGGAAATTAAAAGGGGCGTCGTGCTATTAGTTTTCGAAGAAAAAAGGTAAATTAGAAATTATCAATTAATTAGGGTATTATTAAAAGCTAAAAGCTTTAGGAAGAAATGGCAGAAAAAGCAGCAAAAAAAATAGATGTAAGCAATAAAAAAGCAAGTTTTGAATTTTTCTTTTTAGAAAGATACACCGCCGGTATGGTTTTGACAGGAACAGAAATTAAATCTATTCGTTTGAGTAAATTTAATATGACAGATGCTTATTGCTTTTTTATTAATGGTGAATTATACGTAAAAAACCTAAATATCTCGAAATACGAGCAAGGTACGCACTACAACCATGAGCCTTTGCGTGATAGAAAACTTCTATTGCAAAGAAAAGAACTAAAAAAATTAGCCAATAAATTAACCGATAAGGGATTAACGGTAATACCGACTCGTCTTTTTATTAATGATAAAGGATTAGCGAAGCTAGATATTGCATTGGCAAAAGGAAAGAAACTTTATGATAAAAGAGATAGCATCAAAGAACGAGATGTTGCTCGGGAGCGAATGCGTGAAAGCTGATGACGTACAGACGTATTAAAAAAAGCGAAGTCGGTGAAAATTAATTTTCACCGACTTCGCTTTTTTATTGACATTGAATCAATTACTTTTTATCTGGATTCAATAATTCGTAGAATTGATCAAGTTTAGGCATTAAGATAATGCGAGTACGACGATTTTTTGAACGGTTTTCAGCCGAATCGTTGCTTACAAGTGTATTGTACTCTCCTCTACCCGCTGCAATAAGTTTGTTCGGGTCGATGCCGAAGTTTTGCTGTAATGCACGAACAACAGAGGTAGCACGTTTCACACTCAAATCCCAGTTGTCATCAATACAATCTGTTTTGATAGATACGTTATCAGTATAACCTTCAACCATTACTTCTAGGTCTGGTCTTGATTTTACGATTTGTGCAATTTTGTTCAATACTGCATTTGCTTTCGATGAAATACGTGAGCTGCCTGTGCTGAACAACATTTTGTCAGAGATATTAATCATTACCACAGTTTTGTCAACTTTCACTTCTACATCTTGGTCGTCAAGACCTTGATTCAACACGCTTTTCAAGTTTACAGCTAAAGCTAAGTTGATAGAGTCAGCTTTTGTACGTGCTGCTTGCAACATGTTGATGTACTTGTCTTTTGTTGCTAATTGTGAAAGCGTCTTGTCGATATTATCATTAGCTGCTTTCGATAATACTGTTAAGTTTCCAACTTGCTCAACTTGCTTATCGCGTAAGCTTTTTAAATCAGCAATTTGTTCTTTTAAATCTTTGATTTGTTGGTCGCGTTGTTGGACAGTAGCTACAGTATTATTTTTCTGTGCTTCTGTATCTTGTTGTAGCTTGCTCATACGCTCAAGTTTATCTTTATAGTCTTGTACAGAATCTCCGCACTTAACTAAGTCTGACTGAGCTTTATCGTATTGAGCTTGTAAAGCTGTAAGTTTTTTCTTGGCTACGCATGAAGTCAGCGATAGTCCGACAAATAAAACGAATAGTGGTTTGAACGACATTTTCATACTATTAAATTATCCTAAATTGGTTTGAGTTGTAATTTTATGACAAATTTGAGGTGTAAAATTAACAATTTAAAATATTTTAAAAAAACATTCTTCATTATTTACAGAATTAACTTAAAATTCATGAGAAGGTATGTTAACAATCCTTAGAAAAGATTTTTTTTGGGTTTATTTAGAGTAAAAAAATAAATTAAATGTATATTTTGACAGCATTGAAGGTATTTTTTTGATAAAGTTAGTGTAAAATATTTGACATTCTTGAAAAACATCAAAAACTTCATTTAATTTGTTTAAATATCTTTTTAAGAAAATTCAAATTAAGAAATGTAGTCATGCTAAAAGCACTCAAATTAGATTCAACAGCAGAAAAAAACATCAAAACCTGGCTTAAAGGTAAATACGACTCTGAAACGAAAGCCAGTATTCAGCAATTAATTGATGAAGGTAATGCAACTCAATTAACTGACTCATTCTATAAAAATTTAGAATTTGGCACAGGTGGTATGCGAGGTGAAATTGGTGTTGGGTCAAATCGTATGAATAAATATACGGTTGGTGCTGCTACTCAGGGTTTGGCAAATTACTTAAACAAAACATTTGCTGGCCAAGATATAAAAGTAGCCATTGCTCACGACAGTCGTAATTTCTCGCCAGAATTTGCTCGTGTTGCTGCCGATATTCTTTCTGCCAACGGAATCACGGTTTATTTGTATAAAGAACTCCGTCCGACACCGCAGCTTTCATTCACTGTTCGTCAGCTTGGTTGCCAAAGTGGGATTGTAATTACTGCATCGCATAATCCACGTGAATATAATGGCTATAAAGTTTACTGGACTGATGGCTCACAAGTTGTTGCTCCTCACGATAAAAATATTGTAGCCGAAGTAAATGCCATTACTAATGTTAAAGATATTAAGTTTAGAGGAGTTAAAAAGAGAATCAAGATGATTGGTGAGGTGCTTGATAAAGCTTATTTGAAAGCGGTAAAGAGCATCTGCGTTAATCCAAGAATGATAAAGAGGCAGTCAGACCTAAATATCGTATTCTCATCTATACATGGAACTGGTATTACAATGGTGCCAAAGGCTTTGGCTCAATTAGGCTTCACAAATGTTAATATTGTAGAAGAACAAGCTACTCCTGATGGAAACTTCCCAACAGTGGTTTATCCAAACCCTGAAGAGCAAGAGGCGATGAGTTTGGCATTGAAAAAAGCTAAAGAACTCAATGCCGATTTAGTTATAGCAACTGACCCCGATGCCGACCGTGTAGGTATGGCTGTGAAAGACCCTAAAGGCGAATGGCAATTATTGAACGGAAACCAAGCAGCAAGTTTAATTATTTATTATTTACTGAAGGCATGGAAAAAAGCAAAGAAACTTACTGGAAAAGAATTTGTTGCTAAGACAATCGTAACAACAGACCTCATCGATGAGATGGCAGCAAAGGCAGGCGTAAATTGCTACAATACACTTACTGGCTTTAAATACATTGCTCAGGTAATCAGAGAATTAGAAGGTGAGCAAACATTTATAGGTGGAGGTGAGGAAAGCTATGGTTATCTGATTGGCGATAAAGTACGTGATAAAGATGCCATTGCTAGTTGTGCTATGATTGCCGAACTTACGGCTTTTGCCAAAAATGAAGGGCTTTCGCTTTTCGATTTCTTGGCAGAAATGTATCAAAAAAATGGCTTCTACTATGAAGGCTTAATTTCATTGACTAAAAAAGGAAAAACAGGAGCCGAAGAAATCCAACAAATGATGTTAGATTTTAGAGCCAAACCACCAAAATCATTGGCAGGTTCGAAGGTTATTCGAATGGATGATTATAAATCACTCATAACAAAAGACCTAAAAACAGGCGAAGAGAAAGCCATTCCTTCTGGAAAAATGGGTATTGAATCTTCAAATGTGTTACAATTCTTTACAGCCGACGGAACCAAGTTTACATGCCGCCCTTCTGGGACAGAGCCAAAAATCAAATTCTATGTTGGTGTAAGAGCTAAATTGAAGAAAAAAGATGAGTTTGATGCAACACTAGCTTCTCTTAAAGAAAAGGTGAAGACTATTCAGGCTGAACTGAATTTGAACTAAAATTTTAATGCAATTATAAGTAACCCTGTAAGTATAAACTCTTGCAGGGTTTTCTAATAAAATTATGCAAAAGTATTATTTGGCACAGGTAAATATCTCAAAATTATTGGCACCCATTGATAGCCCATTATTAGCTGATTTTGTTGCACAGCTAGATGAAATAAATGCATTAGCAGAAAAGAGCAAGGGTTTTGTGTGGCGTTTAAAAGGGGATAATGAAAACGCAACGGCCCTCAGGATTTTTGATGATGCTGATATAATCATTAATATGTCGGTATGGGAAACGATTGAAGATTTAAAAGAATTTGCCTTCAAAACAGCTCATGTTGGTGTGATGCGAGAAAGAAATAAGTGGTTTGAGAAACCAAGTGGAGCAATGCTTGCCTTGTGGTGGATTCCCCACAATTACACACCTACTCCGCATGATGCTAAAGAAAGATTAGAAAGCATCAATAAAAATGGCTCAACTCCTTTTGCGTTCACTTTTAAAGATGTATTTTTACCAATCGTTTAAAAGCTGAACCTCTTCAAACTAAATTTTACCTAAATGTTACGATTTGGAAACATAATTATAATATTATGCATTTTAGCAAATCAACACATTTACTGTCAAGTTCTTTCTGAACAAAAAACAACTAATCAGTTTAAGGTTGTCGTTGCCGAAGTAGAAATAGCGGGTCGTATTGTTCCACTAGCCAACTCCTATAGTATAGGCTACGAAGATAATGCCATTGAGTTAACTCTCAAATCAATGCCTACGCTCTCGAATATTTCTTATAAATATCGAATTATAGAAGATAGTTTTGAAGGAGATAAAGTTTATCCATGGACTAATTTAAAGGAAGATGTAATTCGCATAGATACACTGAATCCTGCTATCTATCATTTCGAAATAATCGGAATTTCAAAGCATGATAATATTCAAAGCAAGCCCATTTTTGTTGAATTTAAGATAGAATATCCATGGTGGCGTTCTTGGTGGTTTTGGGGGGCGTGCTTCGTAACCCTTTTTGGCTTATTTTATGGAAGAGAGCGTTTCTTGAAGTTTTGGGCTGATGAAGAACAAAGGCATTATAAGCAAGTAACTGAGCTAGAACTTCGTACGCTACAATTACAGATGAATCCACATTTTGTATTTAATGCCCTCAACGCCGTTCAAAGTTTTATTCTTACGAGAGATAGCATCGCTGCCAATAATTATTTATCGAAGTTTGCCAACTTAATTCGTTTATTCTTAGATTCTTCAAGAAGTAAATATATTACCCTTTCCGACGAGATTAAACTACTAAGTTTGTATGTAGAAATGGAAAGATTAAGGTTTGATAACAAATTTGAATTTCATCTAAATATTGCTCCTGATGTTAATCAATTTGTTGATATTCCAACCATGATTCTACAGCCTTTCATCGAAAATGCAATCAACCATGGTTTACGTTATAAAACAACACAGGGTAATTTGTATATCCATTTCTATAATCAAGGGAAATATTTGGTTTGCAAAATAGAAGATGATGGTGTTGGTCGAGAACGAGCTAGGCAGATTCAAGCGAAGTCAAGAAAAGGGTATCAATCACAAGGATTAAAAATTACAGAAGAACGCCTACGAACTTTTAATATGATAGCAGATTCTGATATTAGATTTTCAATTAATGACCGTATTGAGAAAAACGACGAAGAAGAGGCGGATGTAGGAACTTTAATTGAAATAAAATTTCCAAAATTTGGTTAATACGTAATCATTTTATTCTTTTGTGTGGCATAAACATTGTTTTACTTTTGCTAATAAACTTTTAATCAGCGAACCAAGATAAGCTAAGACTTTAATGGTTTAATTAAAAGTTGCTTATAAAATAATGTAGGGTTTAAGCTGTTTTTTTACATAAAAAACCTAATTATAATTTTGTTTGTAAGGTACATAAGATGTTTGAAATTGCTTAATAAAAGATTTGTATAATGTATAAGGCTATCATTGTAGATGACGAAAATCGTAGTGTTGAAACCCTAAGAATCATTCTTCAGCAATTTTGTTCGAATGAAATAGAGATTGTTGGTACAGCAAACTCTATTGACGAGGCATATACACTTATTCAAACTGTTGCTCCGCATATAGTATTCCTTGATGTTGAAATGCCTCATGGAAGTGGTTTTGATTTATTAGAACGTATCTCTAAACCTAATTTTGAAGTTATCTTCACAACGGGCTTCGACCGTTATGCCGTTACAGCTATCAAATTCAGTGCCTTAGATTACCTTTTGAAGCCAATTAATATAGAAGAAGTGATAGAGGCTGTTTCGAAGGCAAAAAAACGTATAGAGGGTAAGCATACCCAAAATAACCTTGAGCACCTTATAAATAATCTTAGACATCCGCGAGATAAAAATAATAAAATTCCAATCTCGGTAGTTAACGGATTCCAGTTTGTGCCTGTGAATACAATTGAGTATTGTGAAGCAGATGACGATTATACCTACATTCATTTGACCGATAATCAGAAACTTACAGTATCAAAGAATATCAAAGAATTTGAGGATATATTAGCTAATTATGATTTTTTCCGAATTCATCACTCGTTCTTAGTGAATCGTGATTATATAAAAAAATATGTAAAAGGTGAGGGAGGAACTATTCTTACAGAGCATGGGCATGAATTGCCAGTTTCTCGTCGTCGTAAACAAGAATTTTTAGAATGGCTCAGTTCTTATTGATTTCGCTTGAAATGTAAAAACAATAGCTACCTTCTAATCATTTCTCTAGAGCCCCTAAAAAAAGAAAAAAATACTACTTCAGTACAAAAATCGACCTCTTCTATTTTTTAAAACTACCGTTTAAAAATAAATCCGCCACTTACCGAATTTTACCCGCCACTTACCGATTTGTTGTTGTACCGTTTAATTATGTACTGTAATATTGTTTCAGTAATTCAAGCAACAAAGCTTTATAAGTTATCCTTTATAGTCAGATGAATAAACTACTCTATAAAATCCCATTAAACCTTGAAGGTTTTACGGTGGTTCAAAATGTGGTGAGCCAGCCCACTGGAGCAAATTTGGCGATGAGAGTTGCTGGCAAACGCAATATGATTCAGCTAAAGGATATTCTTTATTTGAAAAGCTCTAAGAATTACACAATTTTTAAACTGAATGATGGTAGAGAAATAATTAGTTCAAAAACACTAAGAATTTTTGAAGAAGAGCTTTTAGAGATTTCAAACTTCGTAAGACCTCACCGTTCTTACATTATCAATCTTGAATATGTAGATGATTTATATTTCAACTGCCGAGGTGGTGAAATTTTAATTCATGATCAAAAGATATTTATTTCTCGCAGAAAAGCGGCTGAGTTCCGTCGTAATTATCGTAGATTCTTACGTAATACAGGACAAAACGTTTCTTCTACGATAAAAATGAAGACAACTATCCGAGTTTCCTAACAGTTACTCGTGGTTAATTTTTACTTTTTGGGTTACGAGGAATAAAGTGCTGGTAAAATCCGGCACTTTATTTTTTTATACACACTTTAGTTTTCTACACTAATATTATTAGATACATTTATTCCTTCAAAAATATAGCCTTCACGAGCACGCTTCTATATTCTTTTCTTAACTAAATTTGCTGAAACACAAGTATTTGCAGGTGAGTACATGAAGATTCTTTAAATAAGAATTGAGACTTTTGCAATAAAAATATCAGCTAAAGAAACGAAACCATTATAAAAAAAAACTATGGAAAAAGCCCTAACATTCAAGCATGTTAGCTATTTATGGGATGAAGCTAAAGCCGCAGAACTAGCTCAAAATGAAGTAGATTTGTTTATTTATCGCTCAAACCTACTGGGTGCCGATTTACGCCTTACTAACTATGCGGGTGGGAATACCTCTTGTAAAATTACAGAAACAAATCCTGTGACAGGCGAACCAGCAGAAGTAATGTGGGTAAAAGGCTCAGGCGGAGATATTGGTACACTTACTAAAAAAGGTTGTGCTAATTTGTATGTAGATAAACTACAAGCATTGAAAAAAAGATATAGAGGTTTAGCATTTGAAGATGAAATGGTAGAGTTATTTAATCATTGCTTGTTCGACCCTAAATGTGCGGCTCCTTCAATAGATACTCCCTTACATGGTTTATTACCATTTAAACACATCGACCATCTTCACCCAGATGCACTCATTGCTATTGCAGCAAGTAAAGATGGAGAGGCTATCATGAAAGAAATTTGGGGAGAAACGATGGCTTGGATTCCATGGCAACGCCCTGGTTTTGATTTGGGTTTACAATTAGCCAAAACTGTTGAAGAAAACCCGAATATTCGTGGGGTAATTTTAGGAGGGCACGGTTTATTTACTTGGGGTAATACTTCGTATGAATCATATATCAATACTTTAGAGGTTATTGAGATGGCTTCAGAGTTTTTAACTGCTAATTATGGAAAAAAAAGCCCAGTATTTGGTGGTGCCAAATTAGATTCAAAACCAGTAGAAGAGCGTAAAATGGCTGCCGCAGAAATTATGCCTACTTTACGTGGTTTAGCTTCAAGTTATCGTCAAATGATAGGTCATTTTACTGATGACCCAAGAGTATTAGAATTTGTTAATTCAAATGATTTAGAGCGTTTGGCTCAGAAAGGAACTAGCTGCCCTGACCACTTCTTGCGTACGAAAATTCGTCCGATGGTATTAACGGGAACTTCAAAAGAAGCCATTCAAGCACAGTTTGAGGCCTATCGTGCCGATTATGCCGCTTATTATGAGCGTTGTAAACATGATAATAGTCCAGCAATTCGTGATTCAAATCCAGTTGTAATTTTGTACCCACAAGTTGGTATGTTTACGTTTGCTAAAGACAAACAAACTGCACGAGTGGCGGCAGAGTTTTATACAAATGCCATCAATGTAATGAAAGGAGCAGAGGCTGTATCGGAATATGTTGGCTTAGATGAACAGGAGGCTTTTGATATTGAATATTGGTTATTGGAAGAAGCAAAACTACAAAGAATGCCAAAGCCAAAATCACTTTCTGGAAAAGTAGCTTTTGTAACTGGCGGAACTGGAGGAATTGGTAAAGCTATTTGCGAAGAATTAATGAGAGAAGGTGCTTGTGTAGCTGCTGCTGACCGCAACTTGTTAGAAGAAGTACAAGCCGAATTGCGTCAGAAATATGGAAAAGATGCTGTCATTACCACAAATATTGATGTGACAAATCCAGAAATAATAGCAGAATCACTTCGTAATACAGTTTTGGCGTTTGGGGGCGTTGATATTGTGGTAAACTGTGCGGGTCTTTCAATTTCAAAAGCACTTGAAGACCATACACTTGCTGACTGGAATTTGCTTCAAGATGTATTGGTAAAAGGTCAATTCTTGGTATCGCAAGAATCTGTGAGAATTATGCGTGAACAAGCTACTGGTGGTGATATTGTGAATATTGCTAGTAAAAATGCCCTATTTGCAGGGCCTAATAATGTTGGTTATGGAACCGCAAAAGCTGCCCAAGCACACATGACACGTTTGATGGCTGCTGAGTTGGGTAAAGATAAAATTAGAGTAAATACCGTAAACCCAGATGCCGTATTACGTGGTAGTAAGATTTGGGAAGGTGAGTGGGCTGAAGGCCGTGCAAAAGCCTATGGTATTAAAGTGGA
Organism: Emticicia oligotrophica DSM 17448; assembly: GCF_000263195.1. Classification (GTDB taxonomy): domain Bacteria; phylum Bacteroidota; class Bacteroidia; order Cytophagales; family Spirosomataceae; genus Emticicia; species Emticicia oligotrophica. Next base: position 2,603,638 of record NC_018748.1, read on the forward strand.
AGATTTGCCAAAAATGTATGCTTCTCGAACACTTCTCAATGAAGAAATCTTAACAGAAGATATCGCTAAGGCTGTAAGGGTATTTGTTGATGGCAGTTTATCAAAATCTACAGGAAATATCTTGAATGTTGATGGTGGTGTAGCGGTAGCATTTGTAAGATAAAAAGACTGCGAACGAAGGCGTTTTGATACTATAAAGCAAAAATGAGTGAATTTAATCCAAATTCACTCGTTTTCTTTTAAACTTTTCTGAAACCTAGTTCAATCGTTGATTGATTTCACATTAGTTAAGTTGCCTTAAAACTCTTTCAAACAGTATTTCACTACGATTATTCTAGAAATATGTATAAACTACAGTTCAACCCCAGCGATAAGACGCCTAAGTACAAGCAAATTGTGCAGTCGATAATTGTGGATATAGAGCGTACTGTACTGAAAAAAGATGAGCAATTACCTTCTATAAGCGAGTTGAGTGAAGAGTATTATTTAGCACGAGATACAGTAGAAAAAGCTTATCGCGAATTAAAAGAACGTGGTTATATATCATCGGTGCAAGGTAAAGGCTTCTATGTAAATGGGAATGACCATAATAAGATGCGTATCTTGTTGGTTTTCAATAAGTTAAGTTCATACAAAAAGCTTATTTATTACGCTTTTCTGAAGGTTTTAGGTAATAAAGCAAGTGTAGATTTACAAATTCATCACTATGATAGTCGGATTTTTGCCGAAATAATTGCCAATAATGTTGGAAAGTATAATTACTATGTAATCATGCCACATTTTTTCCCAGAAACCGAAAAAGTGTCCGCTTTGAAAACATTGGAAAAGATTCCTTCGGAAGAACTCATTTTATTAGATAAAGACTTACCAGAATACACCAAACCTTGCTTGAGTGTCTATCAAGATTTTGAAAAAGATATTTTTGATGCCTTAGAAGAACTAAGAGATTTACTCGAAAAATATAGCCGTATGGTATTGGTTTTTCCAAGTGATGGGAATTATCCAAATGAAATCGTACGTGGATTTCGACAATTTTGTGTTAATTTTGGAAGAGAATTTCTAATAAAAGAAAACGCTATTGATGAAGCATTGCATACTGGTACGGCCTACTTAGTGGTAGAAGAGACAGATTTGGCTGAATTAGTTAAGAAAACTCGACAATCAGAATTAAAATTAGGGCAGGATATAGGTATCATTTCTTTCAATGAAACTACACTGAAAGAACTATTGGAAATTACGGTAATTACTACCGATTTCGAGACAATGGGCCGCACGGCTGCCGCCCTTTTGCTTGATAAAAAGCAGATAAAAGTAAAAAACCCTTTCTACACCATTCGTAGAAAGAGTTTATAATGAGTGAGCGTTTTAAGTATTTACCTATTATATATGCCGAACACTACCAACTTTTCAAGCTATCAGAGATATTTTTAGAAAGTTATTATTTAGCTAAGAGCTCATCTAATTTAGTCTGATATTCTTTAAATTGTTCAAGGCCTCGATGATGCCCTCCTTGTAAAGTAGTGAGGGTTTTATCGAGGTTTTTATTTGCTGCTTCAAGTAGTTTGATACTTTGTTTGTAAGGCACAACCTCATCATCAGTTCCATGAAAAACGTGCACGTCACATCTTACACGAGGAAGCCATTCGTAGGCATTTACTTTAAATTCTGATACGTATTTGAACGGAAAAATTGGTAAATGGCTAAATGCTACATCAGGAAGGCTATAGTATGGAGTTTCGAGGATAAGCTTCTTTACTGCATTATTTGACGCAACTTTAATAGCTGCTCCACAACCCAGCGAACGTCCGTAAAGTACGATTTGGTCTGGATTGTATCGACGACTTAAATCATCAAAAATAAATTGAGCGTCATACAAGAAATTTTGTTCATCCAAACGCCCATTACTTTTGCCAAAGCCTCTATAATCGTACATCACCACATCATAACCTCTTTGAGTAAACTCAGTGGCGTGTTCTCCCCAGCGGGCTAAATTATCAGCATTTCCGTGAAAATATAACACAACACCTTTCGAAACAGTATCCTGCGAAGCGAATCTTAAGGCATTTAAGCGAATTTCGGGTGAAACCTGAACATAAAACTCTTCCGCTTTAGGAAATTCGTACAGATAATCTTTCGCTAGCTTTTTTGGATGTAGAACAATAAAACGCTGGAAAAGAACTAATCCAGCTATTAAAATTACATAAAAAGTAAGAGCAATCTGAAGGTATTTTGGCTTAAACACAGGTTGAAATTAATAGATAATGAAATAATTAATAATAATTCTTGGTTCGATTTCACAGACCCAATGCTCACTTAATAACCAATATGTTTATCAAAAATTAAATCGAAGCGGTCGAGTAAAATTTCTTCGAGATGCTTATGATATTCTGGAAAAGATGGCAAGTTATTATGTCCTCCACCATAAATTGGAACTAAGCGAGTTTTTTGCGGGGCTAATTTAGCTAATTTTACGCTTGACCGAAACGGTATTAGTAAATCTTTTGTACCATGAATGATATAAACATGACATTTGACAAATTTGATGTACTCATCGGTACGAATAGAAAACCGAAGAATCATCGAAACTGGTAAGAAAGGTAGGAATCGGCTTGTTAGATGCGAGAAACTATAATAAGGTGCATCGAGAATGAGCATTTTAGGGTTATTTCTTGAAGCTAATTTACAGGCAAAACCCGAGCCCAACGAACGTCCGTAAATAACGATATTTTTTTCATCATAACCTCGTACGAGCATTTTATGATAAACCACCTGAGAATCGGCATACATACGTTCTTCGTGGCGTTTACCTGTGCTCTTGCCAAAGCCTCGATAGTCAATCATCAAAACATCATAGTCATGGGCAATGAAATCTTTGGCGTATTTTGCCCAACCTTTTATGCTTCGTGTATTACCATGAAAATAGATAACCAAACCACGGGTTTCTTCTCCTAAATCATAAAATAATAGGCCGTTAATTCTTGCTCCATCAGGCATATCGAAAAATAATTCTTCGAAGTGTTCATCATAGCGAAACTCAAAATCTTGAGATAATCTTTCTGGTTTAAAGATGAAATACTCTTGAATTTTATAGGCTATCAAGCAAATAATTAAATAAAGCACAATTACCCCAATGATAATTTCTGTCACTGACATATAGCTAGATGGTTAGATAGAGTGTTTGCGAATTTAAAGAAAAATCGTGAAATTTATTGAATTTCGACTCTTTTATGAACCAAACTAGCTAGAAAAAATCATTAATTTACTTTTTCCACTTTTTTTTCATTAGCTCTTTTGTCACTTCTTTTGAGCTATTGCAGTAATTATTTTCATACTCTTGTACTAGTTCACCGAGTAAGTCTTTTAACGTTTCGAGTTTTTCTTTACCCAAAGTCTCACCAAATTTTTGGTTAATGAAATTAGTGCAATTTCTCCACTCAAGCATGGCATGAAGCCCTTTCTCTGTATATTTTACCACAAGGGCACGGGCATCTGTGGGGTCTTTTTCAACGTTTACATAGCCATCTTCTTGAAGTTCTTTTACGATTTTACTCATGCCTTGCTTGGTCATGCCAGCAGCTGCAGCTAAGGAATTAATATTTGTACCACTTAAATCTATTTGCACTAATGCAACAATATGCCCTACTCGAAAGCCCGTAAAGTCGGTGCCTTTAAGATAGTCGCTTGCCAAATCACTCATGTAGCGATAAGTCCTATTGAGTAATTTTCCCAGCAAGCGTGTCTTGTTTGCTTTTAATGCAGCAACCTCGGCATATAACTCTTCGTTCATGATTTTATTCTCAGAAATGGTATCTGATTAAGATTTTGTTAAAAGTAAATTTAATACAAAGGTAATACAAAAAAAATAATTGTCAACTTGCTTGACTAATTTAGTAAACTTGGTTTACTTTGTGCTGTCAAATTAAAATCGAAAGACTACTCTAAATAAATTGTGGTTACTAATTGGCCAATTAGTTTGTATTTAGCGATAAGCTTTTATACTGAAATGCTCAATAGTAAACTTCAAAAAACTAAAAACAAATACTTGAACTAAAACAATGGAAAACGCACCAAAGAAATCGTTTAAAAACTACATTCCAAGAATTATTTTACTCTTAATTGTAATCGGAGCGGCAATTTATGCTTATCAGAAGTATCAGTATAACCAACACTTCGAAACCACTGATAATGCACAGATTGAAACTTATACCGTGCCCGTTGTACCACGCGTAGGTGGATACGTCAATACGGTGAATATGAAGGATTTTGAAGAAGTAAAGAAAGGACAGCTTTTAGTTGATATCGATGACCGTGAACAACAATTAGCATTAGTAGAAATGGAAGCAATGTATCAGCAAATGCTTACAGATGTAGAAAATGCTCGTGCTAGTATCAAAAATACTAACTTGACAATCGGTGCAGCCGAAGCAAACTTGAAATCAACGGTTTTAAGACAAGATAAGGCAAGAAAAGATGCTGAGCGAGATGCTAAATTATTGGCTGATAATGCTATTACAAAACGCCAAGCAGATGATAGCAAGGCAAATTTAGATATTATCTCAGCTCAACTTGACGGACAAAAGCAGGATATTTCAGCTTCGAAATCTCGTTTGGATATCCTTGTAGCCAATCTTCACAAGGCAGAAGCTGCGTTAGCGGTACAAAAAGCAAAAATCGAGCAACAAAAACTTAAGCTTACCTACTCAAAAGTTTATGCAACCGAAAATGGAAAAATTGGACGTAAGAGTGTAGAACCAGGCCAGTTTATTCAACCGGGTCAAACTTTAGCTACAATCGTGCAAGATTCACTTTATTGGGTTGTAGCAAACTTTAAAGAAACACAAATCAGTCGAATGGCAGTAGGGCAAGAGGTTAAAATCACGCTTGATGCTTTTCCTGAGATGGAATTAAAAGGAAAAATTGCTGATTTCTCTGATGCAACAGGAGCTAAATATGCACTTCTTCCGCCAGATAATGCCAGTGGAAACTTTGTGAAAGTAACACAAAAAATTCCAGTAAAAATTGCCATTGAGGGCGTTGAAAAACTACGTGATAAGTTACGTGCAGGAATGAGTGTAGAGGCTGAAGTGAAAATTAAATAATCGAAACCAACTAATTGTTGGAGAGAAGATTATTCAAACATTAAACTATTTTCATGGAACACACAGTAACTACTAAAATTCCTACTGGTGCTGCACGGTTTGTAATCGTGCTGACAACAGTAACCGCTGCTGTAATGGAGTTGCTCGATACAACGATTGTAAACGTAGCACTTAATCAGATGGCTGGTTCTTTGGGGGCAACAATTGAGGATATTGCATGGGTAATTACCTCTTATGCCATCGCCAACGTAATTGTCATTCCGATGACTGGCTTTTTGGGTGAATATTTTGGCCGAAAAAACTATTATTTAGGCTCGATGATACTTTTTGGGATTGCTTCCTATCTCTGCGGAAATTCTGGTTCTTTATGGGAGTTAGTTCTTTGGCGATTTATACAAGGTATCGGAGGGGGAGCATTATTATCTACATCGCAAGCCATTTTATTTGATGCTTTTCCCGGAAAAGAACGAGGAATGGCGTCGGGTTTATTTGGTATGGGTATCGTATTAGGACCAACACTCGGGCCAAGTTTGGGTGGATACATTGTAGATAATTATACTTGGGGCGATATTTTCTTTATCAATGTACCTATTTGTATTGTAGCAACGCTACTTACCATATTATATATTCCGAAAAAAGAGGGTGAAGGGAAAAACAAAGCCAATATCAAGATTGATTATTTCGGAATCATTTTACTGATTATTGGCATTGGTTCACTGCAATATATCCTTGAAAAAGGAGAGTCGAAAGATTGGTTTGAGTCGAGAGAGATTTCAATCATGGCTTTGGTAGCTCTATTAGGTATCGTTGGATTTATCAGTAGAGAATTAAATACCGACCATCCAGTAGTTAATCTACGAGTGTTTGGTAATCGAAACTTTGCTTTTTCTTCGATATTTGTTTTGGTATCGGGCGTCGGTTTGTTTACTTCCGTTTTCGTTTATCCAGTAATGGTTCAACGAATCAATGGTTTTACACCCTACGAAACAGGTCTTTCATTGTTTTTTCCAACACTTACGATTTTGCCACTTTTCCCAATTTTGGGTAGAGTTATGTCATCGGGGGTATCTCCGATACCATTCGTAATTTCTGGAATTTTGATTTTTGCCTTTTTCGGATTTTACAGTGGGACTGCTACTGCCGATATGAATCGTTGGGATTTTTATCCTATCCAAGTTTTGCGTGGTTTAGGCACAGTAATGCTCCAATTGCCACTCATTAATGCTTCGGTGGCAGGTTTGAAACCCAATGAATTTGGGGCGGGTATCTCACTGACAAATATGATTCGTCAGCTTGGTGGTGCTTTTGGTATTGCTTTGGCCAATAACTATGTGGCTATTCAGTATGCTCAGCACCGCTCTGATTTGGTAGCCAATTATACGCCCAATAATCCTTTATTTTTAGAGAAATTCAATGCGATAAAAATGGGTTTTTTGGCTCGTTCGGGAGATATTTCTCAAGCAACAGCTCAAGCATATCGACAATTAGAATTAATGCTCGACCGCCAGTCTTATTACTTGGCTTATTTAGATACTTTCAGAATTGTGGCTGTATTTTTCTTATGTGTTTTACCATTAGTAACACTTTTAAGAACTAAGAAAAAATCAGCAGAAGAAATTGCAGCGGCCAACAAGGCTACTTCTGAAGCACATTAATTTGGGCAATAAAAGTATCGGATACTTTATATTAAATAACGAAAATTAAAGCAAAAGCTTCAATAAATAGAATATTAGAAAGATGAAAATCAATAAAGCATTCATAATTATTTGCTTGTTTTTAGGTGGTGAAGTGTTTGCTCAGAGTACTGAGCAAGTGCTTCCGAAACTTATCAATCAAGCCATTGAATATTCGCCACGTGTGAAGGAACAACAACAGTTGTTAACTACTGGTGATTATCGAATTAAAGTACAAGAAACAGGACTTAAACCTCAAGTAAGTGGTGAGTTGAGCTATTCGCGTGTTGACCCAATTGCTCAAGCCACATTGCCAGTTAATGGTGAGCCTCGAACGATTCAATTTCAGCCCCATAATAACTATAATGCCAGTGTAGGTGCATCGTATGTGATTTATGATTGGGGAAGATTTAAGGCAGGTGTACAGAAAACTTTGCTTGAAATTCAGCAACAAGGGGGTGGAATTGAAACATTAAAACATACATTAGCTTACCAAGTTACACAACTTTATTATAGCATTGTTTATTTACAAAAAGCGATAGTTGTGCAACAAGAACAAGTAAAATTGGTTCAAGAAAATGGCAAAATCATTGCCGACCGAATCAAGAGTGGTGATGCTTTAGATTATGATGCGATTCAAACACAAGTTCGTTATAAAAATGCAGAAATGCGTGTTATTGACTTGCAAGGGCAGCTTGAAAAACAGTTTATTTTCCTAAGCTCATTGATTGGTTCTGACGCACGTAAACTAATTCCAGCTAATGCAGAATTACAATTCCCTTATGCAAAATCTGATTTGCAAACTGCTTATAATGAAGCCATTCAAAATAATGTAGATTTGAAATACTTGCTCTCAAAAGAAAGCATTTTAGAGCAAGAAGTGAAGATTTCGGGCATGAGTAGCTTACCAACATTAGCAGCAAGTGCTTCAGTAGGGGTGAGAAACGGCTACCTACCCGATATTTCGATTTTAAGACCAAACTCATTGTTAGGCGTAAAATTATCAATTCCGATTTATACAGGGAAACGCGGTGCATATAATACACAAATAGCTAAAATCAATCTGGATGCAGCTAAGCAAGGTACTGAATCGCAAAAGGTGCAGATTAGCCGTGACCTTGAAAATGCTTATAACGATATAAAAGTTGCTAATCAAAAGAAAGAATTGGCGGCAAGTAATGTATTTCAAGCTGAATATGGTTTGAAATTAGCAAAAAATAGGTTAGCAAACGGGGTAAGCACTCCACTCGAAATTCAAGCAGCCGAAACGGGTTTAGAAGAAGCGAAGTTTAATTTATTACAGTATGATTATCAGGCCTTAATGGCCAAACTCGAAATCGGTCGATTATCGGGAGTGAAGTTTTGGTAAAAAACTAGCAGGAGTCATACAGAATATTGAAATAAACATCACTCATTGCCCTACAAGTGTACACTCTGTTTTATCTGTGGGGCGTTTGCACTAATAAATTTGACTTTAGTCTGAATGTTTTATTCGACTAAAGTCAAATTTGTTTTATTAAATTCCTTCAGTTTTATTTTTTTGATTCAATTTCTATTAAAATAAGTTTAACTGCTTAATTTTTGGTAAACTCCCCTCGTGCTGAAGTAACCATTCTTTTCGCCAGAGGTCGCCACCATAGCCAACCAAACTTCCGTCAGAGCCAATTACACGGTGGCAGGGTAAAATAATAGTTAAAGGATTATTACCGTTGGCCGTACCAACCGCTCGGATGGCTTTTTCATTGCCCACTCTTCGAGAAAATTCAAGATAAGAAATAGTCTTACCGAAAGGAATTGTTTTTAAACATTCCCATACATTTCTCTGAAAATCAGTACCTTGTGCTAGTAAAGGTAAATCAAAGTCTTTTAAATTACCTGCAAAATAGGCATCAAACTGACGTATACATTCATCAATAATTACAGAGTTTTCGGGCGTTTCTTCTAATTGTCGGCTTGGTTTTTTTTGTGCATCACGAAATAGCACATGCGTAACGTAAGAATCAGTTGAGATAATTTCTAAAATGCCCAAAGGAGAAGTATAATGCTTCACATATTGCATGAATTTCGGTGCGTTTTGAGTTAGATTTCAAATATAAATAAAAGAATAATTCAATTGAGAATAATTTAGTTAAGACCAGAGGAGTATAAATAATTGATTCTTAGATTTTTATGTAAAAATTGTATTTTACATTTATTTATAAAAACGATACTTAAAAAACTTTTCTGATAATCAAGCAGTTATAAAAAAGTAGTTTTGTAATTTTGCAAACATATTTTTTTATTCATAAAAATTTAAGTGATTCAAAAGAGTCGCTATACAATAATGGTAGTACCTTATAAAGAAAAAGATAGTAGCAAGCGTGAGCAGATTGCCGAAATGTTTGATAATGTTTCGCCGAAATATGATTTTCTTAATCATTTGCTCAGCGGAGGAGTTGATTTTTGGTGGCGTAAGAAAGCCATTTCTACACTTCGAAGTGTAAAGCCGAAGTTGATTTTAGATATAGCTACTGGAACGGGCGATTTAGCAATTGAAGCAGTAAAACAGCTAAATCCTGAAAAGGTAATTGGGGTTGATATTTCGGAGGGAATGCTTTCGTTTGGCAGAGAGAAAATGAAGAAGCTTGGATTAGAAAATAAAATTGAGCTTCAAATGGGCGATTCTGAGAAATTACTCTTTGATGACAATACTTTTGATGCGGTTATCGTTTCTTTTGGTGTACGTAATTTCGAAAATTTAGAAAAAGGCCTAACCGATATGTGCCGAGTAACAAAGTCGGGGGGAACGTGCATGGTAATGGAATTTTCAAACCCTAAGACTCCCATCATAAAACAAATTTACGAATTTTATAGCGGCAAAATACTCCCACTCATTGGTAGATTAGTTTCGAACGATAGCTCTGCTTATAGCTATTTACCAGAGTCGGTGAAAGCATTTCCAGAAGGGAATGATTTCTTGAGTGTATTCGAAAAAGCAGGTTTCACGCAAACCAAGTGGATTCCATTGACTTTCGGTACCTGCTCGATTTACATTGGCAAAAAGCCATAAAGCTTTATACTTTTTGTAATATTTATGAAAAAAGCCCCTTTTCCTAGATTTGTCTTAAAACTCTTTTTTTTAGCCATTTTTTCGCAATGCGTATATGCTCAGCAGAATCGCCCACGTTTTCAGGCAGATTATGATGCAAAGGATATGCGTTTTGGGTATTTTTTGGGTTTAACGAGTACGAACTTCAATATTAAATTCAATAATTATTTCGTCAATAAAGATAATTATTATAGCATTACTTCCCCCGGAGTGTTGGGTCTGAAAATGGGAGGTTTAGTCAATTTTCGATTGAATGATTATTTCGATTTTAGAGTTTTGCCAACTGTTGCCATTTACGGACGTAAGCTAGAATATCAATATATTGATACGTCTTTACCTGATAACGACCCCCAAAAATTTAAAGAAAAAGCCGAGTCAAGAGAAACTGCATGGTTTGAGTTGCCTATAATGTTTAAATACAAGTCGGAAAGAAGAGGAAATGTTAGAATGTATGTATTTGGAGGTTTACGTTATGGCGTAGAGACTAACCCTAATAGCCGTAGGAATATAAATAAGTTTGTTACAAAAACCAGTGACTTAAGTATTGAGTACGGTACGGGTATTGAGTTTTTTAGGGAGTATTTTAAATTTGCACCTGAGCTTCATTTTTCGCACGGTCTTGTAAATTTAGTTGACCCCTTAACTAACGCAGGTACGGCATTGCAAGGTGTTGAGCGAATGACAACGCATACAGTTACTTTATATATTTTATTTGAGTAAAATATTTCAAACAAACCAATTTTAGACAAAAGTTGTTAGATGCTTAAAGGTATTTTTTACAGCTTTTGTCTATTTTTTTACAGAATGAAATACATCGCCATCTTTCTCGTTCGCCTCTATCAAGCAGGTGTTTCACCTTGGTTTCCACCTTCATGCCGTTATACTCCTACCTGCTCACAATACTCCGTTGAGGCTTTTCAGAAATATGGATTTTTCAAAGGTTTTTGGCTCACCGCAAAGCGTATTGCTCGTTGTGGTCCTTGGAGCCATACACATGGTTATGACCCTGTTCCTTAATTCTTGAAATGCTTATCGGGTACTTGTTATGAATTACTGTTTGAATTCTAATTACTCTTCAAGCATAATTATCCAATAAGTGATAAGTATTTTTAACAAAATATTCTACTGGTTTTGGTACTTTTTAAAGAAGTTTATTCACTATTTGTTTATTTTCATAAAATGAATCCTTCTTTGAGTTTATAGTTCTATAAATACTCTGTAAATTTGAATTTACAACAAAACCTTTCTCGGCAATGACACTCGAACAACGCCAGTACCCTATCGGAAAGTGGGCACCAAAGAAAAGCTATTCGACCAAAGAAATCGAACGCAACATTAGTATCATTGAGAAGTATCCTGCTAAGTATAAGCGACTTGCCAAAAAACTCTCTGATGAAGAATTAGCTAAACAGTACCGCGAAGGAGCATGGAATGTACGCCAGTTATTGACCCACATTTCAGATATGCACATTATGCACTACGCACGCTTTAAACAAGCATTGACCGATGAAAATCCTACTGGATTTATTGCCAATATCAATGCTTGGAATGCAACCTCCGAAATATCCAGTACACCCGCAGCAGATGCTTTACTTTTACTTGAGGCAACACACAAAAGATGGGTTTTTCTGATGCGTAGTATGTCGGAAAGTGATTTTGATAAAACCTTTTACCATGCTCTTCGCCAGTTAAATCTAACATTGGGTCAAGCACTTAGCATGGCAGCGTGGCATACCAGACACCATTTTGAACACATCAAAATTGCATTGAACGACTAAAGAAATTTTGTTGAAATATTGCTACTTAATAAGATTTAGAAAACAAAAACAAATTCCCCTGTCAAGAAATTATTATTTGGAATTTCGAGGGGTGAAATTTTATGAATAACACCTATTATGTCATTGATTTCGATAGCACTTTTACAAAAGTAGAAGGGCTTGATGAATTAGCAAATATTGCGTTGGCAGGAAGCCCAAACCAAGAGAAAGTTGTACAACAAATCAGAAGTTTGACCGAACAAGGCATGAACGGTGAAATTACTTTCTCTGAGGCTCTTAGCCGTAGAATTGAATTATTGAAGGCTAATCGTTCACACATTGACCAATTAATTAGTTTTTTACATACTAAAGTATCGGATTCTTTCCAGCGTAACGAAAAATTCTTGCGTGAATTTTCCGACCATATCTTGATTGTTTCGGGTGGTTTTAAAGAATTTATTGTGCCAATTGTTACGGCAATGGGCTTGAAGGAGGAAAATGTATATGCAAATACATTTGTGTTTGATGCCGAAGATAACATCATTGGTGTTGACCAAGCAAATGTGTTGGCTCACGAGAAAGGCAAAGTAAAATTGCTTAGTTCATTGAACCTTGATGGAGACGTTTACGCCATTGGTGATGGTTATACCGATTATGAACTCCGAGCTTCTGGTTTAGCGAATCGCTTTTATGCATTCACCGAAAATGTGGAGCGTGAGAAGGTTACGGCAAAAGCTGACCATATCGTGCCATCTTTAGATGAATTTTTGTATTTGAATAAATTGCCTCGTAGTCAGTCATATCCAAAGAGTCGTATCAAAGTACTTTTATTGGAAAATGTTCATCCAGTGGCGGTTGAGGCCTTCAAACGTGAAGGATTTGATGTAGAAACGCACAAAGGTGCAATGGATGAAGAAGAATTGATTGAAAAAATTAAAGGGGTTTCGATTGTAGGGCTTCGCTCGAAAACCAATCTTACCAAAAAGGTATTAGAACATGCCGATAAATTGATTACAGTAGGAGCTTTTTGTATCGGTACAAACCAAATTGACCTTAAAACTTGTACAGAAAAAGGCATTGCCGTTTTCAATGCACCTTACAGCAATACTCGTTCAGTAGTAGAATTGGCTATTGGTGAAATGATTTTATTGATTCGTAATGTGGTTACTAAAAGTAATCAGATGCACGAAGGAAAATGGGATAAATCAGCCAATAATAGTTTCGAAGTACGTGGCAAGAAATTAGGTTTGATTGGCTACGGACACATCGGAACTCAACTTTCGGTTATTGGTGAGGCACTCGGTATGGAGGTTTATTTCTACGATATTGTAGATAAAATGCCAATCGGGAATGCAAAAAAATGTCGCTCACTTGAAGAAGTTTTACGTGTAGCCGATGTGGTAAGTTTACACATTGATGGCCGTAAAGAAAACACTAATGTTTTTGGCAAGCGTGAGTTTGAAATGATGAAAGAGGGTGTAATCTTTATGAACTTAGCACGTGGCCACGTAGTGGATGTACCTGCTTTGGTAGAAGCTATTAAGTCGGGTAAAGTGGCAGGTGCAGGGGTCGATGTATTTCCTTATGAACCAAAAACTAATAGTGAACCTTTTGAAAATGAACTCCGTGGATTACCAAATGTGATTCTCACGCCACATATTGGAGGTAGTACTGAAGAAGCTCAAGAAAGTATCGGGCACTATGTACCAGAACGCTTACTTGAATATATGAATAATGGTAGCACGACAGGTAGTGTTAATTTCCCAGAAGTACAATTGCCATTGCTTCGTGATTCACACCGTTTATTGCATATTCACCAAAATGTGCCAGGAATTATGGCGAAAATCAATAATATTTTTGCCAAACACCATATCAACATCATTGGGCAATACCTGAAAACTAATGAAAAAATTGGCTATGTGATAATGGATATCAGTAAAGGATATACCGATGAATTTGTACAAGAAATTAAAGCTATCGATGAAACGATTCGTTTCAGAATGTTATATTAAAATTTGAATTTTCTATTCTAAAGCCCTCTTTCTCAACTGAGAAAGAGGGCTTTTATTTTTTAAGCTCTTATATCAAGTAATAGATAAAATCTACCAAGTTTGTCTGCTATTCTGAAAGACTTATTGTTTATAAGTAAAAATACTTAAAATTAGAATATTACAATTATTTATGAGCAATTATGTTTTTTTATTTAAACCTATTTATTTAATTATTTAACATTTTATGAGAAAATTATTGTTTTTGAAAACATATATTTTCTGTTTTTTTATTTTTTTATAGATATATGTTATTTTTATAAACATACAATAATTAAATTAATTAATAAGTGTATAATTGATATTTTATCAAAAATATGCAAATTATTGTATTTTTCGAATGAAATATTTAATATAATTAACTTTTTTTAGTCTTTATTGATTTTTTATTAAGAAAAATTTTTTTATTCAAATTTCACTTGATAATTTTAGACACTGTTTCTTAGATAAGTACAACAATTCTTCATCAAGCCTTCTTTTCCGACCGCAGTATGGGAAGTGCTTGAAGCCTATAAATACTACGCTTAAAATGCGGGTTTATGAAGTGTACACTATCGCTTCATAAATAAAGGAAAAAGATGGCAAGTCCCATCGATTCATAAAACTATAATAAAGTTGAATATTTTCTCACCGAGAATTTATCAACATAGAAGGAGACACTTTCATCCAAACTATAACCTAAATAATACCCTGAAACCGAGTATTACAAAACCGAGCGGTCGGAGTCTTGTGATACTTCGGTTGAAAGGGGGAATCATCTAAACTAAAATTCCTTTTTATGATGAATAAACTCTACTTATTTATGTTTCTGCTTTTGTCTTCGATGGCAATAGCACAAGAAAAGGTCATTACAGGCGTAGTGACTTCTGCAAGCGAAGGTGGACTCCCAGGTACATCGGTTACTGTAAAAGGAACAAATTTCGGGACTGTTACAGATGCAGAGGGTAAATTTTCATTAAAAGTTCCAGCAAATAGTACATTTATCACAGTAAGTTCGATAGGATACGTTACAACCGATATTAAAATAGATAATAAAACAATCTTCCAAATTTCTTTAGAGCCAGATACCAAAACATTAAATGAAGTAGTAGTAACCGCTTTGGGGATTTCGAGAGAGAAAAAATCTTTGGGATACTCACAGCAAGACATCAAAGGAGATGGATTAGTAGAATCTCGTTCGACCAATGTTGCAAATGCCTTATCGGGCAAAGTTGCAGGGGTGCGTATTAGTGCCAATGGTGGCCCTGGTAGCGGTTCAACTATTCAGATTCGTGGTGCATCATCGGTTTCGGGTAATAATCAGCCCCTTATCGTGGTAGATGGTGTGCCTATTCAGCAACAATTTGACAAACAATTTGGGGGTGGAATTTCTGAAGTGAACCCTGACAATATCAAAGATATTTCAGTTTTGAAAGGACCCAACGCCGCCGCTCTTTATGGCTCGCGTGCTGCCAATGGTGTAATTTTAATTACAACCAAAGATGGTGCAGGAAGCAAAGGACTTGGTATTGAGTTCAACTCAAACTTTACGGCCGAAAGACCATTGGTTAAGCCTAATTTTCAGAATATGTATGGTGGTGGCTCAGGCTATGTAACATGGTACTCAGATGGATGGAGTGGCGTGATTGCACCAGATGCTTATGACCAATACAAAGCTGCTTATGGTACCGTAAGACCAGGTGTAACAACTGGTACTGATGGAACGGACGAAAGCTGGGGAGCTCCACTGGATGGCCGATTAGTAAGACAATGGTTCACGGGAAAAGATGTGGCTCCACTTACACCTCAGCCAAATAACTGGGATGAGTATTGGCAAACTGGTACATCACTCACTAATAATTTTGCTATTTCTGGTGGAAATGATAAAGGGAGCTTTCGCCTAAGTATGGGAAAACTCGACCAGAAAGGTCTGATGGCTTTCAATGATTTTTACCGTAATAACTTTAAAGTTAATTCTAATTATAAAGTTTCAAAATTCCTTACCGCGGTAGTTTCGGGCGAATATGTAAAGTCAGGTGGAAACCGTACATACCAAAACGGCGACCAGTTTATTTGGTCTCACCGCCACGTGTCTTGGGACCAACTTGCCAACTGGAGCGATTATACAGGTATACATATTCAAAGAGCAGTAGCAGGAAAGCTACCTGACAATGACCCACCTAACTGGCAGCATACATTCTTTACAAATCCTTTTTATTTGAGCGAAAAACTACCATATACCAATGATAAAGACCGCATCGTAGGAAATATCGCATTGAATTTTACAATTTCTCCAGAATTGAAATTCATGCTTCGAAGCGGTACAGACATGTGGTCGGATACCCGTATTAATATTGTAAACTTTGATAGAGTTCGTAATGGAAACCGCACACCAGGACGATATTCGGAAGAAGTATTACGTAGCCAAGAAACCAACCACGATGCCCTATTAACTTATGAAAAATCTATTTCGAAAGATTTTCATCTGGTAGCATCGGCTGGGGCAGCTCAAAGAACCAACTTCTATAAAAGAAATTATGCCTATGTGGGCGAATTAGTAGTTGATGGAGTTTATAACCTTTCAAATTCTAATCCAAGTCAAAACGTAATTGAGAGCCGTATTCAGAAATCAGAAGTACAAAGTGTGTATGGTTCCTTACAATTAGGCTATTTGAATGCCCTATTTTTAGATGTAACCGCTCGTAATGATTGGTCAAGTACATTGCCTTCAAATGCACGTTCGTATTTCTACCCATCGGTTTCGGCAAGTGCGGTAGTAAGTGATTTATTGAATTACCCAAAAACAGTGCTTTCGTATGCTAAAGTGCGTGCAAGTTGGGCTCAGGTAGGTAACGATGCCGACCCTTATCAATTAGCACAAACCTTCCGTGCGGGAGGTTCGTGGAATAGCTCATTACCAGAGTATTATGAAAATCTTACTATCTCAAATGCTACTCTAAAACCTGAAATTACTACGGGTATTGAAGTGGGAGCTGATTTGAAATTCTTGAAAAATCGCTTTGGTTTAGATTTTACCTATTATAATCAGTCAACCAGAAATCAGATTTTGGGTGTAGAAATCTCGAAAGCCAGCGGTTACGATAAGCGTATCTTGAATGCTGGTCAGATTACCAACCAAGGTATTGAAATAGTATTGAGCGGTAAGGTGCTCGAAACCAGCGATTTCAAATGGGATGTGGCCATAAATTACGCCCGTAACCGCAATAAAGTAATCGAATTGGCCGAAGGTTTAAGCACCTATACACTTCAAGAGCGTCGTGGTCTTACGTCAATTGCTCAAGTTGGTATGCCTTACGGTGCTTTGTTTGGTATTGGATTCAAGCACGCTCCAGATGGACAAATTGTTTACGCCAATGGCTTGCCAGTGGTAGAAACTACCCCGAGAATTTTAGGAAACATTCAACCAAAGTGGATGGGTGGTATTTCGAATACATTCTCATATAAGAAGTTTACACTGACGGCTTTAATTGATGCAAAAATTGGCGGTGATATTTTTGATGAAGGAACGGGTACAGCTCGCTGGACTGGCCAATATGCTGAAACGGCAGTAGGTAGAGAAGAAGGTATTATTGGTAAAGGTGTGATGAATATCGGTACAACCGAAAACCCACAGTATGTACCAAACGATGTAATTGTAGCTACTAATCAACTGATTGGTTATAATAATCCTCGTCGTTATCACGAAGCTGCCATTTTCGATGCCTCGTATGTAAAATTAAGAGAAGTTTCTTTCGGATATAACATTCCGAAATCTGTACTCAATAGGCTCCATATTCAAAATGCAAAACTTTCATTGGTTGGTAGAAACTTGGCTATTCTATTCAAAAATACGCCACATATCGACCCAGAAGTTGACCGTTTCGGAGCCAATCAACAAGGATTTGCCTACGGCGAATTACCAAATTCAAGAAGTTTGGGAGCAAACCTTTCGATTAGTTTTTAAGTGAAGGAGTTAGGTTTTATGAATTATGAGTTAGAGAAGGCTTTGTAGAATAAATCTATTTTGAACCTAAATACGACTCCTTAAAACCTAAGCTCTAAAAATTATTAACCTAAAATTTTGACAGATATGAAGCTCAATAAAATTATATATTCTCTGACATTCATAGGTTTACTTTCATCGGTTAGCTCTTGTACGGCTGATTTTGATGAAATGAATACCGATCCCAATAATCCTACTTCAATCAGTGCTCAGTATTTATTTCCATATGCAGTAGAGAAAACGGTTGATAGATATTGGGGAGGCAATACGCGTTTCGAGCGTCTGAACCTTGATGGGGCTATGCTTTGGATTCAGTATTTAGCACGAAATATTTATTCTAACGAAGGAGATAATTACGGAATTACTCCAACTTTCTATAACAATACTTGGAAATCTCTATACAACGATGGTTTGCTTAATTTCCAACGTATCATTACTGAAACTGGCGAAAAAGGCAAAACACCCAACAAAAATTATGAAGGTGCGGCCTTGGTAATGCGTTCGTGGACATTCTCTTTACTAACCGATTTATATGGAGCCATTCCTTACACAGAGGCACTAAAAGGGGCTGAAACTACACCAGTGTATACGCCTTCTTATGATTCGATGGATAAAGTTTATGCAGGAATTTTAGCGGATTTAAAACTTGCCAATGAAAAACTCACGATAGGTGGTCCTGCCATTTCGGGTGATATTATCTACAATGGAGATATTTTAAAATGGAAAAAATTTGCCAATTCACTTCGATTGCGTTTAGCTAACCGTCAGGCAGCAAAAAAATCGGCAGAATCGAGAGCAATCATGAAAGAAATTCTTTCAGACCCAGCTAAATACCCAATTTTTACAAGTAATGCTGATAATGCTCTCTTAGCCAATACAGCTACTCGCCCAAGTAATAATGAGTGGAACGAAGTAATGATTGTGGGAAGCCGTACTGACTGGAGCATAAGTAAGACAGTTGTAGATAAACTTACTGCTTTAGGCGATACTCGTTTGAGTGTTTTTGCAACCAAAAATAAGGCGGGGGGGTATGAAGGTATTCCGAATGGTCTGCCAGATGCTATTGCAACTACCTATTTAAGTTCTGCATCGGTACTCACTGATTATTTCACGAAAGCCAATGCACCGAGTATAATTATGACGTTCAGTGAGTTGAATTTCATCTTAGCCGAAGCTGCCCTTGATGGCGATATTGATGCCAAACCCGATGATTTTTTCAAGAAAGGAATAGATGCCTCTTTCAGTCAGTTTGGTCTAACAACTCCAACTGATTATTTGAAAACAGTTGGAGAAATTACGAAAGAATCAGTTATCGAACAAAAATGGATTGCATTGTTTGGGCAAGGAGTAGAAGCTTGGACAGAATACCGCCGAACGGGTTTACCGAAATTTTCGCCAAGAGACCCACGTGCCGTATTTGAAAACGACGGAATTATACCAACTCGCTTACCATACCCTACTACTGAATATTCGTTGAACAAAGCAAAGCTTGATGAAGGCATCAAACTCGTGGGTGCCGACAACATGAAAGCTAAACTTTGGTGGGCAGAGTAAAGTGTTATCAGTCAGATAGTTATGCCGTAAAGGGCGTTAATTTACGCCCTTTTACATTTTAAACCATTAAACGATTTTAACATGAAGAAGATACTTTTTTTTAGCACCATATTTATAGGATTTGTTGCGGCATCTTGTAAAGTAGATGACCCATTTGTTGACCGAATCGCTGCCCCAGTTTTAGTGATTTTTGAAGATCCAAGCGGTACCAAAACCAGTGGCCTTACAACCGAGCCTTCAATAACATCTTTGGCATCAACCGACGCCACAATTACGGTTCGCTTATTAGAATTAAATAAAGATGGGCTTCTCGATTATAAAGTAGGCATTGATAGTATTCCAGCTACAGCAGTGCCAGTAACATTTAAGTTGAGAACTGGTACAAAGATTTCGGATGTAACAACTGATGCAACAGGTCGTTCGATTTTGAAAGTTTCGTGGAAAACCCTTGGTATTGCAGCACCAGTAGCGGGGTCGTCGGTTTCTTTAAGTTGTTCGGCAACCTATAAAGATGTATCGTTTACCAAGTACTTTAGACTAACAGCAACCAAATAAATTAATGGATAATTAAAAATAGGGAATGGAAAATTTCTTTCAATACATTCTCAATTTTTGATTATCAATTCTCAATTCAAAAAAATCTCTATTCAAATAACAATAAAACTAAGAATACAATGAGCAACATGATTAACAGACGTAGTTTATTAAAGTCAGGTTTAATGACTATTGGCGGTATGGCCTTGGCTCCGCATCTGACGATGGGAGCATTTCCGAACGCTTCTTATACATTAGATGAAAAAAGCCGACTCTACTACAGCCCGCTTTTAAGAGAACATTTCTTAGATGAAAGACCAGATGTAATGGCCATGGCTGCACGTCTGAATGCCAACGAAAACCCTTATGGCCCACCAGAAAGTGCTAAAAAAGCGGTTGCTGAGGCCGTGGCAGGTGGAAACCGTTATTCATGGAAGGAACTGGCTATGTTGGTTGACAAAATTGCCAAGAAAGAAGGAGTTACCGACAAACATATCATGATGGGACCGGGTTCATCTGATTTACTTGAAAAAGTTGCTTTGGTGTTGTTTATGAATGGAGGGAACATCATCTCAGCCGATCCAACTTATATGTCATTGATTCGTGTAGCAGAGGCAGTAGGAGCAACTTGGAAAGCTATTCCGTGTAAAAGCGATTGGTCGCATGACCTTGCTGCGATGGAAGCTGCGATTGATAAAGATACTAAAATGATTTATGTGTGTAATCCTAATAATCCAGTGGGAAGTATTACTGACGGCAAAGCCTTGTTAGATTTCTGCTCAAGAGTATCAGAAAAAGTGCCAGTATTTATTGATGAAGCTTACCTCGAATTGGCCGAAGGAACAGGTACTGAAAGTATGGTTTCGTTGTTGGCTAAAAAGAAAAATGTAATCATTGCCCGTACATTCTCAAAAATCATGGGTATGGCTGGTTTGCGTGTGGGTTATGCCGTAGCACAACCAGAGTTTTTAGATAAGATTCAAAAAATTACGAGAGGAGGTATGGGTATTTCGCATACTTCGGTTTTAGGTGCAATTGCAAGTTTCGAAGATACTGAGTTTCAGGCAATGACCAAGAAGCAAAATACTGCTTGCAAAGAGTATTTGTACGAAAACCTAACAAAAATGGGTTACAAATACATCCCTTCTTATACAAACTTTGTCATTTTCCCAATCAATCATATGAGTGGAAAAGACTTCTTAGCCAAGATGACCGCTAAAGGAATTTTGGTACGCTCATTTGACATTCAGAATAAACCATGGTGCCGTGTGAGTATGGGTACGATGGATGAAATGAAGCAATTTGTAAAAGCATTAGGCGAATTATCTTAGTTTTTTTGTCATAGGTTAGAGTAAATTGGAGAAGTCGGTTGACTTCTCCAAATTTTAAAACTTTTATTAAAAAAACTACACATTCTTATTTTATAATTCTTAATTGTGGAAAACATGGTTGGGGCTGTACAAAAAACACTTATCCTATTGCTTTTGATAGGCTTGGGATTAGCTCTTAGGAGTAAAATTAAAAACAAGACCGAAATAAATGGTGTAAAAGAAATTATCCTTTCAATTGCCTTACCTTCAACGGTATTTATCGCATTGATGGGGATAAAAATTAGTGTTTCATTGCTTATCTACCCTATTCTTGTACTATTATTTAATTTTTTTATTTTTCTTTCAGCTCCTTATTTTCTGCCAATCTTTGGTATTGATAAAGAAAGTTCGGCTGGCCGTACACTCACCATGCTATTACCTTCATTGGCACCCGGATTATCAAGTTTTCCGTTTATTAATGAGTTTTTAGGCGATGAGTCATTGGCACTTGCAGCCATGGGTGATGTAGGAAATAAGTTTTTTGCCCTAAATTTCCTTTACTTCATAGCCATGAAGATGTATTTAAAAAATAACCAAACCGATGCAATAGAAGAGAAAGGTAAAATAAAAGCTTTATTGCTAAGTTTGGTTAAAGAACCCATCAACATCATTATGTTATTGGCCATTGTATTTCTTTCATTTGGCTTAAATATGAAGTCGTTGCCAACGGTAGTAGTCGATCTTTTCAATCGAGCAAGTAGCTTGATGACACCCCTTGTATTGATATATATTGGTTTGGCGGTTCAGTTGAAAGAAGGGAAGATCAAATTAGTTAGTTCTATTTTATTATTCAGAGCAGGTATTACCCTTTTATTCAGTGTATTAATCATAACAATCTTTAACATCAACAATCCTAACCTAATTTTGCTTGCCGTAGCGGTGCCGCTAAGTTCTTGTAGTTTTTGGCCTTTTGCTCATATTTCTGCGATAAATATGAAAGAAGATGACAAAAACTATTCGAAGGAGCGTCGAACTTTCGACCTTAACTTAGCGGTACTTATTCTGGCTTTTTCATTACCATTATCTACGATTTTGGTGATGGGAATTTTAGCATCAGGACAGTTTTTTGCTCAGACGAGTACGTTATTAGGCTTGGGTTTTATTCTCACAGGTTTGGGTTTAGCTCCGCATGTATTTAGGAAAACAAAAACCTACATCAAACTTTCAAAAGTGTCAAGTTAATTTAAGGTTGAATAGATAAAGCTAAGTCCACCAACTTTTTTTGAATCGCATCTATAACTAAACTAAATACCAAAATTATCTACCGCGTTACCGAAAGGAAACGTGGTAGTTTTATTTATTGCTAAAAAATTTAATTTATAAAGACAACCTTTAAATAGATAGCCAACTTTAGGTTGAATAATATTGAAAATTCCTACAAAAAAATCTATTTCTGTTTCATTTAAACTACAACCAATTTTAAGAAAAAAGTCCCTTTTTTCTTAAAACAAAAAGGGACTTTTTCTAAAAATTGGATTTGGTATATTTTATTGTACAAAAGGCTTACCCTTCGGCTGCAACAATCTGAAAACGTCGGATTGCAGCTACGGTAATGCCAACAATTATCATTAAGAAACCTATCCAGAGTAAGTTAATATGCGGCTTTTCGGTGGCTTTTAATACAATGAATTCTCTCTGACCACGACTAACAGTAAAGGCAAATTTTCCCGTAACAGGGTCAATTCTGGATAACTGTATTCGAAGCCCCATTTCATTATTGACTTCTGGCTTGCTCCAAACTTCACGGTTACGAATCGCAAAAACTGGTCGCATCTTCACTGCCACATTTCTATCTAAGATTTTTACTGTAGCACGTGCAGCGGCATCGCCATCGGCTAATTGCATGCCATCTACTTCACGAACACCCTCAACATTCTCAAGAATAGCTACATAGTCGTTAATGAAGAAAGTATCACCTACGGCCACCGCAAATTCTTCAGGGCGGCTCCAGTCGCGTTCGTCTTCTGCTACAGGTGGGCCTGAAACGAAGGCATAAATATCTTTATTCCAAAACTTCTTAATATCAGGCGAGAGTACAGTACCCATTTTTTCGTTATCCTGTACACGTGGGTAAAGATTAAATTTCTTGCCATCTTTATCCGAGTATTCAATTTGGAAATAGGTATTTTCTGCTTCATATTCGAGTGTATCGCCACGCTTATAGAACGTTTTATCACCATCTACCACATCTGCACGGGCAATTCCCTTATAATTACTACCAGGTACAGGCCAAATATACTTTTTCTCAATATAGCCCGGTACGTTTCTCACATCAACGAACTGACCTTTGTATGTAAATGAAAAATCACTTAATTCCGTCGGACGGTTTAACCATAATAGTGCATTCTCTTTGTTATCTTCTTCATTTTTGAAGATTTTCGCTCCCGAAAAATTCAAAGAGACAACTTTTGAGTATCCCGAAGAAAACATAATACCAAGTAACATTACTGCTAAGCCAATGTGCGTGATTGCTCCACCAGCAACCTTGAATTTTCCTTTCAAGATATCCATTAAGATATTACCATTGGCAACAATACTAAACATTGATGCCGTAAGTAAAACGATGTATTTCCAGTTATTAACTTTTGCGAAGGTAATTACCAAAGTCGCAAGTAAAAGCGTGATAATTAGCGGGTTGAGTAATTTATTGAGACTTTCTTTCTGTACACGTTTCCACCAGAAAAACTGTGCAACACCAGTAAGGGCAGTAATCAGAATGAAAAACCACATTTGGAATTGTGTAAAATGCTCCACCTGATTTGTCGGTAATGCCATATTAAGTTTGGCTCCGAAAATCTCGGCTACTTTGTTATAAACAGGAATAGAAGTGGTTACAATTACTTGAAAACCTGCTAAACAAAGCATTAAAACACCCGTAAATACCCAAAATTCACGTGAATAAGTAGAAACTTCAGCTTCATCTTGTGGTAAATGTTTCCAACGGATAGCAGCTAAAACTACGGCAAAAACAATGAAAGTTAACAGATAAACCAATAACTGTCCAGAAAGACCTAAATCAGTAAATGAGTGGACAGATGCATTGCCTAAAATACCGCTTCGAGTAAGAAAAGTTGAGTAAAGAATCAGAATAAACTGAGCAATTACCAACACAATCGTATATTTAAGAGCAGTTGTATTTTTGCGTGCAAGCAGCATCGTGTGGAAGCTTCCAACCAAAATCAGCCAAGGCACATAAACTGCGTTCTCAACTGGGTCCCAGTTCCAATAACCACCAAAATTAAGTGTTTCATAGGCCCAAATTCCACCCATCATGATACCTGTTCCTAAAACTACTGCCGAAACGAGTGTCCAAGGTAAAGATGGTTTAATCCACTCGGTGTATTGTTTTTTCCAAAGACCAGCGATACAAAACGCAAACGGAACAAGTGTAGTGGCAAAACCCAAGAAAAGGGTTGGAGGGTGAATAACCATCCAGTAATTTTGTAGTAGTGGGTTTAACCCATTCCCATCTTTAGGAATAAAATTTGGATTGGTTTTCCAAATGGGAATATTCGGCATTGACTCTTTCAATGTCAAAAATGGTGAGCTACCAATTTTGAAATCACCCCACAAAACTACACCTAAAATCATTGAAGCCAAAAATCCCTGAACCATTGCAAAAATGGTCATTGTTGGAGCTTCCATCGCAGCATTTCTACTTTTACGAAGCGTAGTATTAATTAATAAAACGCCTAAAACAACATTCCAAAACATCCACAGTAAAAAACTACCTTCTTGGTCTTGCCAAAAACACGAGATAGCATAGCCTAAAGGTAAACTCCACGAAGAATTGTCCCAAGCATAATGGTATTCGAAGTAATGATTGAAGATGATACTAAGCAAAGAAAAACAAATGGTGATTACTGCTAATGTATGTACATAGAAAGCACCACGAGCAAATTTTAACCATTGTGCTGTTTCTTCTTTATTAGTCAAAATCTGTGGACGAGTAGCCTGCCAGTAAGCATACGTTGAAATTAAGGCAGCTACGAAAGATATAATGGTGGAAATATGTCCGATATTTCCAATGTATGGTCTTAACATGATAAGTATCGTATCGGGCAAAATCTAGCTAGATTTACCTGAAAATGAATAATATTTAGTTCGTTTTAGAAGAAAAATTGAACTCTAAAGCTCAAATCTACCTTAAACATTTAAAATCAACCTAACCAAGCCGACCAAGGAATACGGCTAAGAATTAGTACCAATGCTAAACCAAAGAAAATAGCAGTTTGCTTAAATTTGCGACCATTACCCACTGCACGTTTTACACGAGCATTACCGATTGTAACCAAAACAACTGCAATTAAGTTAATTACTGGGTGTTCAACTGCATACTGACGAAGTTGGCTATCTTTCATGGCTACTTTCATATCAGCAAAAGCAGATTGTGTAATTGGAGAAATAAACAATAATATTAAGCCCAATAAAAACATTGTGTGAGTAGCAATCAAAGCAAATTTATTGAGTTTGAGGTGGCTTTCTTCAAATGTTTTTTCGCTACTTGAGCCAATAATGCCGTTGATAGTAGCCGCCGCCAATAAAGCCAATGCTACAAAAGCTAAATATGAGTGAATTGGTTGGATGATTGAGTACATATTTTAAATTAATCTAAATAAGGTTATTAAAAACTTCTGCGAAGTTACGCCATAAACAGTTAATAACATAACTTCGCAGAAAGTGCTTTGTTTTTTTGTAGGAAGTTTGTTTTAAAAGAAAAAACATAAATGAAGATTTTTAGATATATAATTATTTCGATTGGTTTGTTTTTAGTGCTATTTACTTGGTTTTTTCCACAGTTTTTTAGGTGTTTTTTTGTTGAGTACGACGGTTTCAAAGAAATAAGACCTCATATTTTTGTTGAATCAAAGACTACAAAAAAACAGCAAGATTCATTGCTAAGATTTGTTTTGCAAGCAGAGAAACGGCTAGTAGATTTTTGGGGAAGAAAAGATGGTGAGGCGAAAATTTTATTTTGTAACACCCCGCAAACCTACCAAAAATACGCTAAAACAACGGAAGGTGCAGGATTTAGCATTGGTACACCTTTAGGTTCTTGGATTATTTTAAATAAAGATGGTCTTAATACTGATGTGATTGCCCATGAAATGTGTCACGACGAACTCATGACTCGCCTAGGTTGGTGGAAAACCAAACAAGAAATTCCGACTTGGTTTGATGAAGGTTTGGCTCTAATGCTTGATTATCGGTTTGTGAGTAGTCAAGATTCTATTCAACGATACATTGATTACCGAACCGAACTGAGCTATTTAAGCCCAGTTCCGATTCCGCTTAACAAACTAAATACCCAAAAAGACTTTTTCGGGCAAGGCGAACTTTACACTAAAATTGCATACTTTACTTCGGCTGTTGAAGTTTCCCGCAAGATTTCCATGAAAGGCAAAAAAGAAATTTTCAGAATCATGAATAAAACCGAAAAAGACGGTAAGTTTGAGTTTTGATTAAGGTAATGCAAAAGCCAAATATTTATCACCTGATGGTGTCTTTAATTTGCCACCACCACAGGCGATAACTACGTATTGCTTCCCTCCAACGGCATAAACACTTGGCGAAGCATAGCCTGCTGCTGGTAGTGTTACTTGCCAGAGTATCTTACCTGTTTTTCGGTCAATGGCTCTAAATTGATGGTCTTTTGTGGCTGCAATAAATAAGATACCTCCCGCCGTAACGGCTGGTCCTCCGTAGTTATCAGTACCAGTTACAGGAATTCCCTTCGCTGTGAGTTCTGGATATTCTCCCAGTGGAATTTGCCAAATAAGCTTTCCGCTGTTCATATTAATGGCCGTGAGTGTTCCCCAAGGTGGGGTACTAATAGGGTAACCGTTACTATCATACCAGCGATTATAACCTGTAATTTTATATGGGCTTTCCGAAAGATTTGACTTGTTGACTGTTTTTATCAAGTCATCTTTTCCGAATAAAAACTGAATAATTGCCTTACTTTCTTCGGTTTTGATATGGGTTAAGGCAGGCATACGTCCACGCCCTTTTGATATGAGTTGTAGAATGACTGCTTCATTATATTTTGTTTCAATGTTATGGAGTGAAGGAAATGTTCCATCTTCGTTTCCTTCACGATTGACTCCATGACAAGTCATACAATGGGTTTGATAGAGCTTTTTGCCCGAAGAATAATTAGATTGGTTATTAGTAGTTGATGGTACATCGACCAACGAACTATACACTGGATTTTCTTTGGCCGGAACATACATAATGCTATTTTCATCAACCGCTGCACCGCCCCATTGAGCTCCGCCATCGGTTCCAGGAAAGAAAACCGTTCGATTTTTACCTAATGGAATAAAAGCTTGACCCGTAGATGCTTCCTTCATTTGTGCGACTATCTGTTCTTTGTTCGAAGCAAATGGATTTATATCGTTAATAGTAAAGCTTTGTCGAGTAAATGGTTCGGGTAAAACTGGAAACGGCTGTGTAGGAGATGTTTGCTCTCCTTTGATAGTAGAAGCCATAACCGCACGCTCTTCGATATGAAAAATAGGTTTTCCACTCACTCGGTCGAAGACAAAAGTGAATCCCTGCTTGCTCAATACCGACACAACATCAATTTTTTTCCCATGTTGAGTTATGGTAAATAAGTTTGGTGGAGCAGGAATATCTCTGTCCCAAATGTCGTGGTGTACTGTCTGAAAATGCCATAGTCTTTTACCTGTATTGGCATCTAAAGCCAGCAAACAATTAGCAAAAAGATTGTCTCCTTTTCGATTGCCTCCATAAAAATCAAATGCTGCTGAACCAGTTGGAGCATAGACAATCCCTCGTTTTTGGTCGATAGCCATTCCCATCCAATTATTCGCTCCGCCAATATTTTTATAATTGTCTTTTTCCCATGTCTTGTAACCAAACTCATTAGGGTGAGGAATTGTATGAAATGTCCAAAGTTTTTTCCCTGTTCGTGCATCAAAAGCCCTAATATCACCTAGCAAAGCCGTTGCACTCTCCGAGACCCTCATGCCTACAATCAACGTATTTTTATAGATTGCGGGTGGTGTGTTCAAAACTACGTATTCATCGGCACCAGGGCGTTTAATTCCATCAATTAGATGAATTTTCCCCTTCGTACCAAACGATAAAATCGGCTGCCCATTTTTAGCATCTAAGGCGTAAAGAAAAGCTCCGTAACCGAAGAATATTCTCTCTTCACGTCCGTCTGTCCAATAACTTATACCTCGACTGGTCATACTGAAAGTATTATCTTTTAGTTCAGTTTTCCATATTTCTTTACCTGATGCAGCATCTATGGCAAATGCTTGTGAACCAGCCGAAACCCCATAAAGAATTCCTTTGATAATTAATGGATTACATTGGATTTGGGTAGCGTTTTTCATGGTATCTGCCCCTCCCGAACTGTAAACCCAAGCTAATTTTAAGGACGAAACATTCTCGGGTGTAATTTGCGAGAGTGCTGAATAATGATTGCAATTGTCGCCACCATTATAACTTGGCCAATCGTTTATGCCAATATTTTCTGTATTGGAGAAAAGAAAAAATGATACAAAAAAAACTACTAAGACTTGAATAGTAGTCAAGTATCGTTTTCTGAACAGTTTTTGCATTGTTGAAGAATAATGTGGCGTTTTTCTGAAAAATAATACCAATATTACAAACTATAAACAGCTAAAACAAATGTCTGAGTATATTCAAAATGAAAGTTTGTGAGGATGATAAATGGTTGAATATTAGTTATTTATACAGAAAGTGCTCTTTTTGAAGTGTATGATTGGCAGAGAAAAATATTATTTTACAAAAAACTTGACGAACTTTACGTTTTAAAAATACAAAGATTCTAAACTTCAATGAATATTCTAATACTTGGTTCGGGCGGACGTGAGCATACTTTTGCTTGGAAAATTGCACAATCAAAAAACTGTACGAAACTTTTTGTTGCACCTGGAAATGCCGGAACAGCACAACTAGCAACCAATCTAAATATTGGTGTAAACGATTTTGAAGCCATTGGCAATGCAGTAAAAGAAAACCAAATTGATATGGTTGTGGTTGGGCCAGAAGAACCACTTGTGCGGGGAGTAGTAGATTATTTTAAAAAAGATAAAACTCTTAAAAAAGTAAGAATCGTTGGCCCCGATGCTTCAGGAGCAAGACTTGAAGGAAGTAAAGATTTCTCAAAGGCTTTTATGCAGAAATACAACATTCCTGCTGGAGCTTCAAAAACTTTCACGAAAGATACCCTTGCGGAAGGTTTGGCTTATCTCGAAACTCAATCTTTGCCAATCGTATTGAAAGCCGATGGTTTGGCTGCAGGAAAAGGTGTAATCATTGCTGAATCAATGGCCGATGCTAAAACGGCACTTCATGAAATGCTCGCCGAAGCCAAATTTGGCGATGCCAGTAGCAAAGTGCTTATCGAACAGTATTTATCGGGTATTGAACTTTCAGTTTTTGTATTAAGCGATGGTAAAAATTATAAGATTTTACCCGAAGCTAAAGACTATAAGCGAATTGGCGTAAATGATAAAGGCTTAAATACAGGTGGAATGGGAGCGGTTTCGCCAGTTCCATTTGCTGATGCCGATTTTTTGGCCAAAGTTGATGAACGAATTGTGAAACCCACACTTGAAGGCCTACAAGCAGAGGGAATCAAATATGTAGGATTTATTTTCGTTGGTTTAATGAATGTTAATGGCGACCCTTACGTAATTGAATACAATGCTCGCATGGGAGACCCAGAAACTGAAGTAGTTTTACCGAGAATCAAAACCGATATGGTAAAATTATTGAAAGCAACGGCCGATGGAAAGTTAGATAAGATTAAACTAACCATAAATCCGAAAGCAGCCATTGCTACAGTTTCGGTTGCTAAAGGATACCCAGAAGATTACCGTAAAGGTGATGTGATGACGATTCCAGAAGCTGATAAAGATACGATTATTTTTCATGCTGGAACAAAAATAGCTACTGATGGAAACGTAGTTACGAGTGGCGGACGTGTAATCGTAACAACTGCTATGGCTCGTACGCTAAATTCTGCCCGCAAAAAATCGCAGGCAATGGCAAAAAAGATTATATTTGAAGGAAAATATTTCCGCAATGACATCGGTAAAGACTTATTGAAGTTTTTAAAGGATGAAAATTCGTAAAGAAATTAAACTTATACCTGCTCAAAAGGAATTTGTGGAAGATTTGAAACATTCATTAGAATAAGTAGAATTATATTTACAAGGAAAGATTCGGTTATAAGATGCTTTTGAGTTTTTAGAGGAGTTAAAAAGAGAAGAATTAAACTTCATGCCGTAGGTATGAAACATTTTCTTAATTAAAATCCCGAAGGGATTTTAATTAAACGGTTGATATTTTAATTAAAATAACAACTGACCATTAGGCAAAATGCCTAAACTTTCATTAAACCCATTCGTGGGTTGAACTATAGATATATACAAAAAAAATGGGCTGTGGACAATGTTCATCGGGAGGTTGTGGAGCAGTTAAAGCAATAGGCCAAACCGAAAAATCGAATCATAAAACCGTAGCAGGATGCTCATCTGGAGGCTGCTCAACGGGTGGATGTAATAAAATGAATGCGTTTGACTGGTTATCTAATATGGATGTACCACGTTCAATGCGTTATGATGTGGTGGAGGTGAAGTTTAAAGGCGGACGTAAAGAGTATTTCCGCAATTCAAATAACCTAGACCTCTACACTGGCGATTTCGTAGTTTGCGAAATGGCTTCGGGCTATCATATTGGTACTGTATCACTGCAAGGCGAGCTAGTACGTTTGCAAATGATAAAGAAAGGTATCAAAGACAATGAAGAGCTTCGTAAAATTCTACGTGTAGGTACTGAGCGAGATTTAGAAAAACACCAACAATCTATTGCACGCGATATACCTACAATGTATCGAGTGCGTGAAATTGCCAAGGAATTGAAGCTACAAATGAAGATGTCAGATGTGGAGTTTCAGTCTGATAACACAAAAGCTACCTTCTACTATTCTGCCGACGACCGTGTCGATTTTCGTGAAATGATTAAAATTTTGGCTTCTGAATTTAAAATCAGAGTTGAAATGAAACAAATCAGTTTACGTCAAGAAGCTGCACGCGTGGGTGGAGTTGGCTCATGTGGGCGTGAGTTATGTTGCTCTACATGGTTGACTGATTTTCGTGCCATTCCTACTTCAGCAGCACGTTATCAGAATCTTTCGCTTAATCCGGCCAAGCTTTCTGGGCAATGTGGCCGTTTGAAGTGTTGTTTAAACTATGAGTTAGAAACTTATCTCGATGCCCTAAGCGATATTCCAACTGTAGATAAACCTTTGAAAACAGAAAAAGGGATAGCGGTATTACAAAAGACCGATATTTTTCGTCGAATCATGTGGTTTAGCTACAATAATGATATTAACTGGCATTCGCTTCCAATTCATCAAGTAGTAGAAATTATGAAGATGAATGAAAATGGAATTTTACCTAATTCGCTCGAAGACTTAAATATTGTTGACACAGAGATTTTGGATAAGAATGCCCCTAAAAACTCTGACTTAGACCGTTTGGATAAAAAATATACTGATAAGAAGAAACAGCCACAAAACCAGGTTAATAGAAACCAGCCTAATCGCCCGAATAATTCACCCCAAAATAATCAGAATAACAAAAATGCTGATTCTACGAAGGTGCAAGAACCTGTTTCTCAAAAGCAGCATAATCAAGGTAAACAAAACCAACCGCAAGGAAATAACCAGCAGGGTGGAAAGCCACAAGGAGATTCTCAAAAAAATCAAGGTAATAATCAGCCGAGGGGAAATAACCAGCCAAATAATCAGAATAAAGGTAATAACCAACAGGCGAATCAAAAACAGCAAAATCAAGGCAATAACCAGCCTAAAAACCACCCGAATAATCAAAAGCAGGGTAATCAGAATCAGCAGGGAAGCCAACCAAATAACCAACAAAAGCAAGCTAACCAGCCGAATCAACAACCTAAGCAGCAAGGCGGTGGACAAGCGAAACCAAACCAGCCACAAGGTGGAAATCAAGGCCAGCAAGGCGGTGGAAAGCCAAACCAAAATCGACCGAATAATAATCAAGGTGGTGGAGGCAACCAACCAAAACACCAGAATAATCAGCCTAAAAAGGGAAATCAGCAAAATCCTCAGCAAAAGCAAGGAGATAAGCCTAATCAGCCAAATAAACCTAATGGTGCTGCCTAAATATTAAGAAAATCCTGTAAGTGTTGAATAAACCTTACAGGATTTTAATCATAAAATGAAGCAAGGCTTCGTTTGTAAAAATACAAAAGAGTTAATTGATATGAACAACAAACAAAAATTGGTACATTTCTTCAAGCAATCAAGCACTATTATTTCGGCAATTTTACTATCAGTATGGGTTTTGTCGTGCGATAGCAATGCCATTTATAAGTCTTATGAAGATTTAAAAGATACCAATTGGTATGTGAAAAATATTCCTTCGTTTGCATTTGAAGTTAAAGATGAAACGATTCCATACAATATTTATATCCTCATTCGTAATGCATCTCAATACCCATACAATAACCTTTATGTAACACGCTACATCTACGGACCCGATGGTAAGCCGCTTAGTAGTCGTTTGGAAGAACTTACACTTTTCGACCCTAAAACGGGTAAACCATTAGGAGAAGGATTAGGCGATATTTTCGACCATAAGGTTCTGTCTAGCCAAAACTTTAAGTTTCCTAAGAAGGGAAAATATACTATCAAATTGAAGCAATATATGCGTCAAGACCCTCTTCCATTCGTTATGTCGGTGGGAATAAGTGTAGAAAAACCGCTTCCGACAAAACAATAACTAAGCATTTGAAGTTTGAATTTATGAACGCCAGAGGGAACGTAAACGCTTGAAAGTTTACATACAGAACTCAAGACTCATTACTCAAAACTCTCATGTCATTTTTACCTCTTTTTCCTTTAAATTTAGTGGTTTTCCCGCATGAAGACCTAAATTTACATATTTTCGAACCTCGGTATCGACAGCTTATCAACGAATGTTTAGAAGAAAATAAAACATTTGGAGTACCATCTTTTATCAATGGTAAACTTCGAGGTTATGGTACTGAAGTTGAAATCAAACAACTCTCCAAACGCTACGGAGATGGTCGAATGGATATCAAAACACGTGGTTTGCGTATTTTTAGAATCGTAGATTTCCAGAATCCAGCAAAAGAAAAACTATACGCAGGTGGAGATGTGATTTTTGTGGCAAATGAAGACTTAAACGAAGAAATTAATCCCTATTTACTTTCTTTGGTAGAAAGACTTTATCAACTTCTCAAAATAAAAGTCGATTATGCCAAACCAGAATACATGCCATTTAGCTACCGAATTGTGCACAAAATAGGCATTACGGTTGCCGAAGAATACGAACTATTGACTACACCTGATGAGCGGGTGCGTCAAGAAATATTAATTGAGCACCTTGAGCGAATTATTCCTGTAGTAACTGAAGTGGAACGAACCAAGGAACGGATAGCCATGAATGGTCATTTCAAAGAACTCGACCCTTTGAATTTTTAGGAAAAAATGCAATCTTTGGGGTAACCAAGATTGCATTTTTTTATAAAACCCTATTTCCTAACTTCGTCAATGAGAAAACTATTCCTTCTTTTAGGCATTTTATGTTTGTTTCAATCTGCTTTTAGTCAAGCTCTTACTGTTGAGAAAATTATGCAAGACCAATCGAAATGGATTGGCACATCACCTAGTAATATTTTTTGGTCGGAAGACGGAAAAACTATCTATTTTTCGTGGAATCCAGATAAAAATAAGGGAGATTCTCTCTATAAATTTGTATTGCCAAATACAACACCAGTAAAGGTTTCTCCGCAAGAACGCAGAGCTTTGCCCTCACAGTCAGGTACTTATAATCAGAGTCGCTCAATGAAAGTCTTTGAAAAACAAGGCGATATTTTTGTAATTTATACAAAGACCCTGAAAACTCGTCAACTGACCAATACAATTGAGCGTGAGTCAAATCCATATTTCAGCGGTGACGAAACGAAGGTTATTTTTAGTCGTAATAATAATCTTTATAGTTTAAATTTAGAAGATGGGGCCGTTACGCAACTTTCAAACTTCATGAATGGTAGCAAAAAAGCTGAGGCTAAACCCGCCAATGATGAGGAAAAATGGTTGAAAGCCGACCAACTAGCAATGTTTGAAGTGCTGAAAGAGCGTAAAGATAAAAAAGATGAAGCCGATAAATTAGCTAAATTAGATTTAGCTAAACGGCCAAAAGAAATTTATCTTGAAGATAAATCCTTGGACTTTCCACAAATAAGTCCTGACCTTCGTTATATTACCTATCGTCTTGGCACACCTGCAAAAAATGCTAAATCGACAATTGTACCAAGCTACGTAACAGAATCTGGTTTTACTGAAGATATTCCAGCACGAACCAAAGTTGGAGCTCCGATGGGTTCTTATGAAAATTTCGTTTATGATATTAAGAAAGACTCTGTTTATCAGGTAATTACAAAAGATATTCCGGGTATTACCGACCAACCAGAATTCTTGAAAGATTACGCCAAAAAAGATACAATTAAGAAAAAGCCCGCTCCAAGAAAAATTATCATAATGGGTCCTATTTGGTCGCCAAGTGGTAATTATGCAGTGGTTAATATTCGTTCGGTTGATAATAAAGACCGCTGGATTATGCAGCTTGACCCTGCAACGGGTAAACTTAAATTACTCGACCGTCAACATGATGAAGCATGGGTAGCAGGCCCAGGAATTGGCTTTAACTTAGGAGGTGGTAGCCTAGGTTGGGTTGATACTCAGACACTTTATTTCCAATCTGAAGCTGATGGTTACTCGCACCTTTATACCATAAACTTAGAAACAGGAGAGAAAAAACAACTCACAAAAGGTAAGTTTGAGGTACAGCAAGTTCAACTTTCAAAAGATAAAAAATCTTTTTATCTGACCACCAATGAAGTACACCCAGGTGAACAACATTTTTATAAGATGTCGGTTGAAGGTGGAGAAAGAGTCAAACTCACAAGTATGGTTGGAGCTAATGATGTAACACTTTCGCCAGATGAGTCGAAATTGGCAATTAGATATTCATACATCAATAAACCTTGGGAATTATTTTTACAAGAAAATACCCCAAATGCCAAAGCCGAACAACTTACTTCTTCATTGACTGAAGAATTTAAGGCGTATTCATGGAAAGAAGGAAAAGTGATTTCTTTCCCGGCACGAGATGGGGTAGAAGTTTACGCTAGAATATATGAGCCTACAGCCAAATTAAAGAATAAGAAAGCAGTAATCTTTGTTCACGGAGCTGGTTATTTGCAAAACGCACATAAATGGTGGAGCCAGTATTCACGTGAATATATGTTCCATAATTTATTGGTTGATAAAGGCTATACAGTCTTGGATATTGATTACCGAGCTAGTGCAGGTTATGGCCGTGATCATCGTACAGGTATCTATCGTTTCATGGGTGGGAAAGACCTTGAAGATAATGTGGATGGAGCAAAATTATTAGTTTCAAAATATGGTATTGACCCTAAAAAAATAGGAATCTATGGTGGTTCGTATGGAGGTTTTATTACTTTGATGGCCATGTTTACAACGCCTGATGTTTTTGCAGCGGGAGCGGCTCTTCGTCCTGTGACAGACTGGGCAGCTTACAATCATGGATACACTGCCAATATTTTAAATGAGCCACAAACCGATAGTTTAGCTTATCGCAAAAGTTCTCCAATTTATCATGCGGCAGGTTTGAAAGGGCATTTACTCATTTGTCATGGAATGGTAGATGTGAATGTGCACATTCAAGATTCTTATCGTTTAGTACAACGCCTTATTGAATTGAAAAAGGAAAATTGGGAAATGGCAAGTTACCCGATGGAAGACCATGGTTTTGTAGAGCCAACCTCATGGATGGATGAATACAAGCGTATTTTGAAGCTATTTGAAGAAAGATTGAAGTAATTGAAGTTGCCCTCGGCTTCGCTCGGGCTACGGGTTAAAATAACCCTAAGGTTGCCCGAGCGAAGCCGAGGGCTAATACAAGCATGGCACACCTCTCTATCAGAAACAGGTGTGCCATGTTTATTTTATATTCTTTAGTGCTTTCGACTCCGCTCAAGCAGCGAAGAATTAAAAGTAAAATTACTTCAAAATCGGCTCTAAATCAGCACGATTATCAGAAAGCCACTGTGTAATATCTTTCACGATTTGCTCTACACCAATTTCTGGTTTCCAACCTGTTAGGGCTGTAACTTTAGAGTTATCGGTTACATACAAACGAATATCTGCTGGGCGGTTTTCTTTCACTTTATTGATTGGAATAGTTTTGCCTGTTACTTTTTGACAAATCTCGGTTAATTCCTGTAATGAAACACTTACATCTACACCACCACCAGCATTCAAGATTTCGCCATTGACTTTTTCAAAATTATGAATTTGCCAGTCGATTAAGCGGTAAAGGTCAGCTACGTGAAGAATATCACGCGTTTGTTTACCCTCTCCACCATATCCAATGTAAGCCAATTGTTGCTCAAAGAAGTGTTTTGCAATCCAAAGAACCATCACGCCTTGGTCAACTTTACCCATTTGCCAAGGTCCAGTCAATACACCGCAACGATTGATAACAGTATTGAGCTTATAGAATTCGTTGTATTCTTGAATAATTAATTCAGACGCTAATTTGGTAGTGCCATAAAGAGAACGTACGCCATCTAAAGGAAAATCCTCTGCAATACCCTTTGCCGAAACACCTTTTACTGGTTGATTATCAGTAAGTTCGAAGCGAGTATCTTTCTCAATGAAATCTAAAGTTTCTATGGTCTTGATTGGATAAACACGACTCGTAGAAAGAAAAATAAACTTAGCATTACACTTGACTGCGTAGTTTAAGCAATTGACGGTTCCGAAAAGATTGGTATTTATTAAATAATCTGGTGTACCGCCGTTGATACCCGCTAAAACCGAAGGTTCGGCCGATGCTTCAATAATCGTATCTACCATTGGAAGCGAATCGAAATCTTCCTTACTACGAATATCACCATGAACAAAAGTAATTCCTGCTTTGGTAAGACGAGCAACATTTAATTCAGAACCTTTACGACGAAGATTATCAAGGCAGTAGATTTCGTAAGATGGATAATTTTGTTTGAGCGAAAGTGCTAATGCTGAACCAACAAAACCAGCTCCACCTGTGATGAGTATTTTCATAAAATTTAATTATCTAAGAAAAAGAGTTTTTCGTAATTATTTGATTAAATATTCAAAGGCTTATTGGTTGACCAAGGAATACGTTTGAGATTGATATTTTCAGTTGGACGAATGATTAATGGTACTTTCTCAACCTTCACAGAACTACTGTCTAAGCCAAACCACTTATCTTCCGATGGCGTAAAGCCCTTAATGAAGAAATAAGCCTTCATAATTAAGTTTTCAAAATATGAAAGTTCATTATCATAAGATAAAAAACGTTCGAGAACTACAAATCTAAAATCTCCAATGACATTATGTCGGTTCAATGATTCATATCTACTTCGAATATCAACTTCTCCATTTTTTACCATATCCTCTAATACTTTTTTGAAGTATAAGTTTATCTTATTTGGTACTCGAAAACCTAAACGAAAATTGACCTTATAAACGTCATCATTGGCTACATTCATGACTTTATATTCCATTGTATTAGGGTCGTCAACGGTATCAATGTGAACGAACCAATATACATCAGCTCTTTTTGGGCGTTTTTGAAAAATAGAATAAATGATTTTTGTCTCAATTTCAGAGGCTCTACCCGCATTGCTCAAAAATACTAAGTGTGTGGCATACTTTGGTACGGTTATATCTTTGCTAAGTTCTTTGAGTGATTCTATGTATTTACTGAGTTTTTCATACTCAGTTAAACGAGCTTTAATTTTTGATGCACTTAGCCAAATATACATGACAGATATCATGATGATAGCAATGAGCATTGATACCCATCCCCCGTGCATGAATTTCTCTAAGTTGGCAATTAAGAAACAACATTCAATGAAGAAAAATAGGAAAAAATAAATAACTACCCATGAAAAACGTGTTTTCTTAGCATATAGAAAATAGCTAAACAAGAAAGTATTCATGAGCATTGTTAAAACAATCGCCAAACCGTAGGCTGCTTCCATAGCTGAAGAGAGTAGTACTTTATGTCCCTCGATGAGCGTCATTTCGTCGGCAACACGACTGAAATACGTGATTACGCCAATGCATCCAATGTAAAGCATGATGTTTACGCTTGGTATGTAAATTTGTCCTTTTTGCTCTGATGGAAAATTAATCTTGATTTTAGGCCAAAAGTTTAGGCGAATGGCTTCTGAAATTAGCGTAAATACTCCAGTAAGCATTGCTTGACTCGCAATAATGGTGGCCATTGCGGCAATAACAATTCCAAAAGGTAAGAACCATTGTGGCATTAAATCGTAAAATGGATTACGACTACCAAGTTTTTGGCCATTTAGGCTCATTACATAAACTCCTTGCCCGAAGTAATTGAGTAACAGGCAGATTTTTACAAATATCCAGCTAATTCGAATGTTCCCTCTCCCAACATGCCCCATATCCGAGTAAAGAGCTTCTGCACCAGTTGTACAAAGAAAAACTGAGCCTAAAAGAAGAAAACCGCCTGGGTGATTAACTAAAAGCTGGTAAGCATAATAGGGGTTAACGGCTTTGAATACCGAAAAATCTTGAATTATATGGAGAACTCCGAATATACCAAGCATCGAAAACCAGATGGTCATGATGGGGCCAAATGCTTTACCCACAGTATTTGTTCCAAGCACTTGCACGAAAAAAAGCCCTGAAATAATGGTAATGACAATGGGTACAACTTTAATATTAGGGTATAGAATAATTAGACCCTCAACTGCTGATGATACAGAAATAGGAGGGGTAATGATGCTATCAGCAATCATCGTACTTCCGCCTATAATAGCAGGAATGGTAAGCCATTGTGCATGACGTCTTACGAGTGTATAAAGAGCAAAAATGCCGCCCTCGCCACGGTTATCAGCCCTCAAAATTAAGATGACATATTTGGCAGTTGTTTGTAGGGTAAGAGTCCAAAAAACACACGATAACGCTCCGAAAATGATTTCTTCACTAATAACTTCGTTACCTGCAATAGCTTTTAAAACATAAAGTGGTGATGTCCCAATATCTCCGAATACAATCCCTAATGCGATTAAAAGACCTGCTGCTGAAACTTTATCGAGCTGATGGTGGTGGCCATTGCCATGCTCATTTGTTAGTTGACCCACTTAAATACTTAGTTATTTTTGCAAAAAAAGTTTGCAAATATAGATTATCAGAATCAATTTGAGTAAGTTTTATAAAAAATGTTTCATAAAGAAGGTTTACATTGCCATTTTTGTAGAAATAATACTCTATTTACGTAGATTTTATAAGAATAATACAACTTCAACAAAACCAAATAATTGACAGACAATCATGTACGAAAATATTCTCTTCGAAATATCTGATAGTGTTGCTACTATTAAATTAAACAGGCCACAAGTATATAATGCTTTAAGTACTTCATTGATTAATGAAATTACTGCAGCCATGGAAGTGGCTTCTACTAATGAAGCAATTAGAGTAATTATCATTACTGGAGAAGGAGATAAAGCCTTTTGCTCAGGGGCAGATTTGAAATCTGGTTTGGACGGCGGTTTAACGTCTTTAGGCGATTCGCTTAGAAAAAACTATAATCCAATGATAAAGGCGATTCGCAATGTTGAAAAGCCCGTGATTTGCCGCATGAATGGAATTGCTGCTGGGGCAGGAATGTCGTTGGCTTTAGCCTGCGATATGATTATTGCCAATAAGGATGCCTACATGAGCGAACTTTTTGTTGGTATTGGTTTAATGCCTGATGCGGGTTCGATGTATTTTCTTCCAAGAATTGTTGGAATGCAAAAAGCCTTTGAACTTTGTAGTACAGGTAGAAAAATCTACATGGATGAGGCACTAAGTTTAGGCCTAGTTACGAATGTTGTACCTTATGAAAAATTAGATGAGACAATCAACGAACTAACATCTTATTATAAAAATGCTCCTACAAAGGCCATTGGTTTGATGAAAAAAGTATTGAACCAATCTTTTAATAGTTCGATAGAAGAAATCCTTGAATATGAAGCGGATAATCAGGATGCTCTTGGTAAAACCTATGATTTTGCTGAAGGTGTAATGTCCTTTTTACAGAAAAGAACACCAATCTTCAAGGGTAAATAAATTTCAAGCAACCGAATTTTAACAAACTACGTCATAACACAACTATAATGAAAAATTTGTCAATAATAGTTTATGATAGAAGCTTTACAAAGGGTTTTAGTATTGTTATTAGTTACGACCTTAGTTAGTAAGGCACAAGTTCCTAGTGGTTTTGTTGACCAACTACATTCAGATGGTTGGCAAAATCCTACCGGTCTTACGTTCGATTCGAATGGTAATATGTATGTTTGGGAAAAAGAAGGTAGAATATATGTAGTGGAGAATAACAACAAAACCCTTTTCTTGGATATTTCAGAGGAAGTTGCTACTTATGGTGACTATGGCATCTTGGGTTTCGTATTAGACCCAAATTATATCAATAATGGTTATATTTACTTGTATTATGTAGTAGATAGATACTATTTGTTTCATTATGGAGAAATAGATTATGACCCATCCTATTCGCTTGAAGGGGCTACAATTGCCCGTGTTACAAGATATACAAATCCAAATCCTGACAATCCAACTACAATTGATTATGGCTCACGTTTAATATTATTAGGTGAAACAAAATCAACGGGTATTCCTATTACAGGCACAAACCATGCTGGAGGAGGAATGGCTTTTGGCAATGATGGAACATTATTAATAGGTACTGGTGATGGCGGATTAGGTATCAATTATGATGGAGATGCTTTAGCAGATGGCATTATTTCCGAGTCTGAAAGTTTAGAAGATAGAGTTTACCGTTGTCAGATAACCAATTCATTAAATGGGAAGGTACTTCGTATCAATCCTTCGAATGGTGATGGAGTAGATGGAAATCCTTTTTTCGATTCAAATGCTCCACGTGCGGCTCAATCAAGAGTGTGGGCCTTAGGTTTTAGAAACCCGTTTAGGCTTTCAGTCAGACCAAACTCTGGCTTCCCAGGAACCGTGTATGTCGGTGAAGTTGGTTGGAATAATCGTGAAGAATTAAATGTGATTTCAAATGGAGGGTTGAATTTTGGCTGGCCAATTTACGAAGGTAATGATAGACCAACTCTTTGGTCAAATCCAACTTATGTTCCAGGCACATACAAAAAACCGACTGTTGAATGGATTCATGATGGCTCACAAGAAGATATTTCAGCCAGAGTTATTATTAACGATACGGCTCATATTATAGGTTCAGAAGAATTTCCGGGTAATAATTTTACGGGCACTTGTTCTATTGGAGGAATTTGGTACACGGGTACAACCTTCCCAGAAGAATATCGAAATACTTATATTTTTGCCGATTTTACACCGGGCTGGATAAAAAGCTTTTCATTTGATAACAGCAATAATCCAACTTCTTTTAGAGACCTCCATACTGAGGTATTAGGAGTAGTTACTTTGGCCTACAACCCTGTTGATGAGTCGATTTATTATGTGAAACTAGGATTCAATGAAGGTGACCCCATGGAGGTAAGGAAAATATCTTACGTTGCGGGTACAAACGTAAAACCTACGGCAAGATTTAGTTTTACGCCAAAGTATGGTGCTTCTCCCTTGAATGTCTCGTTCGACGCTTCGAGTTCAACGGATCCTGAAAATACTTCTGGACTTACTTACACATGGAATTTTGGTGATGGACAAACAAGTACAGGTATAGATACTAACCACATTTTTGATAATGGAGGCACTAACCCACAAGCATTTACAGTCAAGCTTTTAGTAACCGATGAACAAGGCCTCGTAGATTCTACCTCAG
Organism: Emticicia oligotrophica DSM 17448; assembly: GCF_000263195.1. Taxonomy (GTDB): domain Bacteria; phylum Bacteroidota; class Bacteroidia; order Cytophagales; family Spirosomataceae; genus Emticicia; species Emticicia oligotrophica. Next base: position 2,645,730 of record NC_018748.1, read on the forward strand.
CGATTGTCTCTCTTAACAATACACCGCCAATAATTGATTCAACCAGTGTTGATAATATTAGTTTCTTTAATAATAATGGCACAGATTTATTAGTTTTATCTGCTCAAGCATCTGATAATGAAGAAGACGCAAGTCAGCTTACTTATAAATGGAACGTTAGGTTACATCATGATGAACATTCACACCCAGCTTTAGATGTAACCCAACAAAATACTCAACTTAATCTAGAAATTGTTCCGTGTGATGGACATCTCTATTTCTATAGGGTTACACTAAGGGTTACGGACTCTTATGGCTTATTTACTACATATACAAAAGATATTTATCCAAACTGTAATCCTTCAGATACTACTCCTCCCGACGAACCGCTAATCAAACTTTATAATGTTACCGATAACTCGTTTTATTTAGCATGGGATAGTGTTTCAGATAACGCTGGAATCTCATTTTACGAAGTGTTTATCAATGGCGTTTCTAAAGGTATTTTAAATGCACAAACATTCACTTATCAATACACGTCTCAAACTAGTATATTTAATCAGAGTTTTGAATGTTATGTAAAAGCCATTGATTTAGGCGGAAATGCTACGGCTAGTACTAAGCTTTATTTTGTGGCAAAAAACAATAGTTTAGAATATCTTTCTGACCTTACCCCAATTTCGAGTACGAATGGTTTTGGCCCGGTAGAAATAGATAAAAGTAATGGAGAAGATGTAGAAGGAGACGGAAAAACAATTACACTCAATGGTGTTACATTTTCGAAAGGGCTTGGTACGCATGCTGATGCAGAGATTATTTATTATTTACCAAGCAATCAATACAGTTTATTTAAAACAAAAATAGGAATTGATGATGAAGTGCCCAATGGTAACTGTGGAAGTGTGATTTTTAAAATTTATAGAGATAATGATTTGGTGTATATGAGCCCAATAATGACTCCCACGTCGGCAACGATTGATGTAAGTATAGATGTCAGTAATGCTAATCAACTAAAATTGATTACAGATAATGCAGGCGATAATATCTATTGCGACCATGGCGATTGGGCAGATGCAAAATTGATAAAAGTTACAGATATTAGTGATATTACACCACCATCTACACCTCTCAATGTAGCAGCTAATGCACAGATTGCTAATAATTATCAACTATCATGGAGTGGTTCGATTGATGATACAGATACAAATTTACAATATGAGATTTTAGTGAATGGCGTAATCATTGATAGTACTACTAGCCTAACTTACCAATTACCAGCTTTTAATTCGGGTACTTACATTGTATCAGTTCAAGCTAAAGATATGGCTAATAATAGAGCTTCGAGTAAATCTTTGGCACTTATATATACTCCTTGCGAATCAAGTCTTAACCTTTCGGAAGCAATAGATTATATCTCAACTAATGGCATCACACTCAAAGCTGGAGATTCTATCAATGCGTCGAATAGAATTATTGGTAATTCTAGAGTTAATTATCAAGCTACCAATAACATTCTATTATTACCAGGTTTTAGTGTTGAAAATGGCAGTACGTTTAAGGCTACTATTCGGGGATGTGACAACTAATTTTTTGCTATTATACCAAAAATAATAATAGTAACGGTGTCAGAGTAATTTACCTTAGCACCTTATTATTTTAGCCCCTTACCAAACCACGTTCTCGGAGGTAATTATTGGTCATAACCTCTTTGTCAGGGTTTAATACAACTTGCTTGAGCACCTCACATACAAAAAGTTCGTGGTCGCCTGCATCAGTCGAATGTAATACTTTACATTGTAAATACCCAATACTTTCCAAGAGAAAAGGGCATCCCCTTTCATCTAATTCATACTTTAGATTCTTAAATTTATTAGAATCTAAACCACTCTTTCTACCTAATTTTGGAATTAAATTGGTTTGCTCTTTGGCTAATAAATTGATATTCAAAATCTTCGATTGTCTGACTAATGAAATTGTATAATCAATTTTATAAAGGGCTACACAAACTATTTTGCCGCCCATAGCAACTTGCATAACCCACGTGGCGATATTGGCATTGATTTGCTCTGCATAGCTGGTGGTTATCGAATGAACATCGTAGTTCTTATATTTTAGCAAGGATTTAGACATCTTGACCCAAGGATTTCATTTTATCATTAAACGTTGTGTTTTATTGAATGTTTAAAATAAATGTATATACATAAATTTTTCAACAAATATTTGTATTTATTTGATAAAAAATTTAATATTACAGCGAAATTAATCGAAGCTAAACTTCTTATTGAAACAGTAAAAGTAGTAATTTCGTTACTTACGAACGATAAATCATTGCTTGATGTGATGGCGGATAGTGGAAAATAGTGATGATGAGTCTATTAAAAGATATTGCAATTGTGGGTAATGCCTTGGTCTATGCAGGGGCACAACCAGTAAAATAAGATTTTGATACTTACCCTAAACTAAACATTAGCCCCAGTCGAAATTCGGCTGGGGTTTTATTTTTTTATTTTAATTTACGAATCAGCACATCTCCATGCATGGTTTTCATCATGATTTCTGGCCCACCTCCATTGATTTTGCCGTAAGTCCATTCGTCTTTCTGAATTTTGTAAAGCCCTTTCTCTTTATCAGCAGTTTGTTTGATTTTAGCAGGCGTTTTATCTACTTCAATATCAAAGTCAGTAAGCACTTCACCCATATCAGATTTGAGTTTTACGTTAGCTTTTAGCGAAGCTGGAAAACTAATATCAACATTGCCATTGAGTGTAGTAAATGCCATTGGCGTATTGGGCGTAATATCAGTAAAATTAATGATGATATCTTCATTGATGGTGTTAGCCACAACGCTTCCCGAAATATTTTTCATTTTAATCTCTCCATTAATATTCGAAATTTCGTGGTTGCCTGATACATTTTCCACATAAATATCACCATTGTTGATAGTTTTCAGCTTTAAAGATGATTTACGAGGTACTTTGATAGTTAAATTGACCTTCATGTTTACGCGGTCGATACTTACATTGACATTATTGTTTTGCTCGCGAGCGATGAGTTCGAAGCCATCATTTGTTGAGATTCGTTTCATACCATCCGTTCGTTCATTCGATTGTTTTTTCTCCGAAATGGGAGCTATGGCATCAATAATAATATCTTTACCTTCATAACTAACTACTTTTATTGAACCCGTAATTAAATTTACATTTATTTTAGCTTCTTTGGCTGGGTCAGAAAGTGGTACAATGAGTTGGTCGCGGTCTTGAGCGAAAGTGCTTAATGCAGAAACTGAAAGCATTAAAGCAGAAAATATGATTTTATTTGTCTTCATTTTATTTTTGTTTATGCACAAACTCAGTTGAATGTTTATGCTTTTTTGATATAAATATTTCCGTTGAAAGTTTCGAATTTTAAGTTTTTACCACCTTTTCCAATCCTAATTAAGCTACCTTTGCTAAGCTTGTGAGTCGTTCCTTTTTCTGATTCTTTGGTTGTTCGCATAACTTTGGCAGGTAGTGTTTCTACTTCCTCAAAATCAGTGAAAAAATCTCCTTGGAAAGTTTTAAACTCACAATCGGCCGAAAAATTGGCAGGATAACTGATATTTAGATTCCCATTTAGTGTATAATACTTAGCATTATCGGGTGGTAATGTTAGGTAATTGATGGTTACATCACCATTAATTGTATGCACATCATTGGCCGCTTTAATGTCTTTTAGCGTAATTTTTCCATTGATATTGTTGGCTTTTATTTGCCCATCAACTTCATGTACATGAATATCACCGTTATTAATGGTTGAAACCACTAAATTCATAGATTTAGGTACTTTTATCGTAAAATTTAGGTTACTACGATAGCGAATTTTGCGGTTATCATTGTTCCATCTATCTTGGTTTCTGTTCGGACGAGAATCCCACGGTTCTGCAATGTAGGCAAATAAACTATCGCCTTTTTGCTCAAATTCCAGTTTAAATTCTCGCTTTCCCTTTTCTAAATCCTCCTGTGTTTCGGCCGAAAGTGTTTTGTCAACTTCAATTGAAACTTTATTGCCAGCATAGCCTTCGACCTTAATAAAGCCATCAATATTATAGACGGCCAGCACGCTATTTGGTGAAACAGTGAATTCTTTTTGTATTTTTTCACTGAATTTGGTGTCTTGGGCAGGCGTTTTTATGCATGATAATACCAACCCCGACAAAATCGGGACAATTAACTTTTTCATAATTTTGTGTTGTTTTGTTTTTACGAAAGTACTTGAATCGTCTGCTCAATTTTACCTTTTACAGCTTCATTGAGGTTCTCTTTTTGTAGTAATTGCTTAAATTGTTTGATTGAGCGTTTTTCTTGTAATTTGACCATCGCATCGGCAAGTGCCACTTGTACCAATGGTGATTCTTGCTTCATCAATGACTGTACTAGGCCTTCACGTACTTTTGGATTATCGGCCAACTGAACCAATGCTTCGAGGGTAACGAGTCTTACATTTTCATTGGGGTCAGAATTGAGCGTTGTAAGCAAGGCATCAATTATTTTATCATCAACTTTGGGTAATTCTTGCGTATAACTCACCGCTTTGAGGCGTTCGGTGGCCGTTGGATTTTCAAGCATCGAAAGCATCATCATTTCTTTCATTTCCTGTACTTCAGATGAAAGCTTTTTTACATCTTCTTGGCTACTTGTAACTGTACTATTGGGTTTTCCAGAAAAATAACCAATACTTACACCTACAACTAAAATAACTAAGCCATAAGCCCAATTATAGGCAGGTTTGTAGGTGAATATTTGTTGTAAATCAGTAAAGCGTTTAGTCCAAGAATTTGCTTTTTTCTCTTCTACTTCGGCTTTGTAAGTTTCGAGCATGGCATGAAAACTGGGTTTCATATCACGACTCGGTTCTGGTGTTTGTAGGCGACCGAGTTGCTCCCAAAGCGATTTTTCAATATCATCAAATTGTTCGTTCATAAAGCAAATCAAATCATTTCTTTCAAATAAATACTCTTTAACTCTTTCATGGCTCGGTGCACTTTAACTTTAATATTTCCTTCAGAAGTTTGTAAAATACTGGCGATTTCCTGATAAGATAAATCTTGAAAACGGCTCAAAACTAATACTTCTCGGTGCTCGTTACTGAGCTTATTCAGAGCAGCATGCAGGTTATCAATCTCTTGTTTCTTTTCCAATTGAAAATCTGCAGCTGGTTCGGCTAAGTTTCGCTCACTTACAGAGCTCATATCTGCTTGATACACCATTCGTTTATTTTTTCTAAGGGCATCATTCATGACATTTCTGCCTAAATGATACATCCAAGTACGAAATTCCCCACTTTCAGCCGAAAATGTGTGTCTATACTTCAACATTCTATAAAATACGGTTTGTACTAAATCTTCACTGTATGCCGATTCGCCCGTTAGGTGGTAAAAGAATGCGAATAGTGCTCGATGATACCGCTCAAAGAGCAAGCCCATCTTGTCTAAATCGCCCGCTTTTACTTTGAGCATCAGGTTATTATCAGATATAGCGTTCAAGCTTCAGGATTTATATAATTTTGCGTATTTGAATGTGGAAACCGAGCATGAAAAGAAAGGTTACAGAAAAATCAGAAAAAATAATTTTTTTGAGCAAAAACAAAAAGTATTGCTTAGAAAACGGCAAAATAAGCATTTACCTTTGTATATGATTTAATATTAGAATATGAATTTTCAACAATTAGAATATATCATAGCGGTAGATAAGCATCGTCACTTCCAAAAGGCTGCTGATGAATGTTGTGTGACACAGGCTACACTGAGTATGATGATAAAAAAGCTGGAAGAAGAGCTTGAAGTAGTGATTTTCGACCGAAGTAAGCAACCTGTTATTCCAACCGAAGCTGGTAAGGAAATAATCGGACAAGCAAAGATAGTTTTGAAAGAAACTGCTTTTTTGAAGCAGTTAGCAAAAGATACCAAATTTGAAGTAAAAGGTCATTTACGAATTGGTATTATACCTACTTTAGCACCTTACTTATTGCCTTTGTTTTTATATAAGTTGCTCAAAAACAACCCTCAACTTAAGGTAAAAGTCAGTGAGTTGAATACGAATCAAATTGTAGAGCAACTCGAAAAAGATTTGCTTGATGTGGGGATTTTAGCAACACCCATAAATATTGAGGGGCTCAAAGAATATCCTCTTTTCTACGAAAAATTGGTAGTTTTTGTTTCTGACAAAGAAACCACACTCAGGAAAAAATTTATTTTACCCGAAGAAATAGATGTGAATCGACTTTGGCTTTTAGAGGAAGGTCATTGTTTACGTTCGCAGATGATGAATTTGTGTGAATTACGCAAAAAAAATACCGACTTTGGTAATCTCGAATATGAAGCTGGAAGTATAGAATCGTTGTTGAAAATTGTAGAAATGAATAATGGTATTACGGTTGTACCCGAATTGGCTGTTATCAATTTTGATGCTAAGCAAAAGAAACAGTTACGTGAGTTTAAAGCCCCCGTTCCTGTACGAGAAATTAGCTTGGTTACTTACCGACATTTCGTAAAAACGCGTTTATTGGAAGTGCTTGCTGAGGAAATAAAAACAGGTGTTTCTCAAGTACTGCCCCTAAAACCCGATAAGCAAATAGTAGTAGAAATGTAAATTAGCTTGTTTAGAGCTAAATCAAGGATATTTGCTCTACAAACAAAAAGCCTGTGAAATATTACATTCACAGGCTTTTGTTTATTATTGAATATTTTCAATTAGAAATCTTCATCTAAAGAGAATGCCATATCGCTCTTTTGCGACATCACACCAGACTTTTGGTATTCGCCTACGCGTTTTTCAAAGAAGTTAGTTTTTCCTTGAAGTGAAATCATATCCATGAAATCGAACGGATTGGCAGCATTATAAATTTTGTTCAAGCCTAAAGACTCTAAGAGGTGGTCGGCTACGAATTCAATGTACTGACACATCAATTCGGCATTCATACCAATTAATGAAACAGGAAGAGCATCAGTTACAAATTCTTTCTCAATTTCTACCGCATCACGTACCAAAGAATACACTTTATCGGCTGGATATTTATTTTGAATGTATTGTGTATAAAGTAAACAAGCGAAATCACGGTGTAAGCCTTCATCACGAGAAATAAGCTCATTCGAGAAAGTAAGGCCTGGCATTAAACCACGCTTTTTCAACCAGAAAATAGAGCAGAAAGAACCTGAGAAGAATATTCCTTCCACTACGGCAAATGCCAATAAGCGGTCGATGAAGTTTCCTTGCTCAATCCATTTCAATGCCCAATCGGCCTTTTTCTTTACGCATGGAATATGGTCGATAGCATTTAACATTTTATCTCTTTCTACCGCATCTTTGATATAGGTATCAATCAATAAAGAGTAAGTTTCGGAGTGAATGTTTTCCATCATAATTTGGAAACCATAAAAACATTTAGCTTCGGCAAATTGTACGCGAGAGATAAAGTTTACCGCTAAGTTTTCATTTACGATGCCATCAGATGCGGCAAAAAATGCTAGTACATGAGAAATAAAGTGGCGTTCACCATCGCTTAATTTTGCCCAGTCTTGTAAATCTGGTGAGAGGTCAATTTCTTCGGCTGTCCAGAAAGATGCCTCATGTTTTTTATAAAATTCCCAAATATCGTTGTGTTTGATTGGGAATAGAACGAAACGAGTTTTGTCTTCAATCAGAAGAGGTTCAACTTGTAATAGTTCAGCGTCAGTCATTGGAGTTTGTATTTTATTGGAGTTTATTGGTTTGCGGTGAACCGCTAAAGTATTTACATTATTCTTTGGGACTGCTTGACAGTAGAATTGTATGCCAAATATAGTTACATAATCGTTTGTTCACAACGAATGTTTTCGATAATTGTAACTTTTTTCTAATATAGTGCTTATAATCTATTGATAGTCAAGATACTTAAAAATTATCTTTTATTCAAACCATTTTTTATCAAAAAATAGATTAAAATACTAATTTTACGCCCTTTCTCTAAACTATAAAACCTAATAAATAACTAATTATGAAAAAAATACTCTTCGGAGTTCTGACTGCTGCTGCTGTGGCTTCGGGGGCTTTATTCCTCCAACCTTTTGACCATATCCGTAATTTCATATCGTGGGGGAAACATTCTATTTTTGATTTTCGTACACATCCAACACGACATATTGAGAATGGAGGTGCTCCACAAGTTTGGCCTCAAGATTCTCTTTATAATAAAGTTCAGATTCCTGATTCGCTTATCGCACAAATAGATTCAAATAATACGCATGCATTCATAGTCATCCAAAATGGCAAGATTCTTTATGAACGTTACTTCGATGGATTTACCAAAGATAGCATCAGTGGGTCATTTTCTGCCGCAAAAAGTATCATTTCAATGCTAGTGGGTATTGCTGTGAGGGAAGGAAAAATTAAGTCTATTGATGAACTTGCAGGAAATTATGTACCTCATTTTAAAGAAGGTAAACTAGCTAAAGTTAAGATAAAAGACTTACTTACGATGAGTTCTGGCACAAACTACAAAGAAAGTGATAAAAGTTATATGGGCCTCGCGGCGAAAATGTATTATGCCGATGATTTGAATTATGTTGTAGAACAGATGGAAGCCCAAGAGCCAGCAGGTATCAACTGGGAATATAGAAGTGGCGATACGCAAGTATTAGGTTTAATTGTAGAAAAGGCATTTGGTAAAAGTATTTCGGAGCTTACTTCTAACTATTTTATAAACCCAATGGGTGCAGAAAACGACGCTAAATGGCTACTCGATGGAGACCAACAGCATGAGAAAGCCTTTTGTTGCTTCAATGGTGTTGCTCGCGATTACGCTCGTTTTGGCGAATTGATGCGTACATACGGCAAGTGGAAAGATAAACAAATTGTACCAGAAGCTTACATGAGAGCCGCAACTTCGCCTGCTTTATACTTAAAAGACCCAACCGAAGGTGGCAAGCCTGTTGATTATTATGGATACCAGTTTTGGATATTCAACCATAAGGGCTTTTCGATACCAGCTATGAATGGCCTTTTTGGACAATACGTATATACTATTCGAGAAAAAAATGCTATCATTGTACGATTAGGCGAAACCAAACCGACTAAGCATATTCATCATTTTCAGCCTGAGAATTTCACATATATTGATGCTGCACTATCAATTTTAAAATAAAGTTCAATATACTTGTTTCGAATTGATAAAAGTTCAGTCTTATTTTGAAAAACAAAAAAATAAACCTTTTTAATCATGCAATCATCTGGTTTAAAGTTCAGATTTCTGATAGGCATCGTGATGGCAATCGTTGCTTTGATTAGTTATTACAGTAAAAATCAGGTAAATCCTGTTACTGGCGAAAAACAACATATTGACCTAACGCCCGAACAAGAAGTGGCGATGGGTTTACAAAGTGCTCCTCAGATGGCTCAAGAATATGGTGGTCTATACGCTGATAATGAAGTACAACAAGAAGCCAAGGCCGTTGGGTATAAAATTGTCAAGCAAGTAGATGAAGAAGCCAAAGCAAAAGGAGTTAAGATTCCTTATCAATTTGATTTCCATGTATTGGCCGATGACCAAACAGTGAATGCATTTGCTTTACCTGGTGGACAAATCTTCATTACGGTTGGCCTTTTAAAACGCCTAAAATCTGAAGACCAATTGGCTGGTGTACTAGGCCATGAAGTGGGCCACGTGATTCACCGCCATTCTGCTCAGCAAATGGCAAAGTCTGATTTTTACCAAGGATTAGTAGGTGCAGTAGCTACTGCCACTTCTGATGGGACAGGAATGGGTGGTGGACAAATCGCTCAGTATGTGGCACAAATTCAACAAATGAAGTTCGGGCGAAATGATGAATTACAGTCAGATGAGTTTGGCGTAAAGTACATGATTCAAGCTGGCTATGACCCTAATGCGATGATTCAAGTGATGGAAATTTTAGAAGAAGCAAGTGGCGGCCAACAAACTGCTGAATTTATGAGTACACACCCAAGTCCGGAAAATCGTATTATCAAGATAAAAGAACATATTGCTAAATATAGTAAGCAATAAAATGTTCCTAGAATAGATTAATAACCGCAAGTAATTAAATATAAAAAGCTTGCGGTTTTTTAGTAATAAATGAAATCCAAGAAACAAATATTTACGTATCTTGTTTAAACGACAATACGAAAGCTTAAAAGCAAATTGAAAAATACTACTGCCATATTGGTTTTTTTGCAGGATGAATCTAAAGATGCATCTAATAAAAGGCTAACTCCTAAAAATAATATTGGGGCCAATCAATGGGTATTTAGTAAACTTAATAGTTTTGTTAAACAAGTTTCGGCAGCCACACAATTACCAGTTTTTTATTCTAATCAACTCATTTCTAAGTCATCAAAACCTTTTGGAATACAACTTTCTGAAGCAATTCAATTAGTTTTTGAGCAAGGTTTTGCAAAAGTTATATGTATTGGGAATGATTGTTTAGCACTCAATAAAGCCAAGCTTTTAGAAGCAGCCGAAAAATTAAATAATTCAGAAACTGTACTTGGTCCCGACCGACGCGGTGGCGTATATTTATTAGGGGTATCAAAAGAAAGTTTCGAGCCTTCAACCTTCGAAAATCTCGCTTGGCAAAGTGGGAAAATGCTTCAAAGCTATCTAAATCAATATGGTAATCAGCAGATTGAATGGCTTGAAACATTAGCCGATATTCATACTTTTGAAGAATTAAAAGGCTATCAACACGCCAAACATTTGATAGCATTCCTAGTACAAACTATTCAACAAAAGTATTCTTCTTTTCAAGAATTAAGCGTGTTTATTTTCAAACTTTGCACTAATTCTTATCATTTATTAAGGGCTCCTCCTTCGATTTAAAAACAAACATGCTTAAATTTTTATAAATCGGTCAATTCAGATCGATGCCTAATTATGCATTTTTTAAATCAAAACAAATTCCCAATGAAAGCATATTACAACTCTGATGACTTAGCAAAATTTGGAAAAATAGGTGAGTTTGGCGGACAAGATTTGGCCAAAAAGTTTTTTGATTATTACGGAGAAACATTTAAAGAAGGAGCTTTGACCGAACGTGAAAAATCGTTAATAGCACTGGCAGTTGCCCATACTATGCAGTGTCCTTATTGTATAGATGCCTATACGGCTGACACTTTGGCTAAAGGTTGCACCGAAGACGAAATGATGGAGGCAGTACATGTTTCGGCAGCAATGGCGGCTGGTGTGAAACTCGTACATAGTGTGCAGATGATCAATAAGGCTAAAGAACTAATGATGTAAATATATTTTGATAAAAAATGTGCAAGGGTTGGAGAAACATTGACACCAAACAGATAGTCCGATAATCTGCGGAGTACCGCTCTAATAAAATTATATGAATCCTGTAAAAAGTTTAAAAGCTCAAAAGAGCCAATTAGGAGAATCTGCCTTTCAGTTAAAGGTTTTAAACGACCGCGAGCTTTTAGGTCGTGAAATGCCTTTATTTAAAGAAAAACTTTCAGAAATAAACTTGTTTCCACTAAAACCTACTAAGCTTGAGATTTTTCAGATTAACGTAGGTAAGATGTGTAATCAGGTATGCAAACATTGCCACGTAGATGCAGGTCCTGACCGTAAAGAAATTATGACTCGTGAAACCATGCAGTATTGCGTGGATATTCTAAAGAAATATAAATTCACTACTGTTGACTTAACGGGTGGAGCACCCGAAATGAATAATAATTTTAGGTGGTTTGTAGAAGAAATTCGCAAAGCTGATGCGAACATAAAAATAATTGTTCGATGTAATTTGACGATTATATTGGCAAATCCTAAATACCACGATTTACCTGAATTCTTCAAAGAAAATAGAGTAGAGGTGGTTTCTTCATTGCCAGCTACGAATGCTAACCGTACAGATTCACAGCGTGGTGATGGCGTTTTTGAAGATTCTATCAAGGCCCTTCAAATGCTCAACGCCGTTGGGTATGGAATGGAAGATACAGGTCTAATTCTCAACTTAGTTTATAACCCAGCAGGAGCATTTTTGCCGTCGAGCCAAACTGGTTTGGAGAAAGAGTTTAAGCGTGTGCTGAAAACAAAATTCAATATTGAGTTCAACTCACTTTTTGCCATCACCAATATTCCAATTAGTCGTTATCTCGATTATTTGCTTGTAAGTGGCAATTACAGTACTTACATGGAAAAGCTCATTGCTGCTTATAACCCTGTAGCAGCTACCAATGTCATGTGCCGTAATACGCTTTCGATTGGTTGGGATGGTTATCTATATGATTGCGATTTTAATCAAATGCTTGATTTGAAAGTAGCAGCTGGAGCAAAGCATATCAGCGAGTTTGATTACGATGAGCTAAGTAATCGGTCGGTAATTGTAAACCAGCATTGTTATGGCTGCACAGCGGGTGCTGGTAGCTCGTGTGGAGGTGAAGTTGCCTAAGAAGTATTCGGTTCTCAAAATAATCATGAACACTATTCTTTGAGCTTTCAAACTTGAAGAAAAAGGTATGTTTTTGCCTAAGTGTATTAATCTTGAATAAATTATCATGACTAATAAAATTACTAAAAATATAATATTGGTGTTGTCTGGCCTGATACTTTCGTTATCAGCTATGGCTCAGCAAAATAGAAAAATTACTGGAAAAATTATCGATTCTGAAAATCGAATGGCGATTGTTGGAGCCAGTATAAGTGCCATCAATGGAAAGAATGTTGTAGGAACAGTAACTAACGAAAATGGTGAATTTACGCTAAATATTGACTCAAAAACTCAACAAATAAAAGTTTCATCTGTTGGTTATAAAACCCAAGAAGTAGCATTAGGAGGGCAATCTGAATTGACGATTCGTTTAGAGTCAGGAGAAGTTTTGGGTGAGGTAGTTGTAACTGCTCTTGGTTTAGAACGACAATCGAGAAACCTTGGTTATGCAGTACAACAAATAGATGCCAAAGAAGTAAGTAAAGTCAAATCAACTAATTTTTTAGATAATTTGGCTGGAAAAATTGCAGGTGTAAATATAACAGCGGGTTCAACGGGGGTTGGTTCAACTACACGTATAAGTATAAGGGGAGAGTCATCATTTACAAATACTAATCCACTTTTTGTAGTAGATGGTATTCCGATTAACAATAATACAATTGTTAATAATGTGAACGATGATGCCAATGGTTTCATGGAAGTTGATTTCGGAAATGGAGCGATGGAGGTAAACCCTGATGACATTGAGTCGGTTACAGTGCTAAAAGGGCCATCGGCGGCGGCACTTTATGGTACCCGTGCATCGAATGGGGTAATTATTATCAAGACTAAAACAGGAGCAAAATCTAGGGGGATAGGTATTTCATTCAATTCTTCGAATTACGCTGAAACACCTTTTCAACTACCAGTTTTTCAGAATACTTTTGGTTTAGGTAATAGTGGACAATATGCTTACAAAGATGGACTTGGTGGGGGTATCAATGATAATATCACCTACAGTTATGGCCCCAAATTAGATGCTGGTCTGTCATTACCACAGTATGATAGCCCCGTTACATTAGTCAATGGTCAAGTAGTTAGGGCGGGCGATGTAGCGATTCATGGTGGTTTACCAATTACGCCTACACCCTTTGTTGCTTACCCCAATAATCTAAAGGATTTCTATCAGACGGGTCATACTACCATCAATAACTTAGCCTTTACTGCTGGCAATGAAAAAGGTAATTTTCGTCTTTCAATGACAGATTTAAATAGTAAATCATATATTCCAGGAGTAGATTTGAAGCGTCGAACGGTCTCAACAGCTTTTAATTTTTCGCCTATTTCTAAGCTTAAAATTACTTCAAATATAAATTATGTAAACGCCGGAAGTTCGAACCGACCAGCTACCAAATACGGCTCAGAGAATATTAATTATGCAATGGTGGCGTGGTTCGGACGCTCAAATAATATCGAACCGCTTAAAAACTATTGGCAACCGGGTTTAGAAAATGTTCAACAGTTCTCCTATAATTACACCTATTTCGATAACCCATATTTTACGCTCTACGAAAACCGTAATGCTTTTAATCGAGACCGTGTTTTTGGAAACCTCTCGGCTCGCTACGAATTTACACCAGAGCTTTCTTTGCAAGTACGTACAGGAATGGATTACCAAAATGAAGACCGTACTTTCCGCCGTGCTTTTAGCTCGAATCGATTTAAAACTGGGGCTTATGCTGAGCAAAACGTATTTTATCGAGAAATAAACTCCGACTTCATGCTCAACTACACAAAAAAACTTGGGGTATTGAGTGTGGATATTTCTGCGGGAGGCAATCGCATGGATCAACGAGCGGTCAATGAACAAGTACAGGCTCTTTCTCTGGCACAGCCCGGCGTATATGCTTTATCAAATGCAGCTTCTCCTTTGGAATACTATCAGGCAGTTGGTAATAAACGCATCAATAGCTTGTATGGTTTAGCAAAATTTAGCTTTAAGGATTTTCTGTTTGTAGATATTACTGGTAGAAACGATTGGTCGAGTGCTTTAGCAACTGCTACTTCATCGGCCAATACTTCTTTCTTTTATCCATCCGTTTCTGCTGGTTTAGTTGTTTCTAACTTTGTAAAATTACCAATGGCTATTTCTTTCTTAAAACTTCGTGCAAGCTATGCACAAGTAGGAAATGATACTAGTCCTTTCCAAACTATCGGAACTTTCGTGGCTCGTACGCCTGTGGGGGGCTTACCTACTTTCAGCGACCAAAGTCAAATCTCGAATGCAAATCTGAAGCCTGAAAGTATTAGTTCGACCGAATTAGGTGCAGATATTAGATTCTTGAATGATAAAATCAAACTCGATGTTACTTACTTCAATGCTCTTAATAAAAATCAGATAATTTCTTTGCCTATTGCTTTATCATCTGGGTATGTTCAACAAAGTGTCAATGGTGGAGCGGTGCGAAGTAAGGGGCTAGAGGTAGTGCTTGATTTATTACCGATTCGTACGCAAGAATTTTCTTGGCGAAGTACTTTCAATTTTTCTACTTATAAAAATATTGTTGAAAAACTCCCAATTCCTGGACAAACCATTACTCTGGCTTATAACCGAATTTATGATAGCGTAAATCAAACGGTATGGTATCAAGTACAAGTGGGCGGCCGAATGGGTGATATGTACGGAACTGGCTATTTGAAAAACGAAAAAGGAGAATTTATTATCGGCAAAGATGGACGCTATATTGTAAACAATAACCTCATTAAATTGGGTAACTATAATCCTGATTTTATGTTGGGTTTCAATAATTCTTTGAGCTACAAAAACTTCCAATTAGGTTTTCTATTTGATTGGCGACAAGGTGGAAAATTGGTCTCTCGCACCTTAGCGTTAGCCGCAGTCGCAGGACAATTAATAGAAACCGAAAATCGCCCTACTGCTGGTATTATAGCCAAAGGCGTAGTGAATGTTGGAACTATCGAAAATCCTAATTATCAGCCAAATACGGTTGCTCTAAATGCAGAAACGTATTATCGAATGTATTATGACCGTAACCACGAAGAAAATAATACTTACAATGCTTCCTACTTGAAACTACGTGAGGTATTGATAGGCTATGAACTACCCAAATCTTGGTTAAAAAATAAGATTGAAAGTCTAAATGTATCGCTTATAGGAAGAAACTTGTATGCATTCAGTCATATACCACATTTCGATCCTGAGCAGTTTGGTTTTCAAGGGCAAAAGTTGATGTCAGGAGTGGAAGATATGAGTTATCCAACCACTCGTAGTTTTGGAATTAAGTTAGGTATAACCTTCTAAAAGTTTTCCCTAAAAAATACAGAAATGAAGAAATTTGATAAATATATTATTGCAATATTATTGGTAAGTGGTGTAAGCTGTACGAATAATTTCGAGAAGTTAAATATTAATCCAACTGCCCCTGTTGATGTTCAACCCGAACTTTTACTTAGAAAAGAATTGTTCGATTATGCCGACCAAATGTCGTATGAAGGTTTTGTGGCGGGTAATTTATTGGGGCAATTATTCACCGCCATTGATTTTAATTTATTCGACCGCCATAGTCTAACAGAACCACAATATGGAGGAAATCCTTGGCCTTTTCTCTATGAAAATCTGCGTGATAACGAGATTCTCCTGGCCAAATCAAAAGGAAATGCTGCTTATGCTGTTTATGAAGGACCTGCTTTGATTTACAAGGCTTATTTAGCAAGCGTGCTAACTGACCTCTACGGCGATGTGCCCTATTCAGAGGCCTTGAAGGGTAAGGAAGGCAATGTAACTCCTAGGTTTGATACCCAAAGAGATATTTATTTGGGAAAAGGAGGAATAATTGAAAACTTAGATGCGGCTATTGCAGCCATCACGAATTATAAAGGAGCTCCAAAACTACAAGGTGATATTATCTTCAATGGTGACCTTAGTAAGTGGAAAAGTTTTGCTAATTCATTGAAGTTCAAGGCTTTGATGCGTATTTCAGCAAAAGAGAATGTAGCCGAGCAATTAAAACAAATCTATGCCAGCGGAGACTACATAAAAGATGCTACACAAAATGCAGTATATGCATTTACGGCTTCACAACCGAATAATTTTCGTATGTCAACAGCACGTATTGGCGATTTTAATTTATTCATTATGTCGGAAACGATGGATGAAATATTAACTAAATTGGATGACCCCCGCAAGCAAGTTTTATTCCGCCCTACTGCCAACAATGCAAATGTCTACAAAGGATTATTGAATGGCCCTGATGCCTCAAAACTATCTATATCGGTTGGAAATTATTCGTTTTCAGGCCGAATTTTTAGAGAAGATGCGGGTAAATTAAAAGCCAATTTTTTAACAAGTTTTGAAATGAATTTCTTGCTTGCCGAAGCAGCAGAGAAAGGCTTAATTACTGCCGATGCCAAAGTTTTGTATGAAACTGGCGTGAGTCAGGCATTCGATTATTGGTATTCAACCATGCCTGCAAATTATCTGAAAACGGGTCCTGCTGCATATAAAATCGGTGGGGCAAATCCAATCGAACAGATTATTACCCAGAAATGGATAGCCAATATAATAAATGGTTATGAAGGCTGGACAGAGTTCCGTCGAACAGGATTCCCGAAATTTAAAACAATTGCTGCCAGTTTAAACCAAAATCTTATTCCCGTGCGAATGCCTTATCCAACCACCGAAGATGCTCTAAATAATGTGAACTTCAAGTCCGCAGCTGAAAAAACCAATAAAAATAGCATCAATTCATCAGTTTGGTGGGATAATTAAGCATAAAAATTCAAAAATCCTGAAGGGATGATAAGATTATAGCAAGCGTAATAATTACAGATATTTTGAATCTCGAAGAGATGAAATAATTTTGTAATGTCGTTTCGGCGGTCTATAATTGTTTCAGTCCTTCGAGGTTCTGTTTTTCAAAATACACCGTTAAAAATAAACAATATGAGTACACTTACGTGGCAATGGATAATCTTAATAGCGGTCAATATTGTACTGTTTTGGGTTTCACCATGGTCAACAAAAGTCAATGATTTTTTTAGAGGTAGCCATAATGATGAGCCACCTAGTGCTTTTCTATTGACCAGTAGTTTAGTGATTTGTTGGTTATTTGCCAAATCAATAACTAATGCTGCCGATTTAGGTTTCCAATTTGGCATTGTGGGTGGTGTGGCTTATGCAGGCTATTACTTATCGTTTTTGGTGGCTGGGCTAATTATTTATCGTATGCGTACGAAGGGTAATTATCAGAGTATTCATCAATTCTTACAAACTAAGTATGGGCAAGGGGCAGTTGTTTTATTTACGATTCTGATAGGATTTCGATTGTTGAATGAAATTTGGTCGAACACTATGATTGTTGGGAGTTATTTCGGTGAAAAGGGAAGTATACCTTATTTTGCTTCTCTTACAGTTTTTACGCTTCTTACACTTGCCTACACACTTAAAGGAGGGATGCGAACCTCTATTATCACCGACCTTATTCAAATGTCTTTTTTTGTACTATTGATGGTCATGATTTTGGGAATCATCATTCCAGAAACTGATGGAGGAGTAAAAACATTCATACAGAGTGGCAATTGGTCAATGGCTCAAGGGGTTAATCTACTTTTGGTAGCTTTGATTCAAGTCTTAAGTTATCCATTTCATGACCCCATACTCACTGACCGAGGTTTTATTTCGAGCCCTAAAACAACACTTAAATCATATCTATGGGCTACCATAATCGGAGCCTTATGCATCATATTATTTAGCTTTGTGGGTATTTTTGCCAAAATAAGAGCTTTAGATGCTCCTGCAACTATCGGGGTAGCGAAATTTTTAGGTACGAGTTTATTATTGGTTATGAATACCATTATGCTTACTTCTGCCGCAGCTACCATTGATTCTACTTTTACCTCAACTGCTAAATTAGTACATATTGATTTACTGAAAGAAAAAGGTATCAGCGTTTCAAAGGCTCGGCTTACGATGACAGCCATTGCTGTTCTGGGCACAATACCTATATTCTTTAACCCCGAAATATTATCAGCAACCACGATTAGTGGCACAATGGTCATGGGACTTGCACCAATATTTATCTTTTGGAACATAGACGCCCCTCAAATTTCCTATTTTGCCTCAGTTATTTCGGGAGTTATTTTTGGTTTTTGGATGATTTTTTATCCAGTTCCATCATTTATGTTGATTTCTGAAGGAAAATATGCCGATTTGTTAAGCATCAATTTCTTCGGTACAATCGTATGTTTTATTGTTTTTTTATTACCAGTTTTATTTAGAAAGAAAATTGAGTCAGTTAACTAAAAATATTGGAGAAATAAGCGGAAAAATTTTGGTTTTTGGAGGTATTTACTCCAATTACCAATCACTGGAAGAACTTCGTCGAATTGCTGATGAGGCTCAAATTCCACCACAAAATATTATTTGCACTGGTGATATTGTGGGCTATTGTGCTTCTCCGAGCGAATGTATTGATTTTGTGGAAGATTGGGGTATTTGGGCTATTCAGGGAAATGTAGAGCAAAACTTAATCAATGAGACGGAGGATTGTGGCTGTAATTTTGAGGAAGGCAGTAGATGTGATATCTTTTCGAAACAATGGTTCCCGTTCGCGGTCATGCAAATGACTGAACGTAACCTTAATTTTCTTGCTCAACTTCCAGAAAGACTCACTTTTGAATATGCCAAACAAAAAATTGAAGTAATTCATGGCTCTTATGAGCATATTTCGGAGTTTATCTTTCGCTCTACCGATTGGGCCGTAAAAGCTTACAATTTCTCAAAAACTAATGCCAATGTAGTTTTAGCAGGGCATTGTGGCTTACCATTCGGGCAAGAAAAAGCTGGTAAATATTGGCTCAACGCAGGGGTGATTGGAATGCCGGCCAATGATGGTACGCCCCGCGTATGGTATTTGATTTTGGATGATGCTGATGGACAGTTTTCATATAAATTTCACAATTATGAATATGAATCTTTTGAGGCAAATCAATTGATGCTTGAAAATGGCTTACCCTATTCATATTCTGAAACACTCTTGACTGGTATTTGGGATAATAATGAAATCTTACCTGATGAGGAAACCGCTCTTCAAGGAATACCGATTGAATTTTAAAAGAAATGACCGAGTATAGAAAATTGTAAGGGCAAATTTCAATTTGCCCTATTTTTGTGCCTTTTGAAGAGAATCGTACCTTTGCAGAAGAAATAGAATTTTTATGAACGTGCTTGACTTATTTTTTATCCTTCCACTACTTTATGGTGCTTATAGAGGTTACCAAAAAGGACTTTTTATTGAAATTATTGGGGTAGCAGCATTTGTGGTAGCTATTGTTATTGGGTTTAAGTTTTTGGGCTTTGGCATGAATATGATAGCCCCAGTTATTGGCGAAAGTTTAGCTAACCGATTTTTGCCTTATTTGAGTTTTACTTTAATATTTTTTCCATCTATTTTCTTCATTAATAAAATGGGTTGGATGCTTCGTAGGGCCTTACGATTTACGATTTTAGGAACCATAGATGGCTTTGCTGGAGCTTTGGTAGGGGTTTTTACATGGATTTTTGGTATTAGCACACTGCTGTGGTTAATGAGTAGTATTGATGTAAATTTACCCAAGAAACTAAGAGAGGAATCGCTTACTTATCCAGTGGTTAAGAAGGTAGCCCCAACGGTTATCTCAAAGGTCTCCGATTGGATTCCTACTGGCGGAAATATGATTAAGGAATGGACAAAACGAGGAGAAGACAAGGAGAAAAGCAAAGAAACTGAAGAAAAATAGGGGAGCATCTGCTCCCCGTAGTTCTTTATTTAAAAATAATGCTGGTTATTTAAGCAAATCCCATTTCCATAGACCTAAATTAGATAGGCAATAGCGAAATGAAACCCATAAAACGCCTAAACCGTATTTTGAACTTCTAACAAAATTGATAGAAGAAGCTTCATCGAAATATTTAGTTGGACAAGTAACCTCAGCAATTTCAAAGCCTTTGGCAAAAATTTGGGCAATCATTTCATTATCGAAAATAAAATCATCATCACATTTTTTGAATGGAACGGCCTCAAGTACCTCACGTGAGAATGCACGATAACCCGTATGATACTCTGAAAGCTTTTGATTCATCAAAATATTTTGCGTAAGTGTAAGAAAACGGTTAGCAATGTATTTATAAATTGGCATTCCGCCCTTCAAAGCACCTTTACCCAAAATTCTTGAACCAAAAACTACTGGATATAGGTCTTCACCAATAATACTCACCATAGCTCTGATTAGTTTTGGAGTATATTGATAATCTGGATGTACCATCACGACAATATCTGCTCCAATTTCAAGGGCTTTATTGTAGCAAGTTTTTTGGTTGCCGCCATATCCTTTATTATTGTCATGACGAATAACGTGTTGAATACCAATGTTTTTGGCTACTTCTGAGGTGTTGTCAGGGCTATAATCATCAACTAAAATTACTTCGTCAACAATATCAAAGGGAATTTCTTTGTAAGTACGTTCAAGAGTCAAAGATGCACGATAGGCTGGCATTACGATGACTACTTTTTTACCATTATACATGAATTATTCGAGTTTTCGGTGCAATTTTGCAAATCAATTTAACTGAAATTGTGTTACAAAGTACAGCATGTTTCATCTGAATTGCAAATTCGAGAAATTTTATTAGTTATTAGAAATAGTTTTATTTACTCTCTAAGAGAACTAATATGTTAGTAGTCAACTGATAACAAGTGAATAAAGAACTAATCACAGTGTTATTAAAATAAAGTACAAAGATTTTAAGCAGTATATATTTTAAATTTTCCTTTTATGAATTTTTCAAACGAAACAATATTTTTCACCTGTTTTTCGATTTTTGTGGGTTTAGTGATGGCCTTCGATTTAGGAGCATTTAGCAAGTCGAATAGCCATAAAGTTAGTTTTAAAGAAGCAGGGCTTTGGAGTGCGGTTTGGGTAGCTTTAGCGGTTGGCTTTTTCTTTTTCTTACGCCAATATGGATATTTGATTCACGATATTAGTGATGCTTCACACCTCGAGTCTGTTAGGTTAAAGTATTATGATAAACTGAAATTACCTACTGATTTTAATGCCGCTTTACAAGCTTTTGAAAATAGCATGGCTATTGATTACCTGACGGGTTATTTAACTGAATATTCGCTTTCTGTTGATAATATTTTTGTGTTTATTCTTATCTTTAGTTCGTTTGGTGTACATGAGAAATTCTACAAAAAAGTATTGGTTTGGGGAATTTTAGGCTCAATAGTTTTGCGTTTTATTTTTATCTTTATCGGTGCGGCCTTGATTCAAGAATTTGAGTGGATTCTCTTCATTTTTGGTGGATTTTTGGTTTATACGGGACTAAAAATATTTTTTAGTAAAGAAGAGGAAGAAGAGAAAATTGAGCCTGCAAAGCACCCAGTTGTAAAAGCAGCATCAAAAATATTTAATGTTTACAAACGTAATGTAACAGATAATTTCTTTATTTATCACAAGCACTACAAAAAATGGTATATCACGCCACTTTTCTTGGTCATGCTCGTGATTGCAGGCACTGATGTTGTTTTTGCAGTAGATTCTATTCCAGCGATTTTCTCGATTACAAAAGACCCATACATCGTATTTTTCTCTAATGTTTTTGCTATTATGGGACTTCGCTCGATGTTCTTTTTCTTATCGAGTATTATGGGCTTATTCCGTTATTTGCCTTTAGGATTGGGCGTATTGCTTACATTTATCGGTGCAAAAATGCTTTTACACCACCAAATGGAAGGCCTTGGGTTTACAAATACCCATTCATTGCTCGTCATTGTAGGTATATTAGCTACGAGTATCTTGGCTTCTATGATTATTCCTGAAAACAAAGAAGCTTAAGGTCATATATTATAATGAAGTCTTCGCTTTAAGCGAAGACTTCATTATTAAAACCTTTTATTTCTCCACAAAATTCCTACTCCAAAGTCGCTCAAACTTCCAACCTTTTGCTTGTAAATTAATCGGTAGATAAGCATGCGATTCTTTCGGAGAAATGCCTTCAAAATACAAATCGTCGTCGGTCAAAATCAAGGATTCATAAGTGCCATTTTCTTTTTTTACGGTCAAATCTGCAAAAGGTAATTCGCTGATATACTGATTATTACGTTTTTTTAATTGTTCTTTTAAAAACCAATCCAAGCGAAATTTATTCGGTAAAATAGATTGATGGAGAAATTCTCCATTAGAAATAGCAAGAGCGTATGATAAATACTTTTTTAAGAGTTTGGGCCCTTCGTTTTGGGCATTTTCTACATTAAGCTGGGCAGGTAAAATACTACTAATTACATAGATGTTTTCTCGGGCACGCGTAACTGCCACATTTAGTCTATTTTCACCCCCAATTTGATTTAAACTCCCGAAATTCATCAATAATCTGCCAGAAGTATCAGGAGCGTAACCTACTGAGAAAATAACAATATCAAACTCATCTCCTTGAATATTTTCGATATTTTTCACCAAAACCTGATGCATATCGACTTGATTTTTCCAAGCTATGGTATCAATCAAATCTGCTTGGCGGTGGTTAAAAGTCACCACGCCAATGCTCTTAGTTACTGTTGTTTGTTGAAAATTCTTGATTAACTCTACTACCTTGATGGCTTCTTGCTCATTCGTGTTTTTCTCCCAAATGCCATTAACTTTTACGAATTGAATGGCTGGTTCTTTCTTGTTTATTTCCTGATAATGAGGTAATAAGTTTAGTGTGTTCTTATAGAAATGTTGATTTGAAAAGCCAATTAAATCGAGCGATTTACTACGATAATGCCCCATCAATAATACTTGTGGAAGGTATTGTGACGCTAAATCGAGCAGAGAATCAATTTCAAGAATGGGCTCATCACTCAGGTCTTCTTCGTAGCGAATTTGATACAAATCATTGGGTTGTAGCTGTTTTGAATCGCCCGCAATCACCACTTGCTTGCCTCTAAAAATGGCAGGAATACCATATTCGGCAAAGCATTGAGAGGCTTCATCAAAAATCACCAAGTCGAATAAACCTTCTTTCAATTCAAACATTGCCGAAACTGATTCGGGAGAAGCCATCCAGCACGGAATTAGCTTGAATAACTCGTCAGAATAGTTTTCTAAAAGCTTTCTAACAGACCAAAGTTTTCGCTTTTTTGTGGTTTGATGCAATAATTCTCGGTAACTAACTACATTTTGCAAACGATTAATTATAAGGTCTTTATAGGTTTGTTCGCGTAGTTTTAATAGAACAATTTCTTGACTTAAAGCTTGTTTTTGTATGACCGCTTCTTGAAGTTCCACCTCCATTTGTTCCATTTTTAGCGAACTAACACTTCTCAAAATCGGGTAAAGCTTTTCAATATGTTCCATCCAAGCTAATCGTAATGAATTCTGAAAAACTTCGTTGGCAGTTTCGGCAAAAGGTTTGAGTTGTTCGATAATCTCTAATTCGGTATGACCAAAACTATTTTTTAAGCTATCAGCTTCTTGCAGGTAATCAAAAAGCTGGAAATTGTTTAAATCAGGTCTAAAGCCAGCTTGGAGTTGACTCAATTGTATATCGTTCAAAAATACCCGCCATTGGGGCAGTTTTTGCTTGGTTTCAATGATTAACCCAATGAGTTTTTGATAAAATTCTAAAGAAAAAGTATCTGTTTGTAAATACTCGTGAGTTGTATAAAGGGCATAAGCTTTATCAGCTAGAATATAATCTTCTAAATGTTCGTTGATACTTGCAAAATCATCTTTGGGGTCAATATCAATCGTTTTTTTTGCTAATTTCTCTCGTATATTTTCAAAGGCAATTCGATTATTAATTTTCTGGATGAGTACTTCCAAATCATGACTTTGAAGCGAAAGCCTATTTTGGTAAAGTAAAGCTTCAACTTCTCTTTTGTCTTTAGAAAACATCTTCCAAGAAAACCAGCTCAGCCCTGATTTACTGGCAGCGAAAGCTTGCTCAACTTGTATTTTTTTAGCAAAGAGCAGTTCGTAAGGCAGAAATGTTTCTATCCAATGATTTTTTGCGAGTTCGCTTAGCTCGTAGTTTATTTTATTGAGGTCAAATTGTCGATTACTTAATGGTTTCTTTTCTTTTTTTATTACTTCGAATATATGGATAACCTCCTGACTAATAAATAATTCCGAGAATTGTTTTACGATATTTTCATCGAATTGATTTAGTTCTAATACCGAATAAGAGCTAAAATTTTTCGCTTGAAAATCAACTACTTCATCAATAGCATTTTTTATTTTAGGAATATCGGTGAAGGTAAAGTTGGCGAACGAAACTCGGCTTGCCCAAAAATCATAATCTTTGCTCGATTGGAGCTTGTTTTCATATTGAAAACAGCGTTTGAGCCTACTTTCAAAATCGGCTAATTCGTTGAAATGAAATACCTTATACTTTTGTGCAAGGTCGATATAAGGGTTTGTTGTTTTACTGGTTAGATAAAGTTCTTTGACCGAAATCCCACAGATTGATTCATCAAAAAGGGCATTTTTGAAGTTTTGTAGTTCTTCCGAAAGTTTATCAATTCTTCGACTGGTATGGGCAAAATTCCGCTCCAAAAAAATAGCATCGAGGCTTTTATTCTTTTTTTGATAGTTGTCAACTTGCTCAATTTGATTCGTTATTTTTTCGAACAAAGCTTTGCGGTCATTCTTAAAATCATGAATTAGGGCCACAAAATCAGTCAAATCTGCTTTTTGTAAGCGTTGAAAAACCGTATCAAGGGCAACTCGTTTCTGGCAGACAACCAAAACTTTTTTTCCTCTTGAAGTAAAATCTGCAATCAGGTTGGCAATCAACTGCGATTTGCCAGTTCCGGGAGGGCCTTGGACAACTAAAGATTGTCCTGCTTTTACCCGACTAATCGCCGCTTCTTGCGAGGCATCCACCGAAAAAGGCAAGAATTTAAACTCTTCTGCTAATGATAAAGAAGGGTTAGTTGCATTTTTTTCATCAGTAGAAATAAAGAATGTTTCTTCGTTGGGAATAGGGGTTGTCAATAATTGTTCATAATCAGGAACTAAATAGGAGCCAGCTTGTGGGAAAATACCCAAAACTGCCTGTGGAAAAAGCTTGAGTTCGCCGTTGAGTTCGAGTTGTTCTAAATCAGCTTTGGTAGTTTTTTGAAAATCTGTGAGTTGTTCGGAGAAATTATCTTGATTAAAATTAATCTCAATAGGGCTTTCCTTTAATAATTCATAGAGTTGCGTTCTGAAAACAAGGCTTTCTTTGCTGAAATCATCGAATGAGGTTTCGAGAAATTCATCATTAATTTTTACTTGATTAAAATGTGAATAAGCCAACAAAAAACTCCGATTGAAACTAATATTTTCATCACGCTTTTCGAGTATCCATTTTTTGCCATTGTTGCTAAGGCTCACTGGAAAAAATAAAAGTGGGCACCTCACAACGGTTCCATCTGTGAGTTTCCCTTTGATAAATGGATAACCTACGTACAAATCTTCAGATCCTCTTTCTTGCTCGATAAATGCTTCTGTACGGGCAATTTTCCTTAAAATCTTACTTGTTTCGTTTACTTTTTCCATTCTGCTATCCATCAAATCGCATAGCGGAATCTGCGTTTTTTGAGCAATCAGTTGATTGATGAATTCAAATGAAGGTTTATTATCTAAAAAATCGAGTTGGTGTAAATCAATAAATTGCTCTTGTGGTAAACTAAGCAATAAAAGCGACCTATTGCGAGAGGTAAGATTGGTAAGCCGACGAAGGTATGTTTTAAGGAGTTTTTGCATGTAACAAAGTTAAGAAAAACCCGCAAGGTGTTTTTATTCCTTTTAGGTTTTGTGGTTTGACCCATTTATCCATCATAAACGCATTTTAACATTTTTTATTTGTGATTCATCATTCTAACCATTTTCTTCGTTATAGAATGCAGGTTGAGTTGTATTTATCTTCTTGCCTATTATTTACACAATTAATCAAAAGAAAAAGTTATGTTAAACTATTACCGAACCCTCCAATTGAAGCAACTATCAGTAATGATGCTTCTTGGACTTCTATTTGTCAATGGCGATGCTTTCGCTCAAAAAAAAGAAAAAAACAAAGGGAAAGTAAGTGCTACCGAAGAAAAAGCCCCAATTCCTGACCCAGTAAAGGTTACATCGGTTGAAGGTATCACGGAATATGTCTTGGGCAATGGCCTTAGAGTATTGCTTTTTCCTGACCCTTCGAAACAAACAGCTACCGTAAATATCACTTATATGGTGGGCTCTCGCCACGAAGGCTACGGCGAAACGGGTATGGCACACTTGCTGGAGCACATGGTATTTAAAGGTTCTACCAAGCACCCAAATATTCCGCAGGAATTGACCGACCACGGTGCAAGACCCAACGGCACTACTTGGCTCGACCGAACAAATTATTTCGAGACATTTGCTGCAACTGAAGAAAACTTACGTTGGGCCTTAGACCTAGAGTCTGACCGTATGGTGAATTCATTTATTAAGAAAGAAGACCTTGAAAAAGAGTTTTCGGTTGTAAGAAATGAGTTTGAAATGGGCGAAAATGACCCAGAAAGTGTATTGAGCGAACGTGTTATTTCAACGGCTTATTTATGGCATAACTACGGAAACTCAACAATTGGTTCACGTGAAGATATTGAGCGAGTGCCAATTGATAATTTGCAGGCATTCTACAAAAAATATTATCAGCCAGATAACGCAATTTTATTAGTTGCTGGAAAAATCGACGAGGCTAAAACCTTGAAGATGATTAACGAGTATTTTGGGTCAATTCCACGCCCAACGCGTAAGTTGCAACCTACTTATACGGTTGAACCAGTTCAAGATGGCGAACGCTCTGTTACGCTTCGTCGTGTAGGCGATATCCAAGCTATTGGAGTAGCGTATCATATTTGTTCAAATAGTCATCCAGATTATCCTGCTTTAGATGTTTTACAGGGAATTTTAGCCAGTGAGCCTTCTGGAAAGCTCTATAAGGCATTGGTTGAAACCAAATTAGCTTCAAGCCTTTATGCTTATTCTTTTACAAACCGTGACCCTACTTTTTTTTATATTGGTTTAAGTTTATTGAAAGAGAAAAATTTAGAGGAAACCAAGAAAACCTTAGTTTCAATGCTTGATGGCATTGGCACTATGGAGTTTACAAAAGAAGAAGTAGAACGTGCGAAAAACGAAGCATTGAAAGGCTTAGAACTTACGCTTCGTAATAGCGAGCGTGTAGGTTTACAATTGAGCGAGTATATGGGTGCGGGCGATTGGCGTTTGATTTATATTTACCGCGATGCATTAGAGAAAATTACGGTTGATGATGTGAAACGGGTAGCAAAATATTATTTCAAACCATCGAATCGTACGATTGGGGTATTTCTTCCAGAAGAAGCTCCTGACCGAGTAAAAGTGCCAGAATCACCAGATGTAGATGCTTTAGTGAAAAACTATAAAGGCCGTGCAGTTGTGGCACAAGGCGAAGCTTTTGACCCATCGCCCGCTAATATCGAAAATCGTACCAAACGTGGGCAAGAATCTAATGGTTTGGAGTATGCTTTATTGCCAAAATCTACTCGTGGAAATACCGTAAGAGCAAATATTACGCTACGTATTGGTGATGAGCAAAGTTTACAAAACAAAGCAACAATTTCGCAATATACTGCTTCGATGCTCAATAAAGGGACTAAAAATCTTACTCGCCAACAAATAAAAGATACGCTAGATAAGCTAAAGTCGCAAGTAAATGTTTTTGGTGGTGGAAATAATGTGAATGTAAGTATTGAATCTTCAAAAGATAACTTACCAAAAGCATTAGCCATCGTAACGGAAATTCTACGAAACCCATCTTTTGATGAGAAAGAATTTGAAACTATGAAAACCGAGCGTTTGGCACAAGTAGAAGCACAAAAAAGTGACCCGCAAGCTTTAGCATTTACGGCATTCCAACGCACGATGAATCCTTATCCGAAATCAGACGTGCGTTATGTACCAACGATTGAAGAAGATATCGAAAATAATAAAAATGTTAAACTTGAAGACCTTAAGAAATTCTACAATGATTTCTATGGTGCTTCGGCGGCAACCATTTCTGTGGTTGGAGACTTCGATGAAACAGCTATTCGTAAGGTAATTAGTAATAACTTTGGTACTTGGAAATCACCAATGCCATTTAAGCGTATTCAGGCGGTTTACCAAGATATTTCGCCATCAAATAATGCAATCAAAACACCTGATAAAGCAAATGCTCTTTTCTTAGCAGGACAAAACCTCCCACTACAAGAAACTGACGCCGATTATCCCGCTTTGGTAATGGCAAATTATATGTTAGGTGGAGGATTTTTGAGCTCACGTTTGGCGGTTAGAATTCGTCAGAAAGAAGGCATTAGCTACGGAGTTGGCTCAAACCTCAACGGAAGCCCATTCGATAAGTCGGGCAGTTTCATGACTTATGCGATTTACGCCCCAGAAAATGCAGAAAAACTTGAAAAAGCTTTCTTCGAGGAAATCGAAAAAGTGGTTACCGAAGGTTTCACCGCCGATGAATTGAAAGCTGCCAAATCAGGTTGGTTGCAAAGCCGTAGTGTATCTCGTTCACAAGATAACGAATTATCAAGCCGTTTGAATAATTACCTTTACTACGACCGAACACTAGCCTTTGATGCAGATTTCGAGAAAAAGGTAGATTCACTAACGCCAGAGCAAGTAAATAGTGCGATTAAGAAATACATTAACCCTAAGAAAATATCAATCGTAAAAGCTGGCGATTTTGATAAAAAAGTGGGTAATCCTGCCGCTCCTTCAGTAGGAGGTGTAGGTGGAAGTAGCAAGAATTAAAAAGCTATCAATAAGTATATCCAAAACCTCTCTGATGTTTGTTCATTAGAGAGGTTTTGTTTTCATTATCAATAATGCCTATTACTTTTGTACTTTATCTTCTATGATTATGGATACTAAATTTATTCGCCATTTGGCAATTTCGGTGTGTGTTACTGCTTTAGTTGTGTATATCATTTATCATAGCTATGATGAAGGAGCCTATTTAATGATGTCGGCTTTGGCAGTTTCAAGTTTCATTATTGGATATTTAGAACCTCGACGCGGTTGGATATTGGCTTTGACTCAAATAATAATTTTAGTGAGTGTATATTTGCTGCGTATTTTTACACCTGCAAGTCCCGATATGGCTATGTTTGGTACTTTTGCGGGTTGTGGGATTTCGTTGGTTTTTAGTTTTGTTGCAGGCCGAATAGCTCGACTTTGGGGTCGATAAGTTTATTTTTTTGCATTTAGTTTTCTAAGTTCATCACGAATTTCAATCAGTAAATCATCTGCTTGTGGTTTTGCTTCGGTGTTTTGCCCGAGGGCTTTAAGAAAAAAGTAGAGAATTGTACCTACAACTACAAAATCGAAAGTAGATTGAAGAGCTTCTCCCCAGCCAATTTTTACGGTTAATATTTCTGCGTATCTATCTTTCAGATTTACTCCACCGACTAAAACGCCTACGAATGGCATAAAGATTTTATCTATCATTGCCGAGATTATCTTCTGAAAAGCAGTACCAATCACCACTCCCGTTGCGAGGTCGATAATGTTGCCACGCATCAAAAAAACCTTGATTTTCTCCACCATGTATATATTTATAAGTTCTTTGGTTTTTAATTCACTAGGGCAAAGTTCGTAAATATTGCTTCAAAACGCACGCTTTGACCTAGGTTTTTGGGTATCGTTCATCTTTGAAATAAACGTGCATATTCCATATTCTGTGAAAATGGAAAGAAGTACTTGTTAAATACGTGGAATTTTTTCTACAAATAACTCACAAAAATTTTTGGAATAATGTTTTATCAATCAATGAAAATTTTAACAAGATTCAGATTTCCATTCATTTAAGTAAAAACAAAATAGTATTATGAAAATTTTAAGAAAACTCTCATTAGCAATAGCAGTAGCTGTTTCAGGATTAAATACTTTACAGGCACAAACAACTTCAATCGGGCCATTATTGGGCGTAAATGTATCTACCTTTACGGGTGAACCTAATACCAAACCTTTAGCGGGCATTGCAGTAGGTGGTTTTATTAATCATAGCATTGATGAGCATTTTGGTGTAAATGCTAAATTGATTTATTCACAAATGGGAAGTTCTTACACTTATAATGATGATATTAACCGTCTTCACTATGTTCAATTTCCTGTAACGGGTGTTTATTATTTTGGAAAAAATGGACAAAACTTCAGACCCAAAGTTTATGCGGGTTTGTATGCAGGAAGTTTATTGAGTGCTAATCATAAAAGTGGTGATGTTGTTGTAGAAACCAATGGAAACCCTTATTATAAAAAGGCTGATTTTGGCGGAATTTTAGGTTTAGGTTTTAATTATTTACTAAGTCCACGTACGTGGTTGAATGTAGATGCAGGCTATAATGGTGGTTTTTTAGATGTAACCACTTCAGAAGCAACTGATTTTAAAAATAAAGGTTTTGCATTGAATGTTGGGATTAGCTTCCCGATAAAATAAGTTAAACTAAATACCTCGAAATCATTTTTTGCGGTGTAAAAAGGTGCTTTCGAGGCATTTTCATGTTTTATTTATAGGAAAAATACAGCAAAATTGTGTTTCTCCTTTATTCGAAATTTCAAGCTTTCCTCCATGAATTTCGATAAATTCTTTACATAAAATTAATCCTAAACCTGAGCCTTTTTCTTTGGCGGTTCCACGTGTAGAAGTGATATTCCCAAGAGAATTCAACTTCTCAATTTGCTCATCCGAAATTCCAACACCTTCATCAATCACACAAATTCTATGTGAGTTAGCATTTTCTTCGACTAAAATTTTTACACCCCCACCTTTATGGCTGAACTTTATGGCATTTCCTAATAGGTTTCGAACGATGAAATCAAGCATTTCGGCATCTGCAAAAATAGGTTTACGCAGTTGAAAACTGGTTTCAATTTGAATGTTTTTAAGCTCAATATCAAGCGAGTGTAATTTGATGCAACTTTCTACAAGCGTTTGAATATCAGTATTTTGTGGCGAAAAAGAGACTTGGTTCATTTGTGAGCGAGACCACAAAAGTAAGTTGCTCAATAATTGGTTAAGATTCCCTAATGATTGTCGAGCTTTTTGAGTAAGCGTTATACGTTCGGGTTCTGAAAGCCTATCATGATGATTAATGAGTAGATTCAGAAATGAATCAAGCGAAACAAGTGGATTACGTAAATCGTGCGAGATGATTGATAAAAGCTTCGTTTTAAATACATTCAGTTCACGTAAATCGGCGGTTTGTTCGGCTACTTTTTGCTTTAAAATCTGACTTTGTTCTTCTAATAATTGCTTGCGTTCACGTTCTTTTTCGAGTTCGAGTTGGGTTACTTTTACCTGTGCTTGATTCAATCTACTCGACAAACCCAATGAAAATAATACTACCTGTGCCAAAACGCCAAACTGTACGGCATAGCGATTAAGACTATTATCTGGTAGCCAATTAAGTTCTCGGATAATAAAGAGGTTTCCGCCTAATACTAAAATCAGATTTGCTAAAGAAAAGTAAATGGCAGGGCTATAGCCTTTTCGAGCCACTAAAATTCCACACAAGAGCATCATAGTAAGTACCGAAGTACCTAAGAAACCAATTAAATCAATCACCAGGTCGAGTAAATCGAAGTTCCCTAAATAGCAAATTGCCCCCAAGAGCATCGTGAATAAATACAATATACTAAAAATATTGAGACCTTTATTGAGCAAAGGTGATTGTTCTTCGAGGTGAAGGTACGATTTGGTGAAATAAATGCGTGCTAAGTTGGTTATAGGTACAATAAACGCAAATGAGTAGGTATCCCATTGCGGCGAATTTTGCCAAAGTAGCTCTATTCCAAAGCCATAATAGAAAAAGAAATAAATACCCACGCCAGCTATCGAAATTACATAGTAGAGATAGCTAATATCTTGTACCGAAAGAAAAATGACGAAATTATACAAAGCCATGATGATAATGATGCCTAAGAAAATAGCTTGTAGCCAATATCGCATTTTATCATGCTCTTCGAATACTTCTAAAGTGCTTACCTTCAGTTCTATGCCAGTAGGTGTATAGATACTCAATTGTCCTTTGAGTTTTAGTAAAAAATGTTGTGTTTGATGTTTTTCGAGAATAACTTTAAATGCCGTCACGGAGCGTGGATAGGAGCGTTTTGAAAGGGGTAATAAACTTCCCGCAAAACCTATCACTTCTCTGGTAGCATTCAACGAAATGTTGTTTCGCCATAAACTTGCTTCACCCCACTTACTGTTGGTGTAGAGAATATAGGTTTGGTCATATTGGGTGGGATTTTGTAGGTCGAATTTGAGCCAATAATCTTTGATTTTATTGAGTTTTTCTGGTTTATATGGTTTGAATATTGATGAGTCTGGTGAAGTAGCTATGAGGAAATTGATATTTTTTTGAGCCAATAAAATGCCGAAACTCATTGATAACAAGAGCGTTAAGAAAATTGATTTTCCAAGTGTTGACGAAGTTATTTTGTTCATTCAAAATGATTTTGTGTAAATTTAGCATTTCATCTAACAAACTACTCATGCCATCTGTAAGAATTCTTATTGCCGAAGATGATTGGATTATTGCCAAAGAGATTTCGCTTACCTTACAAGACTTAGGTTTTGATGTAATCGGTACGTTTGATACTGGGGAAGAATTCGTGCAAAAACTACCTACTTTAAAACCTGATTTAGCACTACTTGATATTGATTTGGCTGGAAGCATGACGGGCATTGATATTGCCGAAAAGCTTAAACCTTTGGGTATTCCGTTTGTATTTTTGACAGCCATGGCTGATATTCAGACGATAGAGAAAGCCAAGCAA
Source organism: Emticicia oligotrophica DSM 17448 (assembly GCF_000263195.1). Taxonomy (GTDB): domain Bacteria; phylum Bacteroidota; class Bacteroidia; order Cytophagales; family Spirosomataceae; genus Emticicia; species Emticicia oligotrophica. The sequence continues at coordinate 2,679,016 of NC_018748.1, forward strand.
ACTGAACCTTACGCCTATTTGGTAAAGCCTGTTCGAGCGGAAAGTTTACTTTCTACAATTGAGGTGAGTTTATATAATTTTCACCGACAAAAATCACTTGATTCCTCTACACCATCAGCGGGGAGTCTGCCAATCAATCAAGCTATATTTTCGATTAATGAGGCCATTTTTGTAAAATCGAAAAAGCGATTAGAGAAAATAAAAATTGCCGACATTCTGTGGATAGAGGCCGAAGATATTTATGCCATTATTGTGACCAAAAATGGGAAATATATTTTGAGCCAACCACTTAAGAGTATTGAAGAACGTTTACCAGCGGAGCATTTTATGCGGGTGCATCGCTCTTACATAGTGCAGCTTGATAAAATTCAGGCCATTGAAGAAAACGATTTGATTATTGAAGGGAAATACATTGCCATTGGAAAAACATTTAAAGAAAAGCTCATGAGTCGATTGGCATTTTTATAAAATCAATGGGCGTGCTATACCAGCACGCCCATGAAAATTGTCCTTAATCATTTACTTAATCTATTCCAATTATTTTGTATCCCAGAATAACTTAGTACTTAAGTTATCTTTCGCTTTTACTGAGCTATAATTAGTAGCATTATATGTTTGTTCGCTCGAAGGATAATTCCAACGGAAAGGTGGTTGCTTTTGTGCGTTGGCATCATCTACTTGGAAATTAAATTTCGGTAAATCTAAACGGCGAATCTCTGCCCAGCTATCAACTGGCTGAACTACACTGAAGTGAATCCATTTTTGTGTTGCAATCAAGTTGAGTTTATCAGTAGCATTATCCCAACTTACATCTGCACTTGCCAAATATTTGCTTACTTCTTCTTCTGTGTAAGCTGTAAGAGTAGGTGCAGTATTATCATTACTCAATTTTCTTAAGTTATAATAAAACTCAATTGACTGACGTACGCCTTTTTCGTAAGCTGTTTTGGCAGCTGCTGCGTTATTGGCTTTCAAATAATACTCAGCTGCAATAAAGCTTGCTTCAGCAGCATTCATCAACATTCCAGGGAAAAACTGATTACGGCTCAAAGTAGAACGGTTGTAGATAGCCATTGTACCACCCGCAATCAAAGCTGTTTGAGTAGCATTATCCAAAAGTGGGTCTAAACCATTATACACACCTTTAGCATTTATCCCTGCTTCAAACATCGCTCTAAGGCGTGGGTCAGCGTTTTTATTCATGTGGTCAATCATCGCTTTTCCTGCAATGTTTCCGTCCCAATCTTCTAAGCCCGAACGGAAGTTTTTCGCATGAATATCAGTATTCAAATCATAAACACCAATCTGAATATTCTCTGTATTACTGCCAATAGTTGGGTATTTTGAAGGATTATTCAAGATATCAGCAATTTCAGAAGTTGCACGAGCTGAGAATGCTGAGGCTGCCGATGCTCTCATAAGGATTCTTAAACGTAATGAATTACAGTATTTTTTCCAAAGTGTTAGGTCGCCTTTGTTAACAAAATCTTGTGTTTTGAAACCAGCCAAAATACCACTTTGTACATTAATTGAGTTTAGTTCATCAGAAAATGCCTTCAAATCATCCAACATTTTGGTGTAGATAGCTTCGGCAGTATCATATTTCGGATAAGATTTATCGTAATCACCACCATTGATGCTCAATTTACCCGCTTCGGTCATTGGAATATCACCGTGTAAATCAACAACCTTTTGTGTGTGGTCGTAGAAATAAATGGCAGCAGCAATCATATAAATACGACGATCAGCTTGGTCTGTTGTACTCAATTTTCCATATACTTTTTCTAATTCACGGTATTGAGCCACAAAGCCATAGTAGTTATTCCAACGGTCATTTACACCCGCAGCACCTGGAATGTATTGGTTGGCACTATTGGCCCAACCTACTGCTTGGTTATAACGGTTAAGGGTTGTACGCAATACTACGAAGTAGTTCCAATAGTCAGGTAATACATACCATTTATTGGCATTTAGGAAACCCGTAAATTGTTTTTCTACTGTTGTTACAGAAATCTTCGATGGGTCGGTGTAGGCTTCTACGAAGTCTGTTTTCTGACATGCCGAAACAAATAAGGTAAGGGCAGCCGTAAAAATTAAATATATTTTCTTCATTGTATTTTTTTCTTAAATTTTGGTCTAATTATCAATTACTTAGAAACTCGCTCTTAACATAATACCCATTGTACGAGTAGATGGGTTTGTACCTGCGTTTGAGAGTGTTTGGAACCATCTCGAACCAGCAGTAGTTTGCTCCGCATCAAGGTCTTTCAAAGTGCGGTAGAAGTACAATAAGTTACGACCGAATACTGAAACATTGAGTTTTTTAGCTCCAATTTTGTTGGCGAGTGTTGCTGGCAATGAATAACCAAAAGAAAGTTCTCTAAGTTTGATATAAGAGTTTTTCTGGATGTATAATTCATAGCGTGAAGAGCTATATTGTGGACCACCCCAGTTATAAGTATTCCAGTAATAGTAGGCTTGCGAAACTACATTGGTGTTTTTCTCACCTTTGTCGGTCACACCTTCCATCAACATGCCATCATGGTAAACCGTTTCGCCGTTAGGGCCTTTATCACCCGTTGTTTGAATACCTTTTCCATTTGACATATAGTAGCTCAAACCACCACTTGCGGCATCCATGTATTTTGTACTTTCTTCTAATAAACCACGACTAATCATCCAGTTAATACCAGTAGGCATGATATAACCACCAAAACGGAAATCAGTAATCACATCAAGTGAGAAACCTTTGTAAGAGAAAGAGTTAATGAAACCACCAACAACCTTTGGCATGGCGTTGCCTATTTTAACCATTTTGTCTGGGTCAACTTTATACAAACCATCTGGATTGACGATTTTCTCGCCATTGGCATTAGTTGCAATTGGGTGAGCGTAGAAATCTCCCATTGGTTGACCTACAACCGAACGAAGTTGAGCGGCATTACCATCATAGTCAGCATGGAGTAATTCGGTTGCTCCATTGGCTAATTTTTCTACAATATTGGTGTTTTTAGCTAAGTTAAGTGTTGTTTGCCATACGAAATTACGAGTTTTATATGGAGTGGCAGTAATACCAACTTCGATGCCTTTATTGCGAAGTGTACCAATGTTGGTTAATACTGAAGTTGCCCCTGTAGTAGCAGGAAGGGTCAGCGGTAAAATTTGGTCAACGATTTGAGCATTGTAATATGATACATCTAGACCAATTCTGTTTTTCAAGAATTTAGCTTCTAAACCAAATTCAAATTCTCTTTTTTGTTCTGGACGAATACCATCGTTACCGAAGCTAGTCGGAATAGTTGTGTATAAAACTGGGCGGCCGCCAACAGCTTGAACACCCAAAGTATTTTGGTTATAAGCGATATTTGCACCATAAATATCTGGGTAGTTACCTACAATACCCCATGAGGCACGCAATTTACCGAAACTTACTACTTCTGGTAATTGGAAAGCTTCAGAGAAAATAAAGCTTGTATTAACCGATGGATAAACAAAGGTATTATTGTTTGGATTCATGGTTGAAGTACGGTCACGGCGGACAGTTCCTTCAACAAAGAAATATTCTTTAAAATCTAGGTGTGCAGTGGCTAAAAGGGCATCTTTTGATAAGCTCGAACGACCTGAACTACTACCAGGTGTATTGATAGAAGCAGCAATATCAAAAAGATTTTCGGTGCTAAGCCCTCCATTTGTTTCACGACCTAATCTTGAAGCGATTTCTTTGGTAGCAGTATAGCCTCCCATTAAATCTAAATTGAAGTTCTGCGAGAGTTTTTTATTATAAGTAAGCAATAAATCACCATAAACGATAGAATATAGGTTGGTTCCTAGCGAGAAATAACCAGAATTGTTGAATGCCAACGGAACTTCAGTTGATTGACGGTTTTCTACTTTTTCTGAAGTAAAATCAGTTGAAACTCTACCACGTAGTTTTAAACCTTTGGTTATTTGGTAATGGTTGGTCAAACTTGCAATCACCCTGTTGTTGTATTCGTCGAGATTGTGCTCTTTCAAACGCCAAACATAGTCAGCAATATCACCTTTAAAACCATTATATCTGATATTTTCATTAGGGGTTAAACTTTGATTGGTACCTGTCACGAAACGATATCCTTTGCTTGTTTTATACTTATTCATGTACCAGTCAGCATTATCAAATCTACCAATCATACCTGTAAAGTTATTCATCATACGATCGATTGAATATGGGCGGTTATGCGTGTATTGGTTGATGTAATTAATGATTACGTCCGTTGTCCATTTATTACCAACTTTAAAACTACTATTGAAATTTGCGATATTTTTAGTGTTTTTCGAACCTAAACTGATGCCTTGGTTGTCTTGACGAGTCAACGAGAAACGAAGGTTTGAGTTATCAGTAGATTGTGAAACCGCTACGTTGATATTTGAATTTTGGCCTTGTTGGAATAAACCAGCATAATTATCTTTTTGTGCTTCATAAGGGCGAACAACACCATCCCAGCCCATAGTTGGTTTACCATCGAATTTTGGACCGAAGTTAATGCTAAAGTTCAAGATACCACGTGTATCTTTTACGCCATCGCCATTGGTATCATAGTAGATAAATCCTTCGGCATCTTGACCACCATTGTTTACATTTAAAGGAGCACCAGCACCTCTGATATTTTGGTATCTTGGTAAATAAGCAATATTGTCAACACTATAACTTGTATTGAAATCTACGCCTAAACCTTTACGTCCTTTACCACTTTTAGTCGTGATTAAAACCACACCATTTACGGCTTCCGAGCCATACAATGCTGCCGCAGAAGCACCTTTCAAGATTGAAATATTATCAATGTCTTCTGGGTTAATATCTAATAGACCGTTACCTCTTAAACGTTGGTCTCCCCAGTAGTCGTTGTTTTTTACCTCACCATCACGAATCGGCACACCGTCCATGATAATAAGTGGTTGGTTACGGCCAGTAATTGAGTTGATACCACGAACTGTGATGTTTACTGCACTGGTTGCACCACCTGGTGTAGCCGAAATACGCACACCAGGAGCTTTTCCATAAAGTGCAGAGGCAAAGTTTGGCGAACCAGCTTTCACAAGTGCATCAGATTTGATTTTTACTGCTGCAAAACCCAAAGCTCGTTGTTCTCTTGACATACCAAAACCTGTTGCAACTACTTCATCAAGCATAGTGGCATCATCTTCTAATACTACATCAATAGCTGTTTGATTTCCTACCAAAACTTCTTTGGTTTTGAATCCAATGAATGAAAAAACTAAAGTGTTTTTAGAGCTTGCTTTGATGGTATAGCGACCTTGGTCATTGGTTGTTGTACCTGAGGTAGTTCCTTTGATAGAAATTGAAACGCCTGTCATGGGTTGCCCATCCTGTTTGGCGGTGACTACACCGGAGATAGTCTGTCCATAGATAGTAGTACCTATTAGCATAAACATACTAATAAGTGATAGTAGTTTTTGGTTCATTGAGTAGAAAGGTTAATTAAAATATAAAAAAAGTAATTAGTTGCAATTGAATAGGTTAATACACCAAATGGACTTCATAAATGTTAATAGGTTCTCTTAGCTATACGCTTATAATTTTCTGCCTCAACCTTTCTATTAGAATTCTATAGATAGACCTGTAATTCGGTATATTTCAAAAATTTTATTCAAATATAAATCATTTATTAAGAAATTTTAAAATAATTTATTAAATAAATTTTCTATGTTATTGTATTTATTAATTTATTTTAAAAATAAATTAATAAAATTAGCATATGTAAATCGCTGATTATCAGTAGTTTATGGGAAGTATGTTTTAACTGTTTTTTAATGCTTAGAATATTTAAAAAAAATATAAAAATCATTCAATTAATAAGGCCTTAATAGTCATTCACCTTAAATCCTACGCCTTTCACCCCTTTGTTTTGATACGTTCGCCTAAATTCCCCAAATCATCATTTTTATTAATAGTAGTTTTCCAATGTTTTTTATGACTATTTCAATTCTATTCAATCTAAATAAGTACCAAAACAATGGCAATGTGGGTAAGCCTTTTGGCGTATATGGGTGTAATTGTGTTTATCGTGATTCGTGGGGCTCTGCGAACCAAGAATATGGCCGATTATGCTGTTGGTAGTTTAAGTTTTTCGCCTTGGGCTGTGGGACTTTCGTTGGCGGCGGGCATGACGAGTGCCGCAACTTTCATTATTAATCCAGGGTTTGTTGCTTATTATGGAATCAGTGGGGTGCTTTCGATGGCTATTTTTATGCCCATTGGTGCTTTGATTTCTTTGGTAGTTGTATCGAAGGGTTTTCGGAAAATTGGAGCTAATATTAAGGCTACTACTTTGGCTCAGTGGATAGGAACTCGATATGAAAGTAAAGGTTTTGCTTTATTCTTTGGTTTTTTATCGCTACTCCTCATAACTTTTATTGTATTGATTTGTGTGGGCATGACCCAAGTATTGAGTAATGCACTTGGGACTGAAATATTACCAACGCTCGTTTGTAGTGTAGTTTTTATATTTGGTTATATGATGTTTGGTGGAGCCAACTCCATGGTTTATACAAACGTCATTCAAGCTTTTATCAAGGTTTTTGTGGGAGTTATCTTACTGTTTTCGGGCTATGAGCATTTCACAGGCGGCTTCGATGCATTCTTACAAAAACTATCGAATATTGACCCTTCTTTGGCGAGTGCATACAATCCGAATAGTCCACTATTTCGTGATTTCTTCGAGGTAGTCATTTGTCAGTTGATAGTAGGGGTGGCTATAGTTTGTCAACCACATATCATTACACGTTCACTTTTCTTGAAAGACGAAAAAGATGTTAATCGCTATTTACTCATCAGTTGTTTGGTGCTTTTGTTTTTCTTTTCAGTAGTTTTTGTTGGGCTTTATGCACGCCTTGATTTTCCTGATTTGATGCAAAATGGGAAGAAAATAAGCGTAGATAAAATGATGTCGGCATATGTTACTACTCATTTTTCACCCACCATGAGTATTTTAATGGTGATTGGTATTTTTTCGGCGGGTATTGCCACGCTCGAAGGTTTGATTCAATCTATTTCGGCGACACTTACTTCTGACCTGATTAAACCTTTAGTTGGAGATTTTCTGATAAAAACTGAAGAAAACCCCAAAGGACTTTTTAGTGAATTTATCCTGCACAAATTGGTCATTATTTTATTAGCTATCATAGCCATTTTTATTTCATATAATCAATTAATAAACCCAGATTTAAGTGTTGGAATTTTTGCCCAAAATGGTGTTTATGGCTATTTCTCGGCCGCATTTGTGCCTGTTTTATTTGGTACATTCTTGAAAAATGTGCCCAAGATTGTGCCTTTGGTATCTTCAACTGTGGCCTTGGTAACACACTTTGGTATTTATTATGGTCGATTAACGCCCTATATGCAAGAGGGTACACGAAACCCAGGTATTTCGACAGCTATTGCCATTGTGGTTTCGGTATTGGTGGGGAGTGTTTTATATTTGGTCACTAAAAAAACGGATACAAAATGAAAACCTTTCTATCGCTCATATTGGTGGCTTTGATAAATGTTGTAACTCAGGCTCAAACCTGCGAACTCTCATATTTCAAAGAGGCAAAAACTATTAAACTCAACGATTCACTCACAATTGCTTATAAAGAGTTAGGTAAAGGAAAAGAAACAATTCTGATGGTTCATGGATTGGGCGGGAATATGAGCCATTGGATGCATAATTTCATTAAAAATCAGCATTGTATTGCCATTGATTTACCTTCGTATGGCCTTTCGACGATGCATGATTTCAAACCTAAAACAGATTTGCTTGATTTTTATGCCGATGTAATTTTGGCCTTTATTGATAAAAAGAAACTAAAAAATGTGGTTTTAGTAGGCCATTCGATGGGTGGGCAAACAGCAATTGTAACGGTTTTGAGAAAGCATCCAGCAATCAAGAAATTGATTCTAGCGGCACCCGCTGGATTTGAGACTTTTTCGGAAGCAGAGGCTCAATCACTCATTGATTTTGCTAAGCCAGAAACTTTTAAAAATCAGACAGAAACACTCGTGAAAGTGAGTTTAGCAAGAAATTTCTTTGAGATGCCTGCATCAGCAGAGAAACTAATTGCCGACCGATTGTTAATACCCCAATGCGAGTCTTTTAACCCATATTTTGTGGCTGTAGCGAAAGGTGTGCGTGGCATGCTTGAACATCCAATACGCAAGGAATTAAACAAAATTGATGTGCCAACTTTAGTAATTTTTGGAGAAAATGATGCTTTAATTCCCAATAAATTTTTGCACAAAAGCCTTACAACCAAACAAATAGCTGATATGGGAGCTGAGATTCCTAAAGTTAAAATTACGATGATTCCGAAAGCTGGGCATTTACTGATGTTCGAACAAGCTCAACGTTTCAACGAAGAAATTGCAACATTCTTAAAATAATTTATTCATTCTGTGGAGTACACAAAACACTTTAAAAACAATTCAACTCAATAAACCGAATTTCCAAATGAAACAAAGATTACTAACTTTATTAAGTATGCTTTTGAGCGTAGTTGCCTTTGCTCAAAACGGCATTATTACAGGAAAAGTAAAAGATTCACAGTCGGGAGAGGCACTTTTAGGAGCATCTATTACAGTAAAAGGTACAAATTTAGGTACAGTAACTGGAAATGATGGTGGTTTTAGTCTAAAAGTTCCTGCTGGCAAACAAACAGTAATCGCATCGTTTGTTGGCTATGGTTCTGTGAGTAAAGAAGTAGAAGTAAGCGGCAATGTAACTGTTGATTTCTCGCTCGAAGCTTCAAATATTTTAGGAGATGAAGTCGTGGTTTCTGCTACTCGCCGTGCCGAAAAGCTAACCGAGGCTCCGGCATCAATTAGTGTAATTACTACCAAAGATATTGACCAACTGGCTTCCTTTAATGTGGGCGAATTGGCTTCAAAAATTCAAGGGGTGGAGTTTGTCCGTACAGGTGTCAATGGTGTGGGTATCAATGCTCGTGGGTTTAATAATGCTTTCAATGCAAAAGTATTAGCAATGACCGATGGACGTAACTCAATGATGGCTGGTGGTAGTGGTCTACCAGCTGGTATAATGAATACGGTGGTGAAAGAAGATATTGAGCGTGTAGAAGTAGTTTTAGGGCCTAATTCGGCATTGTATGGCCCTAATGCACACAATGGAATTGTGAATACAATTACTAAAGACCCTCGCCGTTATCAAGGTACTACCGTGGCTATTAATGCGGGTAATCAAAGTGTGTTTTCGGCTCGTTTACGTCATGCTATGAAGCTTTCAGATAAATTTGCATTCAAAGTAACAGGCGAATTGACTCAAGGAAATGATTTCAAGTTTAATGATAGTGTTTATGTTGGAAACGGAACTTACTACGGAGCGGTGCGTGCTGTACCCGAAATGGTGAAAACTTTTAAGTTTAGTCACCGACGTGGAGAAGCGGGTTTGTATTATAGTCTTTCTCCGAAATCTGATATTATTGTATCTTATGGCGGTAGTATCAACGATTTCTTAGCGGTGAATAATGTAGGTCGCAATCAAATTGATGGTTGGAAGTTTTCGTACTTACAAGGGCGTTATGTATCGCCAAGAGTTTTTGCACAAGTGTATTATACATGGACAAACGTAGGAAATTCTTACGGAATTGCCCCATACACTCGCGATTACACGAACCGCATAAATAGTACGATTCCTGCCACAACGCCAGTTTTAGGGCCATTAGTAGGTAAACTAACACCTGGTGAAGCTCAGGCATTTGCTTTACGTTATGGCAATAAGTTTAAAGAAGCCTCAGGTCGTTTGAACGGAGAAATTCAATACAATAATGCTTGGGAGAAAATCGGCTTATCAATGGTTGCCTCTATGAGCTACCAGAAAGATTATCCAAATACTTTTGGTACATCGCTGGCTGATAGTAATGTGCCTGGTAAGGAAGGTGATAAATTAATTACGGTCGAACAAATTGGTGGTGCAGTGCAGTTTGAAAAAACTTTACCCGCAAAACTAAAACTTGTAGCTGCTGCTCGTGTAGATAATCATAGTGTTTTTGGTAATCTTTTTGCACCAAAATTGGCCCTGGTAAAAGGGGTAAAAAATGGTAGTTTCCGCCTTACTTATGGCCGTGCTAATGCCGCTCCGATTATTTTATTCCAATCGGCCAATGTGTTTGGTTTAGTGTTTGGAAATGGAAGTGGTGTGAGCTACATTCCAAATGGGTCTAACCCTGCCGACCCAGCAGCGGTAAAAGTAACGGATAAATTAAAAGTTGAACAAATTGGTACTTGGGAGATTGGTTACAAAGGTACAATTAGCAAAAAACTTTACCTTGATGTAAATGGTTACTATGGTCGTTCGAAAAACTTCCTCAGTCCAGCGATTACAGTGGGAGGGCGTGCTTTGAAAGTAGGAGATATTGCTATTCCAACGCAAAACCTCTTGTTGGGTGGTACCGTTACAAACAATGCTTTAGCGGGAGCAGCATTTAGTACATATTTTAATTACGGACAAGTAGATGCTTGGGGTGTAGATTTAGGCATTAACTACTACTTCACTTCCAATGTTTCTTTAGGTGTGAAATACTCATACTTTGGCTCAGATATTACAGAGGATAACATCAAAAATGATGCAAACCGTGATGGATTCGTTTCTTCGGAAGAAAAAAGCTTAAATACCCCGAAAAATCGTTTGGCCGCTACTTTAAGTTTCCAAAACCTCATGAACAAAAAATTATTCATTAATCTTTCAATGCGTGCGGTTCAGAAGTTTGACTTTTATTCAGGCAACCAGATTGCTACCGAAGCGGGAGCAGGTAAGCGAGGTGTAGTAACGGCTACATTGCCGAATGGTACAAAAGTAAATTATTTGAAAAACTTCGATTACGGCCCATTAGGTGGTTTCACCACATTTGATTTTAGTGCGGGATATGCTCTTAGTAAAAATATCACAGCAGGGGCAGCCGTAAGTAATATTTTCAATGTAAAACAACGTGAATTTGTTGGTTCACCACTCATTGGTCGCTTATTCTCAGTAGAATTAAAAGCCAATATCCCATATCATAAGTAAGTAATACAATTCATCATAGATTAACAGCCAAAACTAAAATGGCATTCGTTTGAGTGCCATTTTCTTAGTTTTTAATTTGAGGAAATTTATAGAAAATATTAATTAAAATGCTCAACATCAGCCAACTACTTACACGTAACGCACAATATCGTCCCAATCATTTAGCTTTTGTCTTCAATGACCAACGCCTCACGTATCGAGCATTTAATGCCTCGGTTAATCAGCTTTGCCATGCTTTCCTATCTATTGGCATTACCAAAGGAAGTAAGGTATCAACGCTTTTACCCAATAGCTTCGAATTATACGAAACCTACTGGGCTTGTGCTAAAATCGGTGCAGTATGTGTACCCAATAGCCCTATGTTGCGTGGTAGTGGTCTGATAAATTTATTGAATGATTCGGATACAGATTTAGTGATTACTAACCAAAGCCTCATGCCTTATATCAACGAGGTGCGAAGTGAGCTTTTGTGTAAGAATTTTTGGCTTACAGATTCAACTCAAGATAGCTACAAAAACTATCATCAGCTAAAAGAAAACAAGCCAACATCAGAGCCTCCGAGGGTAGATATACAAAATGATGACCCCTATAATATCATGTATAGCAGTGGTACAACAGGCTTACCAAAGGGTATTGTGATTAGTCATCAAGTGCGTGCATTATACGGTTCATTATTTGCCAATTATTTCCGCATGACTCCCGAAAGTGTGGTAATGCACTCTGGCTCAATTGTATTCAATGGCTCTTTTCTTACACTTATGCCTGTCATGTTTGTGGGTGGAACGTACATTTTACTCGACCATTTTGACGCACACGCAGTGACCGAAGTAATCAAACAAGAAAAAGTTACTCACACGATTTTAGTACCATCGCAGATTGTTTCTTGCCTAAATCTTGAAGAATTTAACCAAGAAAACTTACAATCTTTAGAGTATATTCTTTCGGTAGGTGCACCACTTTTGCTCGAACATAAAGAAGAGCTCGACCGTCGAGCTCCTAATGTTTTTTACGAACTCTATGGCCTAACTGAAGGCTTTATGACAATTTTGGATAAAACCGAATTTCGACTAAAATCAGGTTCGGTGGGTGCTCCTCCACAATTTATGGAAATAAAAATTGTAGATGATGCAGGAAACGAATTACCGAATGGACAGATAGGGGAGATTGTAGGAAAAAGTCCACTTTTGATGACTGGGTATTATAAAAACCCAGAGAAAACCGCCGAGGCTATTCAAGATGATTGGCTCTTTACGGGAGACGTTGGGTACTTAGATGAAGATGGTTATTTATTTCTAACTGGTCGTAAGAAAGACCTCATCATTTCGGGAGGAGTAAATGTGTATCCTGTTGATATTGAAGAAGTAATTGCTCGTCACTCATCAGTAGAAAATGTATCAGTTTTTGGGGTTACTCATGCTGAATGGGGCGAAACGCCAATTGCGGCTGTGATTCTAAAAAAAGGTTCGACAATAACGGCCGAAGAAATAAAGAAGTTTGCAAATGATAACTTAGAAGCCCGCTATCAGAAGGTTTCGGATGTGTTTTTTGTTGATGATTTCCCGAAAAACGTGGCGGGTAAAATTTTAAAGCGAGAATTGAAAGATAATTATTTGAAAGAGTAGATTTCTCAATTATAGATTATTCAACAGAAAGTAGAAAAGGAGGAGGCTCAACAGGAAAAAGAGAAATCGTGAATCTAAGGTGGGCTGTTGAATTAAATATGGTTAAAAATCATAATCCAAATTAATAATGATTAGCAAAAATATTCATACCAATAGCATCAATTTACATTATATAGATACTGAAACTGAAGGGCCAGTAATCATCTTGATGCACGGACTTACGGCCAATTCTCATGCTTTTGATGGACTTTTGGCTGAAGGTTTGGGAAAAAAATGGCGAGTAATTAGTGTTGATTTAAGGGGTAGAGGCTTGAGTGATAAACCCACTGAAGGATATACGATGAAAGACCATGCCGAAGATATCTTAGGACTCATGGATGGTTTAGGTATTGAAAAATGTATCGTTGGTGGGCATTCTTTTGGGGCTTTATTGACTTTTTACATGGCCTTTCATCATGCTGAAAGATTAGAAAAGTTATTATTACTCGATGCCGCCGCCCGATTACACCCACAAACCAAAGAAATGCTTGGCCCTGCCCTCAGCAGAATTGGACAAACGTATCCATCTTTTGAAACGTATCTTGAAAAAGTCAAAGCGGGAGCATACATGACCTACTGGGAAGATACCATGCTAAGCTATTATCAGGCCGATGTAAAATTAAATAATGATGGAAGCGTAACTCAGCGTTCTACGCCCGAAAATATGACTGAGGCAATTTTGAAAGGCTCTTTTGGCGAACCTTGGCTTGATTATATCAAGGCGGTTGAGCAACCAGCTATTTTATTGAATGGAACTATGAATTATGCACTCGATGCTCCTCTATTGCCTAAAGAATTTGCCTTAGAAACTGTATCTCTCATGAAAAATTGCCAGTATAAAGAAGTTTGGGGTAATCACCAAACAATGCTTTATGGACAAGGAGCAAAAGATATTGTAGCAGGGATAGAGTCATTTTTGGCAAATTAATAGTACACAACTTCAAAGTAATAAACTACTGAGGCATAGAATTATACAAAATACTTGCTCTGTGTAAGTTTGTGTTGGTTGTGCCTTGGTAGTAAATTTATTTTCAATCGGTAATTTATAGCTAAACTTAAAGAATTTAGCCCTCCAATTTCCTTATTTCTCCACTTCAATCACTAACTTTGAATTTTAATCAAAAAAAGTTCAAATGTCAGTAATTATTTCTCCAATTTCCGAAAGTTTAAAAACTTTTCTCGAAACAAAAAGTTATTCTAAAATCATAGTATTGACCGATACAAATACAAAGCGTTTTTGTTATCCAGTTATCAAAGATTCTTTACCGAAACACACGGTGATTACTGTAAAAAATGGTGAAGAACACAAGAACTTACAAACCTGTGAAGTAATCTGGTCGGCCATGACTGAGGCTCAACTTGACCGTCATGCTTTGATGATAAATTTAGGTGGAGGTGTAATTGGCGATATGGGAGGCTTTTGTGCCGCAACTTACAAACGTGGTATTGATTTTATTCAAATTCCTACCACTTTGCTTTCGCAAGTAGATGCCAGCGTAGGAGGGAAATTAGGAATTGATTTTCAGGGTTTCAAAAATCATTTAGGTGTTTTTACATTACCCAATGCCGTTTTAATTGACCCTGTATTTTTAGAAACGCTTTCGGAAAGAGAAAAACGTTCTGGTTTTGCTGAAATCTTGAAACATTGCTTGATTCAAGATGGCGATAAATGGCAGGTGATAAGAAAAAGAGATTTAGCCGACCAAGACCTGCCAGATTTAATTGCTCATTCGGTTGAAATTAAGAAAAAAGTTGTTGAGCAAGACCCAACCGAAAAAGGTTTACGTAAAATTCTGAACTTCGGACATACGCTAGGGCATGCAGTAGAAACATTTTTTCTACCAAAAGGCAAAAAAAAGTTACTTCATGGCGAAGCCATTGCAACCGGAATGGTCTGCGAGTCGTATATAGCTTATGAAAGGGGTTTGATTGATGAAAAAACACTCGAACAAATTGAAGAATTTATATTTTCGATATACGGAAAAGTAGAAATGGATGCTGCTGATTTTGATACAATCATTGCATTAACTCAGCAGGATAAAAAGAATAAAGGAAAAGAGGTGAGATTTTCGTTGATTAATGCCGCAGGTAGTTGCTTATATGATATAGTAGTGACAAAAAATGAAATGAAAAAAGCCTTAGAATATTACAAAGGCTGATGAAGAAATGGGTGTAGAAAAATAATTGAATGTTTGCTACCGAAGATGGAAGGCAAAGAGGCGAGATAAAGCAACAAAAACTTGATTTTTTAGAAGAAATTAATTAGTTTTGAATATACTGCAATGGTAGGCTGCTTTCCATTGAGATATTTGTAAGTAGTTGATAGAAAGTCTTTTCATGGTTTTTCCATGGTTTGAAAATCATTTTGTTTAAAAATCAATTCAATTTATAAGCCTTATGAAAAAATTCTATTTATTGTCTGCACTCATTGTTTTAGCATTATCAAGCTGTAATTCTATCAAACTTATGGTCGATAACGATTATAGTTATGAGACCGACTTCACAAAATATCGCACTTACAATTTTCTTAACTGCGAGATTGATACTTCATTTGTATGTACCGAAATTCAAGATGCTATTCGTCGTCAGATGAAAGCTCGTGGCTACAAGGTAGTTGCCGAAGACCCAGGCCTTTTGGTAAGCTACAGTATCATCCGTGACCGTGTAGACTATAAAGGGTATTTCCAACCATCTCTTGAACGTTGGGTGAATCGTTTCGATGGTGATGATACTTATAAAATTCAAAATTTTCATTTTGGCGGTGGAATGATTTTAGTATCACTTTTGGATGCTGAAACGAGTCGACTCATTTGGCGAGGTTATGCTTCGGGGGTATTCAATAAACAGGTGAATAAACCCATAAACTACTATCGCAGCATTGTTCGAAATATTTTCGACCAATACCCACTTTTTGCTGCGGGCGAAAAACCACGTAGGTTAGAAGATTTATAGTAGTCTCTACTATCGCTCATTTCTAATGCTTTTGATATTTACTATCAAAAATAAAGGAATAAAAAAACCGTAAATCAAGATGAAGAAACTACTATTATTTATCATAACAGGGGTTTTAATGAGTAGTTGTATGAGAGTATTTGTAGAAAATGATTACCGCTACTCAACTCAGTTTAAGAAATATAAAACCTACGCTTTTGTTGATTGTGAACGTGATACGAATATTCTGTGTGAAGATGTACAACAGGCAATTCAGTATCAGATGCGTGCTCGTGGTTATGAGTTTAACGCTCAAAAACCCAATATTTTTGTCAATTTTTCAATTTATTATGACCGTCTGAAATACAAGGGCTACGAACAACCTGCACTTGTAAGTTGGGTTTCAACCGAAGACGATAGTTATTTGTATAAACCTGTAAAATACGAATTAGGAAAAGGCACACTCATGATTTCAATGATTGAGGCCGAAACTAGCGAAGTTGTTTGGCGTGGGTATGCTACAGGTATTTTTAATAAAGCATCTTCAAAGAAAAATTATTTTAAGAGTATTGTACGAAATATCTTTGACCAGTATCCACTTTTCGCAACCAACGAAAAGTCTATTAGTTTTAGGGAAAATAGCCGCTATTGAATATCTTAGCGGCTATTACTCAAATATTTTTAGAAAAGAATGCTAACAGTTTACGGAATTCCAAATTGTGATACAGTAAAAAAAGCCCTTACTTGGCTCAAAGACCATAACATTGCTTTCGAGTTTCATGATTATAAAAAGAAAGGTATCACGCCCGAGAAACTCGAAGAATGGCTTACTCAGGTTCCTTACGATAAACTTGTCAATCGAGCAGGCACTACATTCAAAAAACTCACCGAAGAAGAAAAAGCAAACATTACAGATAATGCTTCTGCAATTGCATTGATGCTTGAAAAGACTTCAGTTATTAAACGTCCAATTGTAGAATCAGATAAGATTTTAGCAATGGGATTTAAGGCTGAAGATTATGAAGAAGTATTTGGTTAAATGCCGTACTTCTCCACTCTTCTATAAAGAGCCTGTCGAGTGAGTCCCATTTCTCTTGCTGCTTCAGTGATATTTCCATTGAATTTTTTCAATGTCTTAATAATCAGCATCTTCTCTACTTCTTCCAATTGGTAAGTTTGGTCGAATGAAGGTGCTGTTTCTTGTCTAGCCTCAAAGAAAAAATCTTCAGGCTGAAGAGCTGCTCCTTGCGAAAGGATAACGGCACGCTCAACGGCGTGTTGAAGTTCACGCACATTGCCTGCCCAATGATAGCGTTGCAACTGTTTGGCCAAGTTAGCACTGATACTATTTACTGGACGATTGTATTTCTTTCGATAAATTTTCAAGAAATGTTCGGCTAGAGGAATAATATCTTCGGGGCGTTCACGGAGTGGTGGGAGTTTTATTTCAATAGTATTGATTCTGTACAATAAATCTTGTCGGAATGTACGTTGACCAACTCTGTCATAGATGGGTTCGTTGGTAGCACAAATCAATCGAATATCAATATTTTTAGGTTTGTTTGAACCTACTTTCGTAACATTTCTATTTTGCAAAACGGTTAAAAGTTTGGCTTGTAATGGAAGAGGAATATTGCCAATTTCATCTAAAAATATTGTTCCTCCATTAGCTTCCTCAAATCTTCCTGCACGGTCTTCTCGGGCATCAGTAAATGCCCCTTTTACGTGCCCAAAAAGCTCACTTTCAAATAAAGTTTCTGAAATTGCACCTAAATCTGAATGTACGAATGGCATTTCCGCACGATTAGATTTTTCGTGTATCAATCTGGCAATGAGGTCTTTGCCCGTTCCGTTTTCTCCCAAAATTAAAATATTGGCATCAGTATTGGCTACTCGCTCAATAGTTTCGAAAATTTTAAGCATAGCTTGGCTACTCCCAATAATTTGTGTAGAGGATGTGCTTTTTTTTGTATTAGTTACTGGTAATTTTTCACCAAGTTTTTCTTGTCGAATTTCATACGCCGATTGCATCGTTTCGAGCAGTTTGGTGTTTTCCCAAGGCTTCAAAACAAAATCTACGGCCCCTACTTTGATTGCTCGTACGGCCATTTCTACATCACCATAAGCTGTGAAAAGTACTACCGAAATGTTGGGGTCAATATCTAAAATTCGGTCGAGCCATTCAAAACCTTCTTTGCCAGTATTTACATCACGCGTGAAGTTCATGTCGAGCAAGACTACATCGTATTGTCCGTTATTAATTAAAAATGGAATTCTTTCGGGGTTTTTCTCAATATCTACTTGGCTAAAGTGGCGTTTTAAGAATAACTTAGCTGCACTTAGTACATCAACATCATCATCAATTATTAAGAGTTTCGACATAGTTTTATAGGTTTTTAGCTATCAGCCATTGGCTTTTAGCGAGAAAGACATTGAAATTGTCACAGAATGAGTTTTGTTTCAAAAGAAACTTCAATAATGCTTGTTTGATTACGAATGTAATTAATTCAGCTATTAATTTTTGATATAAAAATAACTAAATGATAAGAACTAATAGCCAAATGTTTATTTAATCTACGGCAAAAATTATTCCGTTACTTGTTCCTACTAATTTACTTTTGCTAATTGTTTGATAATTAGGCGGTTGTGAGATAATTTAATTTTTAGATGAAAAACCTGTAAGATATATTCCGTCCGACAACGTACAAAGTATGTCCGAAAACGGACAGTTTAAAATAAATAATATTTTGTAAGTATCTGATAATGAATGCTTTGTGTTTTTGGCATAGCTTTGGAATGTTGTAGATGTAAATACTTTTAAAGATATACAAATAAGTATTTTTCGAGAATTTAGTATTTTAATAAAATTTAATAGTTGCAAGAACAATAAGCTTTAAGAACTAAAAGCCTAAATTAAAACAATGGACAGACAGATACAGAAAAAGTTTTGGAATACACAACGTATAGCAATGATTAGCGGAGGTGCGTTATTAACCATCTTTTTGGTGTGGCAATTCGCCTTTGCTGATAAACGTTCAAAACTCAATGTTGAAAAAGATAAACTTACGGTATCGACAGTTACCCAAGGTGATTTCGATGAATTTATTGTAGTAACTGGCGTTGTCTTGCCATTGAAAACCATTCGTTTGGATGCCATCGTAGGAGGTTATGTAAAAGAAAAAGTAGTTGATGGTGGAAATATGGTGAAACAAGGACAAGTAATTTTGAAGCTTGAAAATCAAAATTTAAAACTTAGTTTCTTGCAATCAGAAACAGAGGCGAGCCGATTGGTAAATGACCTCCAAAATACACGTCAACGATTGAAAGTTGAAAAGTTTACGATTCGCCAAACAATTAATGACCTCGATTATCAAATTGACCAAGCAAAAGACTTATACGATAGAAATAAAAAGCTCAATAATGATAAAGTAATTGCGGAGTCAGAATTCTTGAAGTCGAAACGTGACTATGAAAAATTAATGAAACAACGTGAAATCACGTTCGAGTCCTCAAAATATCAAGAAGAAAATGCCACAATGCAAATAAAGCAATTGGAAGGAACGCTTGAAAGAACGCAAAAAAATGTTCAATTATGGCGTGAAACGCTCGAAAACTTAGTAGTGAAAGCTCCAGTTGGCGGTTTACTTTCAAGCATTGATGTAGAAGTGGGCTCAAATATTAATCAAGGGCAAAATATCGGACAAATTGATGATTTGAATGGTTTTAAGATGCGTGTGGATATTGATGAGCATTATATTTCAAGAATTTTTGCTGGCCTAGGAGGTTCTTTTGAGTTCAATGGAAAAGATTATGCTCTAGAAATTACGAAAATTTATCCAGAAGTTCGCAATGGCCGTTTTCAAGTAGATATGATTTTTTCTAAGGGTGTTCCAGAAGGAATCAAACGTGGACAATCATCACCCATTCGTTTAGAATTAGGCAAAGCAACCAAAGCAATACTTTTACCAGTAGGAGGTTTCTTCTCAGATACTGGCGGAAACTGGGTGTATGTTTTAGATAAATCGGGCAAAAAAGCATCTAAACGTAAGATTACATTAGGCCGTAAAAATCCAGAATATTTTGAAGTTTTGGAAGGCTTACAAGTAGGCGAACAGGTAATTACAAGTTCATACGAAAACTTTGGAGAAAACGAAGTTTTGAGCTTCTAGCGTACGACTATTGGCAAATTTACAGTTAAGTTTAAATAATTTGAAACAAAAATAAGGCAAAAAGCAAAGAGGTATATCGCCCCAAGCTAATAGCCAAAAGCTAATAAAATGATAAAAACTACCAACCTTCAGAAAGTATTTACAACTGAGGAAGTTGAAACAACTGCCCTCAACGGAATTTCGATTGAAATAAAAGATGGTGAATTTGTAGCCATTATGGGGCCATCTGGCTGTGGTAAGTCAACATTACTAAATATCTTGGGCTTGCTTGATAATCCATCGGGTGGAAGCTATGATTTTTATGGCAATGAAGTAGCTACTATGTCGGAGCGTCAGCGTGCTTCGCTTCGTAAAGGGTCTATCGGATTCGTATTTCAAAGTTTCAATTTGATTGATGAATTAACAGTTTACGAAAACGTTGAACTTCCATTGTTATATTTAAAGACTCCTGCTGACGAACGTAAGCAAAAAGTAGAAACCGCTCTCGAGCGTATGAACATGATGCACCGACGAAACCATTTTCCACAACAACTTTCGGGTGGTCAGCAGCAGCGTGTAGCCATCGCTCGTGCGGTAGTAGCCAAGCCAAAAATGATTTTAGCCGATGAGCCTACTGGTAATTTAGATTCATCAAATGGCGAAGAAGTAATGAAGCTTTTGCAAGAACTTAACAATGAGGGCACAACGATAGTAATGGTTACGCACTCACCTTATGATGCAGGTTTCTCGCACCGCGTTATCAATTTGTTTGATGGAAAAGTAGTTACCGAAAACTTCCATGTATAGAATAGCTTTAGGCTATTAGCTTTTAGCTATTGATTTGAGTTTACTTCAACTAATTTATAACTGCTCTTTAGCTAGTTTGCTAAAAGCTAATTGCCATTGACTAAATATGTTATTTAATTATATAAAAATTGCATTTCGAAACCTCATTCGAAACAAAGTATATAGCTTCATCAATATTGTTGGTTTGGCTATGGGTATATCGGCATTTTTATTTATTCTAGAATACATTAGCCTTGAGAAAAGTGTGAATAAATTTCATGCGAACCTACCCAACATCTATCGTTTGCTTAATCAGAATCCTCAGGGGGTAACTTGGGCCGATATGGAGCCGGGTTGGGCTCTGAAAGCAAAAGAGAGTTTTCCGGAGGTAAAAGATTTCTGCCGTTTTGAGCAAGGTGTAACCAAAGGAGTAGTAAAACGTGCCAATAGCAGAAGCGAACCATTTAGAGAAGCGGGTATTGGTTTTGCTGAAGGAAATTTCTTTGAGTTCTTTAGTTTTCCTCTATTAGAAGGTAATGCGAAATCATTGGCGAAGCCCAATGTAGTTTTTATTTCTGAATCAAGTGCGAAGAAATATTTTGGAAAGGAAAACCCTATGGGGCAAATACTCATACTTGATAATCAGTTCGGTAACGCATCTTATACGGTTGAAGGTGTATTTGCTGATATGCTTGATAACTCAGATATTCGATATGATATGGTGTTTTCGCTCGAAACACTTAAAAATCCAGCCAATCTGAAGGATAATAGTTGGGCGAGATTGGATAATTTAGATTCCCAGTACATTAGTACGTACTTTCTACTTAATGAGGGCGTAAATGTGAAAAATTTTGAGAAGAAACTCACAAATCTTCGCCAAAAATTAGGTAAAGAAAATGATGGAGTGATTTTTAGATTACAAGCCTTAGCGAATATTCATTTAGGAGAATCTTTTTCCGATACCCTCCGAACAACAGGTAATATTAAATATGTGTATATGTTAGGCGGAATTGCCTTTCTGATACTTATTATTGCTTGGTTTAATTACATCAATATTTCAACAGCTAATTCATTAAAACGTGCCAACGAGATTGGGGTAAGAAAAGTAATAGGGGCTAAACAGTCTGATTTACTCAAACAATTTTTGGCAGAATCATTACTTACAAACCTCTTAGGTTTTGGGGTATCGCTTTTATTGGTTATTATTCTACAGCCAGTATTTAATGATTTAATTGAAAAAAAGCTTTCATTTACGACTCTTCAATTTTCAAAAGATTGGATGATAGGTGTTGGACTATTGGCTTTGGGTTCAATTGGTTCGGGTGTACTAACTGCTTATTTTCTATCTTCGTTTAGCCCAGTAGAAACACTGAAAGGAAAATTTAATAAGTATTCGAAAGGGGTATTACTTCGTAAATCATTGGTTGTTTCACAGTTTGCAATTTCAATCATCTTGATTTTAGCAACTTGTATAATTTATCGACAACTGCAATTCATGCAGCAAAAAGATTTAGGTATGAATGTTAGTCAACTCTTGGTGATAAGAGGTGCAGAAGTTGGTAAAGATAGTACTTATAAAACTCGTAAAGACGCATTTATTAATACTATTTCGCAGCAAAGCTATGTAAAAGATTATGCACTTTCGGGTAGCGTGCCGAGTAGTTGGTATAATTTCATGACTACTGGTCTTACTCAACCTAATTCGAAGCAAGGAGATGAACAAAAGACCTATGCTTTTGCAATTATCGGTGATAGATATTTACAAACCTATGGAATAAAATTAAAAGTGGGCAGAAATTTCACGCACGATGAATGTGATGTTGAATGGAATCAGAATAGTAAAGTGATGTTGAATGAAAGTGCAGTTGAGGCTTTAGGTTTCAAGACTCCAGAAGAGGCTATTCGAACAAAAATTCAATGGGATGAGCGTGTGCTTGAAGTAATAGGTGTAGTAAAAGATTATAATCACATGGGTGTTCAGCGAGCAATTGACCCAGTGATATTCTATCCACAAAATAGTAGTTCATACTTTACGCTTAAGCTTTCTTCTAACGAAATTCAATCAAAAGTAGCAAGTTTAGAGAAAATCTATAAGACTTATTTTGAGGGAAATCCGTACGAATACTTCTTTGTGGATGATAATTTTAATCGACAATACCTTTCTGAAGAGCAATATACTAAAATCTTTACAACTGCCTCGGTTTGGGCAATTATCATCGCTTGCTTAGGTCTTTTTGGCTTAGCCACTTTCACCGCTGAAAGCAGAACTAAAGAAATTGGCGTGCGAAAGGTTTTAGGGGCTTCGGTGGTGAGTATCATTACGCTTTTATCAAAAGATTTCCTTAAGTTGGTGTTTATTGCTATTGTGGTAGCCAGCCCTATAGCATACTATTTTATGAATCAATGGCTGCAAGACTTTGCTTATAAGGCTGAAATCTCATGGTGGCTGTTTGCCATTGGAGGGGGCGTTGCCGTAATCATTGCTTTATTTACGGTGAGTTTTCAAGCCATTAAGGCCGCCCTGCTGAATCCTGTAAAATCACTCAAGACGGAATAAACTTCCGTAGAGACAAGCCATAGCCTATCTACACATTAAAAAATACAAAATTATGATACGCAATTACTTTAAAACAGCTTGGAGAAATCTCCTCAAAAATAAAACCTTTAGCTCTATTAATATTATTGGGTTGGCAGTGAGTATGTCGGTATGTTTATTAATACTTTCAATCATTGCTGAGCAAAAGAGTTATGACCAATTCCATCAAAATAAAGACCGAATCTATCGTATTTTATCTACTAGAAAGAATAATAGTCAGATGAAGGATATGGCTTCATCGGCGTTACCGTTGGGTGAAGAATTACGCAAGAATTATACAGGGGTAGACGCATCGGCAAGCTTAGTAAGAAACATTGGAGGAGATATTTTTTATAATGATAAAATAGCTTCAGGTGGTGGATATTTTACAGATGGTAATTTATTTAAAATATTAGATTTTAAGCTGGCTGCTGGTGATGCTGCAACTGCTTTGGAAAATCCTCGCTCATTAGTCATTAGCGAAGAGCTTGCCTCCCAACTGTTTTATAATGAGAATCCGATTGGGAAAATCGTTAATTTCAAAAATACCGATTTGAGTCCAACAGGGATAGACAACGGAAACAGAGAAACAGAATATGGACTTTTTACGATTACAGGTGTTTTGAAACCCGTTGAAGGTAAAACACATCTTCCATTCAAAATATTGGCTTCACTTAGCACGCTTAATGCACTTGCTAAAGATTCGATAGTAAATTATAAGATGAATGACTGGGGTAATATTTGGTCAAATTATACCTATGTATTGATGCAAAAAGGGAAAAGTGAGGCCGATTTACAACAAATTTTAAATAAGGTATCCGATAAATATTTCCCAAAGGGCGAAACAAATCAATATGCGTTTAAGGCTCAATCTATTACCGAAATTACTCCAGGTAGTGCTATTGGAAATGAAACGCACATTTCAATACCCAAAATAGTCTTAGTGATTCTAGGCGTATTATGTTTAATAGTAATGTTATCGGCCTGTTTAAATTACACTAATCTTTCGGTGGCAAGGTCATTGACTCGAGCTAAAGAGGTGGGGGTAAGAAAAGTTTCAGGGGCCACTCGTAATCAAATATTTGGACAGTTTATTGCTGAATCTGTATTAATATCATTGGTTTCATTGGTTTTTTCTATTGTTATTTTGTTTGTTCTTCAATCACTTTTCGCAAACTTGGTTGTTAACAAATACCTAAACATTACATTTTCTCAGAATATTTCTCTTTACTTAATATTTATTGCCTTTAGTATTTTAGTAGGTGTTGTAGCGGGTATTTTACCATCTATTTATATTTCGGCTTTCAACCCAATTCAGATTTTAAAAAACTTTAGTGGTGTAAAAATCTTCAAGCGTCTTACAATCCGTAAAGCCTTGCTAGTCGTACAATTTTCGGTTTCATTGATTTTTATTATTTCAACAACATTAATCTACCTTCAAACAGACCGAATTTTCAATTTTGATTATGGTTTTAATAAAGAAAATGTAGTAAACGTAAATCTCTATAAACAAGAAAACTATAAGCGATTTGCCCAAGCTATTGCTACAAATAAAGATGTTGTATCTGTTTCGGCTTGTATGTTTTTGCCAGCTACTGGTATGCAAAATGGCACAATTATAAAGAAATCTGATAGTCCGAAAGATAGTTTACAAGTTAATTTTATTGATATAGATGCTAAGTGCGTAGATGTATGGGGATTGAAACTTGTGGCGGGTAAAAACCTACCTGAGATTCCAAGTACTAATGGCGAAAAATATACACTTATCAATGAGAAAATGGTGAGTAATTTTAAGTTAGGAACTCCTAAGCAGGCAATCGGCCAACGTATTTTGGTAGATGGCAATAACTTAGAAATTGTGGGTGTTGTAAAAGACTTTCAGTACCTCGATGTTATGCGTGCTATCGAGCCTCTGATGCTCCGTAATCGTCAATCAGAATTTAATTTCGCAACTATCAGAATCAACGGAAATAACCAAACAGAAACGCTTAAATTCCTTGAAGCTACTTGGAAAAAGGTAAATCCAATGACAAGGTTTGAATATGAGTTTTTCGACCAAGAATTATTACTAATTCATACAATGTTTAGCAATATAGCCAATGTATTAGGTTTCATCGCATTCTTGGCTGTTTTCATTTCTTGCTTGGGTTTGCTTGGTATGGCCGCCTACACCGCCGAAACTCGTCGTAAAGAAATGGGCATCAGAAAAGTTTTAGGCTCAGGTGTGTTTCAGATAATTATGTTGTTATCAAAAAGCTATATGATTTTGCTTGGAGTTGCCGTGTTTATTGCTACCCCATTGGCTTATTTTATTAATACTTTATGGCTTGATTTCTTTGTCTCAAGGGTTTCAATAAGTCCTGCCGTAATAGGCTTTAGTATATTTATTTTATTGCTGATAAGTATTTTAACGGTAATTTCTCAGTCTTGGCGAGCAGCTAGGGTAAACCCAGTAGAGTCATTGAAAACGGAATAATATCTTGGTAATTATTACAAATACATCAGTTTCCCAGTAAACAATCAAAAAACCATGATACGCAATTATTTAAAAATCGCTTGGAGAAATATTTTGAAGAATAAGTTATATAGCTTTATCAATATTTTTGGTCTAGCTATTGGTCTTACCTGTTTTTTGTTGATAACACTTTATGTTGTTGATGAACTTAGTTATGACCGTCAGTTTAAAGATGCAGAGCGAATTTATCGTATCAATTCTGATATTAAGTTTGGAGGAGCTGAGCAACGAATGGCAGTGAGTTCTGACCCATTTGGGGCAATACTAAAAAAAGATTATGCGGAGGTTGAGCAGTATGTTCGCCTTTATGCCAATAATAGTCGTAGATTTATCAAAAAAGGTAATGAATTTTTGGTTGAAAATAATTGCTTGCACGCAGATTCTACACTTTTAGATGTTTTTCCTTTGAATATCATAGAAGGTGATTCGAGAAGGATTTTGACTGAACCTAACACGCTTGTTATTAGTCAAACCGCTGCTAAAAAATATTTTGGAAATGCTTCAGCTTTGGGTAAAACATTGACAATAGGAATCAATAACCCTATTGAATATAAAATTACAGCGGTTTATGAAGATATGCCTTCTAATATCCATTTTCAGACTGATATGTTTTTCCCATTCAAGAATATCAATGATTATAAATTTGATAATTTCTTGAATCATAATTTTTATACTTATATAAAACTTCGAAAAGGAGTTGATTATAAGGAGTTTGAAAAGAAATTTGATGTAGTGATTGATAAGTATATTTTACCACAAGCAAAGGTGTTCATGGATATTAATAGCATGGAAGACTTCAAAAAAGGTGGTAATTATTTGAAATATTCACTTACGCCGCTGTTGGATATTCACTTAAAATCTGACCGAATTTACGAGCTAAGTCCCAACGGCGATATTCAATATGTGTATATTTTTTCAGTAGTAGCCTTGTTTTTATTACTGATTGCGTGTATAAACTTTATGAATTTAAGTACGGCTCGTTCGGCCAATCGTGCCAAAGAAGTAGGAATTCGTAAGGTAATGGGTACCCAACGAAATAGTCTTATTATACAATTTATGTCAGAGTCTGTACTTACTAGCTATTTAGCTTTTATGATTGCTCTTACAATTGCTATTTTGTTGATTCCCTACTTTAATGATATTGCAGGAAAACAATTTACTATTCAGTCGCTTTTTCAGGTACAATATCTACCGTTTTTAATTCTTTTACCTATGGCTGTTGGAGTTTTGGCGGGCTATTATCCTTCGTTTTTCTTGTCATCTTTCCGTCCTATCGAGGTATTGAAAAGTAAACTTAATGCCAATTACCGTCGTTCAAACTTTCGAAATACTTTAGTTACATTTCAATTTGTCACCTCGTTGGTTTTGGTTATTTCAACCTTTATCATTTATCGTCAACTCAATTATATTCAAAATAAAAACTTGGGTTTCTCGAAAGACCAAATTTTAGTGGTCACGGGCACTTCTTCCTTACGAGATAATAATCATGTATTTAAAGAAGAAGTAAAGAAAATGGCGGGTGTAAAAAATGCCACTTTTGCTGGTTTTTTACCAGTAGCTAACTCATCTAGAACCGATAATACTTTTTCTAAGGAAGCTCTATTTAATACCCAAAATAGCTTCAATATGCAAGCATGGGAAATTGATGAAGATTATATTCCTACCCTTGACATGAAAGTTTTACAAGGAAGGAATTTTTCAAAAGTATTTAGCACAGATTCTTCGGCCGTTATCATCAACGAAAAGGCCGCAAAAATGATTGGATACGATAACCCAATCGGTAAAAAACTTTATATCAATAATGGTAATATTAATGATGTGAAGGCTTTGACAATTATTGGCGTAGTCAAGAATTTTCATTATGAGTCGATGCGAGAATCGGTTGGTCCGCTATGTTTTCGCTATGGAAAAAGTGCTTGGGTAACGGCCTTCAAAATTAACACTGATGAGCCACAAACCCTTGTGAAACAAATCGAAGCAAAATGGAAGACTTTCGCCCCCGAAATACCATTTAATTATCACTTTATGAACGAATCATTTGATGAAATGTATCGAGCCGAACAAAGAATCGGTACTATCGCAATGGTTTTTTCTTTACTTACTGTCTTTATAGCTTGTTTGGGTTTGTTTGGTTTAATTACTTACATTGCCGAACAGCGTACAAAAGAAATTGGTGTAAGAAAAGTACTCGGAGCAAGTGTTTGGAGTATAGTTCAACTGCTATCGAAAGACTTTCTGAAATTGGTTTGTTTAGCCTTTTTAATAGCCTCTCCGCTGGCCTATTATGCTATGAATATTTGGTTGAAAAGCTTTGCTTTTAGAACAGAAATTTCGATTTGGATATTTTTAGGGGCAGGAGTCGTTACTATTTTAATTGCAATCTTTACTGTTAGCCTCCAATCAATGAAAGCGGCCTTGATGAATCCCATAAAATCATTGAAAAGTGAATAAGGACGTGCATGTCCAAAGACGTACAATAGTGTCCATTTTCGGACACTATTATATTTTATTTTCTTTATAAATTACTGATAGTAAGTGTTTTGAAAATTTGGCATGTAGTTGGATTGAATAAAATAAATTATGAAAAAGCTATGTTAAAAAACTACTTCAAAGTTGCAGTTCGAAACCTACTCAAAAACAAAGCATTGTTTGGTATCAATGTTTTGGGTCTAGCAATTGGTTTAGCTACATTCCTAACAATAAGTCTTTTTGTGTTAGATGAGTGGAGCTATGATACATTCAATTCCGAGAATATTGCTAGGATTGTTTTGCAAGCCAAAATGGGTGAAGAAAAAATCAATGAAGCAGCTGTTATGGCTCCTGTAGCAGCTACGCTCAAACAGGCTATTCCTGAAATAAAAGAAACCACTCGAATTCATAAAATTACTGATGCAGCTAAAGTGAAATTAGCTCAAAAAACTATTCGAAACGGGAAATTATTTTTTGCTGATGAAACATTTTTTGATGTTTTCTCCATAAAAATGATTCAAGGTAATCCTAAAACTGCCTTGAAAGAACCTTATTCGATTGTACTGACACAAGAGCAAGCCAAGCTTTATTTTGGCGATACAGACCCCCTGAATAAAACAATTACTATCGAGGGTATTGGCATTTATGGACTCAATGGTTTTAATAATTTTTCTGGGCAATATACGGTAAGTGGCATTATTGAAAAAATTCCAGCAAATGCACATTTTCATTTTGATTTACTTGGTTCGATGGCTACGAATTCGGCAGCTAATTCGCCTAGTTGGCTTGCAGGTCAATATTATACTTATTTGAGCCTAAAAGGAAATAGTGATTTGAAGCAAATCGAAAGCAAAATCAAATCAGTGACAGACAAATATTTTAGTGCTGACCTCAAGGCACAAATGGGTATGAATTTAAGTGAATTTGAAGCAAAAGGTAATAAAGTAAATTTGGTCTTACAACCCATTAAGGATATCCATCTTTACTCTAATCTTAGCGGAGAATTTGAAGCAGGAGGTAGTTATAAAACTGTACTTATATTCAGTACTGTTGCTCTCTTTATGCTTTTAATTGCTTGCATTAATTTCATAAATCTAAGTACTGCTTCGGCTTCAAAACGCCTCAAGGAAATTGGTATGCGTAAAGTACTGGGTTCAGCCCAACAACAATTAATCATACAGTTTTTAGTTGAGTCGTTTTTAGCTACTTTTTTTGCACTTCTACTCGGACTCGGAATTTTCTATTTCACACTTCCTTTATTTAATCAGTTAAGTGGAAAAGCATTTTATATATGGCAATTATTATCGTTGCAAAATCTTGCTTTATTGGTGGGTCTTGTCTTTGCTATAAGCTTATTGGCTGGTGGATATCCAGCATTCTTTATGTCTTCGTTTAATCCTTTAGGGGCTTTAAAAAGTCGATTTACATCAGGTAGAAGCAAAGGGGTTAGAAGTACTTTGGTAGTTTTTCAGTTTGGCATTTCAGCCATTCTAATTATTGGGACAATCGTAGTGAACCAGCAAATGGATTATATCCAGAAAAAAGACATTGGTTATGACCGTAATTCACTTATTGTTATACGTGATGCAGGTTTTTTAGGAAATAAGCTTAGTGTTTTTAGAGACGAACTAAAAAAAGACCCACGAGTAAAGAATATTACCACATCGGCATATGTACCTGCGGGTCCGACCGATGATAATATGAATTCATTTTTAAAATCAGATGACCCTACACAACACATTCGTATGAGAATTTATAGTGTAGATGAGGCTTATGTGCCCACTTTGGGAATGAAAATCAATTTTGGACGAAATCTTTCTGATGCGTTAGACCAAAAATCAAATAATGTTTTAATCAACGAAACGGCAATAAAGGCTCTGGGATTACCTAAAAATCCAGTAGGTGAAATAATCAAATTAGATGATAACTCTACCAAAACAGTCATAGGTGTTGTCAAAGATTTTCATGCACGCTCTTTGCGTGAGCCAATCGAGCCACTTATCATGCAATATGGGCCATATTATGGTCTAATTTTAAAAGCCGAAAACAAAGATATGGCTAGCTTATTGGCTAAAATGGAAAGTATTTGGAAGAGTTTTGGTACGGGCGAAACCTTTAGATATGCTTTTTTAGATGAACTATACAATGAAACTTATCTGAAAGAAGCCAATATGTTAATTATTCTGCGGGCTTTTGCAATTCTTACCATTTTTATTGCGTGTTTAGGTTTGTTCGGGCTAATTACCTACACTACTCAACAGCGTACAAAAGAAATTGGGATTCGTAAAACATTAGGAGCCACAGTTCTACAAATTGTGATTTTATTAGCCAAAGATTTTATAAAGTTAGTAGGTTTCTCATTGTTGATAGCTTTTCCGTTGGGCTATTATTTAATGAATAATTGGCTACAAGATTTTGAATATAGGGTTGGAATTAGTACTTGGGTTTTTGTACTATCAGGACTGATGACCTTAGCAATAGCTTTTTTAACAATTGCCTTTCGAAGTATAGAGGCGGCGTTGATGAATCCTGTAAAATCATTGAAAACAGAATAAATCCACGTAGAGACAAAGCATGCCTTGTCTCTACAATCGAAATATAAAATCACAAAATTATGATACGCAATTACTTTAAAATCGCTTGGAGAAACATTATCAACAACAAACTCTATTCTGTCATTAATATTTTGGGACTGAGTTTGGGTTTGACTGTTTGTTTACTTATCACCTTATTTGTGAAAGATGAACTTAGTTACGATCAATTTCAAAGTAAAAAACACAGCATTTATCGCTTAGTTTCTGATGAAATAAGTCCGAGTGGAGAAGTCCATAAAATAGGCATTTCGGGAATGGTACAGGGGGCAACTTTTAAACGACAAGTTCCGGAATTAGAAGAAATGGTAAGAATTGTAGGGGATAGATTTAATATTCGCCATAACAACGAAATCTTTATTCAAGAGGTTACGAAAGTAGATAGTAGTTTCTTCAAAATTTTTGATGCTGAATTTGTGGAAGGGTCTCCTTACAGAGCCCTATCTGACCCACAATCGGTTGTTATATCGGAAGAAGTAGCCGAACGTTTTTTTGGGAAAAACAAGGCTTTAGGAAAGCCGCTTTCTATCTTTTACGATAATGAATTTCAGAATTTTACCGTTTCGGGTGTTACAAAAAAATCACCGATTAATTCAAGTATTCAGATAAACTTATTATTGCCATTGCATCATGATAAAGTACAAGATGACCAATGGATTAACTTTTATATGAATACATTTTTCACGGTAAAAGAAGGAGCTAATCCCGCTATAATTGAGCAAAAATTTGCTAAAATCTATGCTGCGGAGGCTAAAGAACAAATAGCTCAGGCCTTGAAAGATTGGGGTTATAAAGGCAAATTAGTCTGGAAATTACAGCCATTTCTTGAAATGCACCTAAGTAAAGATTATCAAGCTCAAAATGGAATTAAAGAGTCTGGAAATAAGCTTTTTTCTTATTTTTTAACTGGTATTGCGGCGTTTATTCTAATAATTGCTTGTATAAACTTTGTGAATATTGCTATTTCTCGTTCGATGAAACGTGCCAAAGAAATTGGTGTTAGGAAAGTAATGGGCAGCGAACGCAAGCAACTAATTATACAATTTTTATCCGAGTCGGCACTTTTGAGTTTAATAGCTTTTATTGTAGCTATTTGCATTTCTGTTTTGGCATTGCCAACTTTTAATCAACTTTCCGATAAAACACTTTCATTTAGCTATTTATTAGACACTAAGTTGGTGCTACTTTATCTAGCTATCTTTATTCTAACTGCTTTTTTATCTGGTTTTTATCCTGCCTTGGTTTTATCGGGTTTTCAGCCAGTAGAAACACTTTATGGGCGATTTAGATTTGGAGGTAAAAATTTGCTACAAAAATCGCTCACGGTTTTGCAATTTGGTTTAGCTACTTTCTTTATTCTACTCACGATAGTGCAGTTTAAGCAAGTAGATTTATTCATGAACCAGAGTTTGGGTTATGATGATTCGAATATTATGATTGTGAATGCTGGAAACGTTGAACGTTCGAAAGCCAACGTTTTTATCAGTGAATTAGAGAAATACCCAACGATTCAGCAAGTGGCTCCACGTCAGCAAGGTTTTTGGTTTACGCTATCTACCGTTAATGGTGATAAACAGCTCAACCATGATTTAGAAGTAGTTGATAATAGATACATTGAGTTACTTGGATTAAAAGTGTTACAAGGACGTAATTTTTCGCCATCTTTTCCAAGTGATACTGCTACTGCGGTATTAGTCAATGAAGCGTTTGTCAAGGAAGCTAATTGGAAAAATCCAATCGGTCAGACGATTGCTTTCCATAATAAAGATAAATACCAAGTTATAGGAGTTATTAAAGATTATCATTATAGTTCATTATACGAAAAGGTACGTCCACAACTTTTCATTGCCGACC
The DNA here is from genome assembly GCF_000263195.1 of Emticicia oligotrophica DSM 17448. GTDB lineage: Bacteria > Bacteroidota > Bacteroidia > Cytophagales > Spirosomataceae > Emticicia > Emticicia oligotrophica. Next base: position 2,711,606 of record NC_018748.1, read on the forward strand.
CTAAGCATGGAGGTTACGGTGCTTTCTATATTCGAATAACTGGACAGAATATCTCGCAAACAATTGCTTATGTAAGAGAAAAATTCAAGAGTTCGATGCCAACAAAACCATTTGAGTATGAATTTTTACATGAAACCAATGCAAAGAACTACACGAAGGAAATAAAAATGAAGCAAATAATTGGCTGGGCTGCATGGCTAACAATTTTTATTTCTTGTATCGGACTTTTCGGTCTTTCTTCTTTAGCTACTGAAAAGCGTTTCAAAGAAATTGGTGTACGAAAAGTTCTTGGAGCAAGTACTAATAGTATCGTAAGAATTTTGTCGATTGATTTTCTAAAACTCATTCTTATTGCTTATTTGATAGCTGCACCAGCTGCCTACTATGCGGCAGAACAATTGCTACAAAGTTATCCATATCGCATTCAACAAGGGGCTGACATGTTTTTACTAACCATTATAGGATTATTGATGGTTGGTTTACTTACGGTAAGTTATCAGGCAATGAAAGCTGCCATGATGAACCCAGTAAAATCATTAAAAACAGAATAACGCCCGTAGAGACGTTTCATGAAACGTCTCTACAAATCACCATAAAATTATGATACGCAATTACCTAAAAATCGCTGTTAGAAATTTGTTGAAAAACAAATCTTACGCACTTATCAATATCGTAGGTTTATCGGTAGCTTTTGGAGCTGCCATTTTGTTATTTCTTACCGCTCATTTCGAATTTTCTTTCGATAATTTCCACACTAATAAAGAGCGTATTTATAAAGTTTTTTATAAGCTAAACTTGGCAGAAAAACAACAAATGGGTACTTCTGTTCCTGCACCACTGCGTGGGGCATTAGCTTCTGAGTTTAAGTCAGAAATCAAATACCTAACACGCATTATGGATAGTGGCGTGCAGATAGTTCAAGGCGAAAAAACAATTGATAATGACCTAAATTATGTTGATGCCGACTTCTTGAAAATGTTTTCGTTTAAAATGCTAAAAGGCGACCCAAATACGGCTTTAAACGATTTACGTAGCATTGTAATTAATGAATCAACATCCAAGAAATTATTTGGCGATTCGGAGCCATTAGGCCAAACACTTAAGCTGAATTTTGGTGAAAAAATGGAGGCTTTTATTGTAAGTGGAGTAATTGCCGATGCCCCCGAAAATTCAAGTGTTGAAAGTGAAATGATGCTTAGGTTTGAAAATAATCCGTCCTACCATGATTTGAAAGATGGATGGAATAACCAAAATCACCAACTCTATGTACAACTAGCGGATAATATTACACACGATAACTTTGAAAAAAGACTTAAACCTTTCACTCGTAAATATTATAAAACCTCGATTGAGCAAATTCTGAAAGAAGGAGGAAAACCCGATGAACGAGGCGAAGTTTTTAGTATAAGACTTATGCCTTTATTAGAAGAGCATTTTATAAAAAACTTGGGCGGAATACAGGTTTTAGATAAAACCTACCCATATATGTTGTTGATTATTAGTGTATTGGTAGTTTTGGTAGCTTGTATCAATTTTATTAATTTATCAATTGCTCGTTCGCTCGAACGTGCCAAAGAAGTAGGCATGCGAAAAGCTTTAGGGGCGGTAAAAAATCAGATTCTAGCTCAGTTTTGGGGTGAGGCTTTTATTTTATGTATCATTGGTTTTACGATAGGAGGGGTATTGGCCGTAACTCTGATGCCAAGCTATAATTCTATTTTTCAGAGTTTTATTTCTTTTAAAAGTCTGCTTAACCCTTGGGTAGCGGTTTTATTGTTGGCGAGTTTCCTAATTGTTACACTCGTTGCTGGAGGTTACCCAGCATTAATTGTTACAAAATTCAACATTATTGAAGTTTTAAAAGGAAAAGTAAAGGTGAGTACACGCTCAGGTGGACTAAGAAATACTCTAATTATTGTCCAATTTAGTATTGCTACCTTGCTTATTAGCAGCACTTTGATTGTTTGGAAACAAATTGATTATTTAAGAAATAAACCTTTAGGTTTTGATGAAAGTCAAGTAATTAGTATTCCCGTTGGACATGAAGTTCAAGGTACAAAAATGCTTGAATTTATGAGAAATAAGCTGGCCAATTATCCACAAATTCAGAGTATTACTGCCGCCGATATTAATATTGGCAGAGGAAAAGATAATTCGATGTCGCACTCGGGTTATGGGTTTGAAATGGAAGGAAAAACTTATCATACCAATGGACTAAACGTTGATTATGATTACATCAAAACACTTGGGCTAAGCCTCACGAATGGACGTGATTTTTCAAGAGAATTTCAATCTGATAAATCAAGAAGTATTGTTGTAAATGAGTCTATGGTGAAACAGTTAGGCTTCAAGAATCCAATCGGGAAAAATATCCCAATTGGTGATAGTTTAGGCCGAACTATTGTGGGCGTGGTGAAAGATTATCATTTCGAATCACTAAAAAATAAAATCGAATCTATGACCTTCTTCCTGCAAGGCGATTTTGGCTATAGTTATATTTTTGTCAAATTAGCTCCGCAGGCATCGCCCAAAGAAACAATGGATTTATTAGCAAAAGCCTACAAAGAAATCGCTCCTAAATCGGTATTTCAAGCTTCGTTTTTAGATGAAAACACTAACAATCTTTATAGAAAAGAGGAGCGTTTTTCTCAAATTATTATGAGTGCTGCAGCCTTAGCTATTTTATTATCTTGTATGGGTTTATTTGCCATTGCTTTAATGATGATTGCCCAACGTACCAAAGAGATTGGTATTCGAAAAGTATTAGGAGCGAGTATCCCAAGTTTAGTGCTTTTACTTTCTAAAGATTTCTTGGTTTTGGTTTCAATTGCTATAATGATAGCCTCTCCAATTGCTTATTATCTCATGGAAAAATGGCTAACAGATTTTGTCTATCGCATTAATATTGGCTGGAATGTATTTTTAATGGCAGGTCTAACTGCTGTCGTAATTGCCTTATTGACAGTTAGTTATCAGGCAGTAAAAGCGGCTTTGATGAATCCTGTAAATAGTTTGCAAAATGAATAGAGAATCATATAATAAAATTGCCGAAATATGGGCTGAGCATAGGCATAGTTCATTTGTGAGCCAGATTATTGTAGATTTTGCAGAAAAGTTAAGTCTGAATGCTAAAGTATTAGATATAGGATGTGGAACTGGTATGCCTGTGGCAGGTTATTTAGCTTCAAAAGGCTTGCTTGTAACTGGTATTGATTTCGCCGAAAAAATGATAGAAATAGCTCAAAGTCAACAGATTCCCCAAACTCAATTTCTTGTTTCTGATTTTTTCGACTTCGAAACCAAGGAAACATTTGATGGTATTTTAGCTTGGGATTCGTTCTTCCATTTTCCAAAAGAAAAGCAAGCAATGATTTACCCTAAAGTGGCTCGATTACTCAATTCTGGCGGATATTTACTTTTTACCCACGGTGATGATGATGGCGAGCATACAAATCCAATGATGGGCGAGGAGTTTTATTACAGTGCTATTTTGAAAGAAGATATTATACAATTACTTGAGGCTAATGGATGCGAAGTTATTGATATGATAAAAGATTACCGAGAAAAAGACACACATCGAGGTTTGGTAGTTTTAGCACAGAAGAAATAAACTTAAATTAAACGATGATTCGTAATTACTTAAAAGTAGCGATTAGAAACCTTTGGAAAAATAAGCTTTTCTCCTTTATCAATATTATGGGGTTAGGTTTAGCCATTCCATTTGCTTTGATGGCATTAATGCAGCTTCAAGGAGCATTTGAATTTGATAATTTTCATCCTAATTCTGAGCGAATTTATAGAATTATTACCGATGAAAAAAATCAAGAAAATGGCACGCAACACTATGCTTCTTCTCCATATTTATTAGCCGATAATCTTCGAAACAATTATGCTTCAGTTGAGAAAGCCACGAAAGTTGTTCGTGAATTTGGCTGGGAGCTAAATAATCAATTAAAAAATATTCGGGTAAACACGATTTATATTGAGCCTTCTTTCTTTGATATTTTTGGATTTAGGCTAGCCAAAGGTTCAATACCAATGGAGCCTAATAGTTTGATTTTAAGTCATGAAACGGCTGTCAAGTTTTTTAATGATAGTAATCCAATTGGGCAGTTTCTCTCGCATCCAACCTATGGAAGTTTTAAAATCACAGGTGTTTTGAAACCTTTCAAAAGAGGTACACAATTTCGGAGTGATGTGATGGTTTCGATGGCTACTTATGAGAAACTTAATGCCGAGCAGTTAAAGCCAACTTCATGGGAAAGATTAGAAACACACACTTTTGTGCGACTTTCTCCCAATGCCTCAACTCAAGCTTTAGATGTAGCTTTGAATGAGATTGCTAAGAAAACCAATACTTTAATTAGTAAGGCCCAAAAGAGCAATACTTTTCGTAAACAAAAGTTAGTGGATATCTCGCCAAGTACAGAAAAACTCCGTAATAATCCTTATGTAGAAGATATGCAGGATATTTATTTCAACTTTACTATTCCACTCATGATTTTATTATTGGCTGGGTTTAATTATACAAATCTGACTTTAGCGAGGTCATTGAGCCGCTCGAAAGAGGTAGGAGTAAGAAAAGTAATGGGAGCATTCAGAAGCCAATTAATCACACAATTTATCGCCGAGGCTATCGTGATTGCTTTTTTATCACTTTTTGTTGGTGTTATCATTTTACAAATTATAAAATCATCTATACACGTCAATTGGGTAACTTGGGAAGTAGAAAACCAGACTAAGATTTGGGTACTTTTCATTGTATTTGCTTTATTTTTAGGAATTTTAGCAGGTAGCTTACCTGCTTGGATTTTATCGAGTTTTCAGCCTGTAAAAGTTCTTAAAGGGAATGTTTTACCCGCTAGTTTCGGAAAAATAGGTTTTCGAAAGGTATTGGTTGTCATTCAGTTTGTGGCTTCGCTGGGGTTCATTTTTCAAATTGGGCATCTTTATAATCAGTTTGAATATATGGCAACAGAAAATGAGAATTTTAATCGGAAAGGAATTTTTAACATTTCTCTTACCGCTCATAATTATGCTTTATTAGCGAATGAAGTAGCAACAAATAAGGATGTAGAAAAAATAGGATTTGTGTCGGTACCTTTTGGTGGAATCTCGACCGAATATGCAATCAAAGCAAAAGATAAAAGTGAAAATATCGCTTCATATTATTATGCCGCCGATGCCAATTTTATTGAAAATATGGGTTTAAATATTCTGGCGGGTACAAATCTACCCAAAACAGAATCAGATACAGCAACCAACTTTGTATTGCTCAATGAACAAGCACTTAAACGCCTACATTTAGGTACTCCACAAGAAGCCATCGGAAAAGCTATTTATCTTAATAATTCATCCAATGCTTCGCAAATAGTGGGTATAGTGAAAGACTTTTGTCATTTTAATTATCAATTTGAAAAGCAGCCAGTGGTATTTCAATATAATCCTGCTCAGTTTCATGTAATGGTTGTTAAAACTAATATTAATACATCCAAAACTGACTTTTTGTCTGATATTCAGCGTATCTGGAAGAAACAAAATCCATATCAACAATTAAGTTACTCATGGTTTGAGCAAGAACTTTACGAACGTTATTATCCAGCCGAAGATATGAAAATGATGGGTATGGCAGCACTCGTAATCATCGTCATTGCGGTTATGGGTTTGTTGGGTATGGTGAATTACAGTACAGAGAAACGTACTAAAGAAATCGGAATTAGAAAAGTAATGGGGGCATCGGTTGGAGAAATTGTGCGAATACTTTCTTGGAGTTTCATGAAACTCCTTATTTGGGCTGGAATCATAGCTATTCCGATTGGTTTTGCTGAAAGCTTGGTTTTAGACAATTTATTTACCTTTTATGCTGGACTCAATATTGGTTTAATGACTATCTTTTTTATCTGTATTTTCTGTATTGCGGGCAGTACGATTGCATATTACGCTATCCGAACAGCGAATCTAAATCCAGTGAAAACTTTGAGGACGGAATAATATTTTAGCTTGTTTCTAACCATTCTTGCGGAATGTATTAGCATATATACTGCGAATACATTCCGCAATTTTTTATAAAACTATCTAAACAATTTTGTTATCATTAATCGTTTTACAATTGAGAGGTTGTTTTTATTTTCTAAAATTATTGCTTTGGGCACAGTTTTTGAACAACTGAGCTTAAATGTACAATGCCCTAAAAGCGTTTATTTTAAATACGAATCAAAATTTTATGGATATACTTGGGCTCATCAAAGACAAATTAACTGACTCAAACATTAAAAAAGTCAGTAATTTTTTGGGTGAACACCCCGATAATATTGGCTCTGCTCTGAATAGTTCTGTACCGATAGTTTTAGGCTGCATTATCAGAAGTGCATCTAATGATGAGGAAACTGGAAAGGTGATGGATGTTTTGAAAGATGGAGGGCATACAGGTGAAATATTAGATGATTTGCCAGTTTTATTAAATAATTTTGAGAAAACACAATTATTACTTACGATTGGAACAAATATTTTTAATCACTTCACTGGTAATCAAGCGAATGGAATTGTTGAGAAATTATCGACATTTACAGGTATAAGAAAAACTTCTGCCTTCTCATTGGTTGGTTTGGCTGCTCCACTTGTTTTAGGGGCATTAGGTAAGGTGGTAAGTAAGGAAGGATTAGGCGTGTCGGGTCTTTCTAAATTACTTAATGAGCAACGTGAAGCGGTATTTGTAGAAATACCTCCTGCCATTGCTAATCAATTGAATTTCAAAAGCTCTGAACCTTTAAAGCCAGTAATTAATAAAGAAGAAAAATCTAAAGAGAATAAAAATAATAGTAAAGATGCAGGAAATCGTGGATTGGGTGCTTGGATTCCATGGATTTTAATTGGATTTGTATTTCTAGGCGGAGTTGCGTACTTTATGAAGTATCGACGTACCGTAAAACCAGTTGAGCCAGTAGTGAATAATACAGGATTATCAACAGAACCAGATTCAATAGCGATAGATACTACATTTTCAAATATAGTACCTGTAGATACAGCAAGTAATCTTGAGCCTATATCAACGCCAAATACTGATATTCCTATTACAACAATTGAGTCTAAGGAAGTTGAAAAGGTGAAAAGAGTAGAGAAGGAAGTTGAAGAGCCCAAAAAAGAACAGAAGAAAGTAACTTTTGATCATATATCAGTTGAAGACCAATTAAAAAATGCAAAATCTTGGATTGCATTAGCTACCGATTTTAAGAAGAATAGTGCAGAAGTAAGTGCTAAAACAGACTTAGAAGTTGTAGTGAAATTCTTGAAAGCTAACCGAAAAGCAGTTGTAATTGTTGCGGGTGGTTCGCAAAGCTCGAAGGGCACATTAGGCGAAGACCGTGCTTATGCTGTAAGAGATGTATTAATCGAAAAAGGGGTAAACGAGGGGCAAATCGTTATTCAAAGCTCTTCAGTGAAAGAAGTTGATGCTAAGGTAGTAGTGAAAGTGAAGTAATTTTATTGAAATAGATTTCTAACGTCGGCAAAGTTTCAAACCTTGCCGACGTTATTTTTTAGGCGGCTAATTCTTTTAAAGCTGCTACAAATTTATCAAGTTCGGCAGTAGAAGTATAAACATTTGGCGTGATTCTACATCCATGAACGTTGGCATAATCAATGGCAACTGTCCAAACATTATATTTTGTCAGCAATGTTTTAGCTAAATCTGCTGGTTTCATTGTCTTGATGCCCACATTCGCAATGCCACAGGCTCTTTGTGCATCAGCAGGTGTATTAAGTAAGATATTAGGTAAATTTCTTACTTGTTTGGTCCAATATTCTTGAAGAAAGCGAAGACGTGCTTCTTTTCTTTCAATACCAATTTTCTGATGAAAGTCAATAGCATTACTAATGGTTAGGTCGGTGTGCACAGGATGTGTGCCAGTATGATTTAGCTTTCTAATATCATCATCTTGATAACCCATATCGCCGAACATTTGCCAAAGCTTACTGATTTTATCTTTTTTTACATATAAAATCCCTGCTCCAAGCGGTACACTTAGCCACTTATGAAGACTACTACCATAATAATCACAACCTAAATCACTGATTTTGTATTGAATTTGAGCGAAAGCATGAGCTCCATCAACCATAACCTCAACACCTTTGGCGTGTGCCATATCACAAATTTTCTTAATTGGTAAAATATGTCCTGTGATGTTTATCATGTGGCATACCATTAAGAGACGAGTTTTTGGAGTAATAGCTTTTTCGTAAATTTCTACAATTTCTTCATCAGATTTTGGATGGTTCGGAATCGAAACGATTTTATTCACAATACCATATCTACGAGCTTGTAATTTAAACATATCAAGCATGGCACCGTAGTCTTGCTCAGCCATCACCGCTTCATCTCCAGCTTTCCAATCAATTCCTGCAATGACTGTATCAAGCGATTCAGTTGTATTTCGAGTAATAATCAATTCTTCTACTGAGCAACCAGCAATTTCGGCTAATTTACGTCGAGCTTCGGCCTTATCATCAAATTGTCGTGTTCGCATATAATACGAAGCTTGGTAGTTTATTTCCTTCACATTAGCAATGAAAGCATTTAGTGTACTTTCTGGTGTAAATGAATAATAGCCATTTTCGAGATTAATGTAATCAGGCTTGATTCGATAAGATTTCCTGATTTCTGACCAAAAATCTTCGTTTTGAGCTAATTCTTCGGCCGATTGCTTAGATACTTTATTTAAAGAGCGGTCGATGTTTTTACCTAATACAGAGTAAGAAACACTGGTTGCTGTAAGGGTTTTTAAAAACTGGCGTTTGTTCATAGGAAGTGTTGGGTATTTAGGGTTATTGTTTAGATAGTCTAATGGTATTTATAAAAAGATTTTTATTTCAAAGTCATAAAATATTTTTTCTGTTCATCGGTCATTTTTTCAATGGCATAGCGAAGAGCTGTACGAGGAATTCGACCAATGTTTTTCTCCAGAAAAACCTCTACTTGCTGGTTCGCTCCTTTTTTCCATGCTTCACGTAATGCCCACCCAACTGCCTTATGAATGAGGTCATGCTTGTGGGTAAGTAGAATTTCAGAGATTTTAAGCGTATCAAGAAATTGTTTTTTATTAATGAAATAGAAAGTGGCAATAATGGCAATCCGTTGTGTCCATAAGTGATTTGTGCGTGCCATATCATATAATATACTTCGGTCTTTATCGAATAAATATAAGCCTACGATATCTCGAGCCGAGCAATCAACCAAATCCCAATTATTAATTCGATGCGTGTTATCTAAATAAAATTCATAGATTTTACTGCGTAAATCTTCAGATTTGGCTTTTTTCATTTGTTCCACCAAAATAATTAATGCTGCAAATCTATACTCATGAATTGGACTGTTGAGTAAATCTTGTAATTCTGAAAAATTTAAAGAGTTGTATTTTTTACAAATGGTTCGTAAATCAGGATTTGATATGCCAATAAATATATCTCCTTCACCGTATTGCCCTTTGCCAGTTTTAAAAAACCATGCTGAGGCTTGGGCTCTTTCTTCGGTAGCGATTGCTTTTAGGGCATCAGTAATGGAGGTCATTTTCTGTGATTAAAAGTATTTGAGGAAGTTTTATGAACTGCTGCGAGCGAGATGCAAAATAGGATTTTTTTTATTGAAAAAGAAGCCAAAACCAAGGTTTTGAAAATAAGAAAGGCTATGGGTAAAACTCCCATAGCCTTTTCTACTACTAAATCCACACAACTTTAATTCAAAAGTATAAACTATAAATGAATTGTGCAAGTATTTTAGATTAAAATTTTTTTTTCTTTCTGAAATAAATACAAATTATTGTTTGTATTATTCCATTATTGTCTCAAGTAGAGCCAATGAAAAGTTTGGCAAAAGATTAGTAGCTTTGTGAAAACATTAAGAACCAAATTAGAACTATGATCATTGATTCGCACCAACATTTTTGGACATTCGATCCTATCCGTGATTCTTGGATTAATGAAGAGATGTCGGTTATTCAAAGAAATTTTTATCCTGAAGATTTAAAGCCCGTTTTACAACAAAATGGAGTTGATGCTTGCGTGGCCGTACAAGCTGACCAAAGTTTAACAGAAACAAAATTTTTACTCGATTTAGCAGCTAAAAATGATTTTATAAAAGCGGTAGTCGGCTGGATTGACCTACAAGCAGAAAATATTGAAGATCAACTTGCTGAATGGCAATCAGAGAAAAAATTAGCTGGTTTTAGACATATTCTACAAGGTGAGCCTGAACTTGAATACATGCTTCGCCCTAATTTCATGAGAGGTATTTCGGCTCTTTTAAAACATAATTTTACTTATGATATTCTGATTTTCCCTAAACATCTGCCTGTTGCTCAACAATTTGTGAAGCATTTTCCAGACCAAGCTTTTGTGCTTGACCATTTGGCTAAACCTTATATCAAAGCTGGTATGATTGATGAGTGGAAACGAGATATAGAAGTATTGGCAAAATTTGAGAATGTCATGTGTAAAGTTTCAGGAATCATTACGGAAGCCGATTGGAAAAACTGGACTTACGAGCAAATTGAGCCTTATTTGGAGGTTGTCTTTGAAGCTTTTGGTATTGATAGAATCATGTATGGTTCTGACTGGCCAGTTTGCTTAGTAGCTGGTGAGTATGCTCAAGTGAAAGGAATTGTGGAAAAATATACTCAAAACTTTTCTGAAATGGAAAAAGCCAAGATTTTTGGTGGAAATGCTGCTAAATTTTATAAAATCTGAAAAAGAGAGGAGGCTCTAACCTCCTCTCAATGTTTAAAATCGTTGTTTGACCGCATAATCTACGGCACGAGCCGTGAGAGCCATGTATGTAAGCGATGGATTTTGCGTTGAAGTAGAGGTCATGCAAGCTCCATCTGTCACGAATACATTTTTGCAGGCATGAAGTTGGTTCCATTGATTGAGTAATGAGGTTTTTGGGTCTCTGCCCATTCTCACGCCACCCATTTCGTGGTTTTCATTCCCCGGTAAACGTTTCGTATCAATTGGTTGAATATTCTTGAATCCTGCTTCATGATACATTTCTGAAAATTGCTCATGAAAATCTTTCAAAACTTTTTCATCATTCTCGTCATAACCAATCGAAATTCTTAGCTGAGGAATTCCGTATTTATCAACGAATTGTTTATCTAATTGCACCATACTGCTTTCTTTTGGAATGGTTTCGGCCATCATACTGGCACCAATTCCCCATAGCCCTAAACTTGATTTATTGAGGTTAGATTTAAGTTCTTCACCCATTCCTTCTTTATTGGTCAGTTCAATTCTTGATGCCGTAAGCGAAGTGGCATAGCCCCTTAGAAAATCGGTTTCTTGTTTTAGTACATTTCTGAATCTAGGAATATAACTACCATTGGGGCGGCGACCGTCGGTAGTAGAATCGAGATTTCCTTCATATTCGGCCGAAATTCTGCCACGATAGCTGTGAAATGCCATAAATTTGCCTAATAAACCATTATCATTTCCCAAACCATTCGGAAAGCGGTTTGAGTTGGAGTTGAGTAAAATCAAATTCGTATTCAATGCAGAAGCATTTAAGAAAATAATTTTGGCATAAAACTCAATCATTTCATTGGTTTGAGTGTCTATTACACGCACACCAGTGGCCTGGCCTTTGGTGTCATCATAAATAACCGAATGAACCACAGAATGGGGGCGAAGAGTCATTTTACCCGTCTTTTCAGCCCAAGGAATGGTTGAAGAATTACTGCTATAATAACCTCCATATGGACAGCCACGCTCACAAATTGTGCGGTTTTGGCAAGCAGCTCTACCTTGTTGATAATGTATTTTTTGAGGGTTAGTTAAATGTGCAACTCGTCCAATTATCACATGCCGATTGTTATATTTTGAGGTGATTTTTTGTTTGAAATGCTTTTCAACGCATGACATTTCGTGGGGCTGTAAAAACTCTCCATCGGGTAAAATAGAAAGACCATCACGATTTCCCGAAACGCCAATGAATTTTTCTACATAACTATACCAAGGGGCAATATCGGCATATCTTATCGGCCAATCTGTTGCATAACCATCTCGTGCTGGGCCTTCAAAATCAAAATCACTCCATCGTTGAGTCATACGGCCCCAAAGCAACGAACGACCACCTACTTGGTAGGCACGAATCCAATCGTAAGGGCGGTCTTGGATATAAGCTTGCTCGGCATCTTTAGTTAGAAAATGAGCAGTAGCTTCAGTAAAAATGAAATTTTTACTAGCAATGTGGTAGTCTTTTTTTATTTCGAGTGGAACTTGTCCTCTGTGTTCAAATTCCCAAGGTTGTTTGAGGGTGGTGGGATAATCAATGACGTGTTTGACATCACGCCCGCGTTCGAGAACGAGTGTGCGGAGACCTTTCTGCGTAAGTTCTTTTGCTGCCCAGCCGCCGCTCATTCCAGTACCTACCACAATGGCATCGAACGTGCGAGCTTTTACACTATCTAAATTTAAGTTCATGAGGTTGAATAGTTTTACGAAAATACAGATTTTCATCAAAAACTAAGCAAATTTATTCGAGCAGTTTTAAAGCTATGTATTTTTAAAATCAATAAGTTTTATCAATTCCTATTTTTCGGCTATCTTCGCCCAATTCAACTCTTATCAGCCCTTATTACGCCTTTCTTATGAAAAACAAGTATTTTGTTCCGTTTGTATTACTTACTTCTTTATTCTTTTTATGGGGTTTCGCCCATAATCTCAACCCAATTCTTATTCCGCATTTGAAAAAAGCTTGTCAGCTTACAGATTTTCAGTCGGCTATGATTGATAGTGCTTTCTTTGTGGCATATTTTGTAATGGCCATTCCGGCAGGTATGGTAATGAAGAAATACGGATATAAAACAGGCATTATTGCAGGGCTTTTGTTATTTGCTTTAGGTGCATTTTTGTTTGTTCCTGCGGCCAATACACGAGTTTTTGTGTTTTTTCTTACTGCACTTTTTGTGATAGCTTCTGGTTTAACATTTCTTGAAACCGCAGCAAACCCCTATATGACAGTGCTTGGCGAACCCGAAGGTGCAACACAACGCCTTAACTTTGCCCAATCATTCAATGGTTTGGCGGCTTCATTAGCACCAAAAATTGGTGGTGTTTTTATTCTTTCGGGAGTCACGCTTTCGGAAGCAGAAAAAGCAGGAATGTCGGTTGAGCAACTGAACGCTTACTTAGATAATGAAGCCGCGGCAGTAAAAATGCCTTATATTGTCATTGGCGTGATTGTTTTGATTGTTGCGGCAATTTTATACAAAACAAACTTGCCAGAAGTAACGGATGATTCACATGAGGTTGATATGAAGGGGGGCTCTCAATCTATTTGGCGACACAGCCACCTGACTTGGGGCGTAATTACTCAGTTTTTTTACGTAGGAGCTCAGGTATGTGTATCGAGTTTCTTTATTAGATATTTGTTTCAAACTGCACAAATTGATGAAAAATCGGCGGCTAATTATTTAGCGATTGCTTTGTTTGGCTTTATGATTGGTCGATTTGTTGGCACTTTCTTGATGCGTTTTATTAGTCCTAATCGACTTTTAGCTATTTATGCGGCATTATGCATCATTTTATTAGCTATTATTGTGCTTAACGGTGGAATGATTTCGGTTTATGGATTGATTGGCGTGGAGTTTTTTATGTCAATTATGTTCCCAACGATTTTCTCATTAAGTGTACAATCATTGGGCGAAGAAACAAAGCTTGGCTCTTCGTTGGTGATTATGTCAATTGTAGGTGGAGCGATTTTCCCGCTAATTATGGGTAGAGTTTCTGATGTAAGCAATATTCAAACGGCTTATGTAGTTCCTTTGGCTTGCTTTGCCGTAGTTTTATACTTCGGAATGAGGGGTTATAAAGTAAAAGCTTGAGTATTTATAGCAAGAAAGGCTACTTCATCAGTAGCCTTTCTCGTTAAGTTTATAGGATTAAATTACTCTTCTGCCTTATTTTTTAAACTCATCAAGAGCGAATAAGCACCCTTAACTACAAAGTTTTGATTGTTTAGTTTTTCGGCATTTATGATTTCAGTATAGCCTTTTTCTGTATTTCCTGCCTGAACTTCTACCATTTCGTATTGTGAATCAGACTTTTTGATAAATACATATTGCTTACCTTCAAATCTTACTAAGGCATCCTCTGGTAATACATTGGCTTTTGCGTTATTGATAGCAATTTCTGCATTCATGTAAGTACCAGGAATAAGGGCTTTATCGTAAGTTTCGAAGTGACAATGTATGTCGGTATTACGTTCTTCATTTAAGTTTTTACCGATTAATATAATCTCGCAAGGATATTTTTTATTCGGATAAGTGTTGGTGTATGCCGTTACTTTTTGCCCGATGTTGAGTTTGTCTAAATCTTTCTCAAAAACTTTTAATGCCAAGTGAATATCGCTGGTATTTACTAATTCAAACATTACTTCTGTTGGAGAAATGTATTTACCAATATTTACATTTACCTTACTAACATAGCCATTGATAGGCGAGAGGATGTTAATACTTTTTGAAATAGTATTTTCGGTTAGTTTTTCAGGATTTATTCCTGCTAATTTTAACTTTTCAGCTAAAGATTTTACCAAAATTCGCTGTGTTTTTAGTTCCATTTCTGCTTGTTGGAAAACCTTATCACTACTTGCTTTGCTTTGGTTGAGTTCTCTTTGGCGTTGATATTCGTTTTCAAGAAAACTAATTTTTGATTGTGTTGTCAAATAATCTTGCTGAAGCTGGATATACTGTTGGTCTTCAATAATGGCAATACTTTCGCCTTTACGCACGAACATTCCTGGAATCAGATGCGAAGATTTCAGATAGCCACCCATCGGTACACTTACTGAAACCAAATTTTGTGGCGGAACATCAACTCTACCACTTACTTTCAAAATCGTAGAGAAAGATTTTTGCTCAATGGGAGCAGTTTCTATACCTATACTCTTGATTTGTTGAGGCGTAAGATTAGCAATGCTTGATTCAACAACTGTTGAATCGGTAGCTGCTGCTTCGTTAGATGTTTTTTTACCACAAGAGATTGTGAGTAAAGAAATAAGGCCAAGGCCTAGCATCGAATATTGTATATTAAGCATCGAAAATCTATTTATTTTAACTGAATTTTTCATTTTTGAGCGAGTGTTTGTTGTTTGACAAAATGTTGTCGTGTGTCCACTGCACATGACTAAGAAATGGTGATTGTCGAACTGGGCAGTTCGAGATATTACAAATACTACATTGTTTTTGAGGGATACAACCATCTACATGAATAAAAAACTCAACTTTATTCTCGAAGTGTTCTTTAAACAATGCGGTGAGTCGGTCTAAAATCTCATGTGCTTCATTGACATTAATGTAGTACGGAACCGTTAGATGGCAGTCAATGTGATAAAAACCAGCGTAGTCAATCACACGCATATTGTGTACATCAATCCATTCTAATTGGCGGTGTTCATTTAGAATATCTACAATTTGGTTGATAATCGCATGGTCAGATTCATCCATAATACCTGAAATCGACTTGCGTATTATTTTATAGCCAGTGTAGATGATAATAAATGAAAATACAATTGCTACCACACTATCAAGCCAAGCATAGCCAGTAAGCATGATTAGACCTACACCTATTAGTAATCCTAATGAAGAGTAAGTATCCGATTGTAAATGTGAACCACTGGCAATAAGAATAGGAGAGTTCTCCTCTCTACCTTTTTTTATACATAGATAGCCAACTAAGTAATTCACAGCCCCTGTGATGGCCACTAAAATTAAACCGAAATCAAGTTTTTTGAGTTGATGCGGGTGGATGAAATTATCAATACCTTCGTAAATTATGATAAAACCTGCAATCGAAATCAAAATACCCTCAATGGCTGATGACAGAAATTCAACTTTACCATGACCATAAGGGTGTTCTCTATCTCGTGGTTTCGCTGATAATATGATGCTATAAAGTCCGATAAAGCCTGCAATCACGTTGACGCTACTTTCTAGGGCATCAGTTAAAATAGCCACCGATGAAGTAAGCCACCATGCGATAATTTTCAGTATAAATAATGCTACCGATACGCCAACTAAAATTTGCTGCATCCGAATCGGATTTACTTTTTTTTCTGCCATGATATGAATAGGTATAAAAGCTGAAGTAGATAATCTATTAAAGCTTACATAACCACTGATAACTTATTAATATTGCGTCAATGAATTAATCTGAATAATGCTTTGATTGAGATTCCTGATAGCCTCAATATAATCATTCCGAATAGTTGTTGCCTGATTGGTAAGTGTCACCCATTCGAGGTAATTAATACTACCATTTATCAACTGTTGCTGAGCCGTACCATTGATTATATTGGCGTTATTTAAAGCGGTTTTTTCATAATACTCTACCGTTTTCGTGAATTTATTATATTCTCCAAGTGCTGTAAGATAGGCATTATTGAGTGTTTGCAAACCAACTTCATAATTACTTTCGGCCACAAGTTTATTCACTTTTTCGCTATTAATTTTAGCTTTTTGGGCTGTTGCAAAAATGGGAATACCCATGCCTACTTGAACAGATTGAAAGCGATACCAACCATTATACACTACATTGTCAGCCCCTGTTCCTCGAATACTTCCATTGTTATAAACCATCGAAAGGGTAGGTAGCAGTTTCTTTTTTTCTATATCTATGGCAGCATCGGCAATTTGCTGTTGCTGGCTCAGAAATTTTAAACTTGGGTGTTCTTTTAAGACATCAATAATCGGCTGATTTTTCAGTGATAGTTTGTATGAATTATTGGCTGGAACAAAATTCTCTGCTGAATTGAGTAAGTATTGAAAACGAAGTCTGGTTAAGGCTTCATCATCTTCCACTTGTTTTAACTGAACATTGATTTGTCCTAGTTGATTTTCGGCAGTTACCTTCTCTAAAATATTACTTTCTCCTTTTGCAAACCTTAATTCTGCTCGATTAAGAAATGCCTTATATAAACTATCTGCAAATTGTAGTAATTGACGCTTTTGTTGGAGATATACCCAGTGATAATATACTTGTCCAACTTGTTTCTTTAACTCATGTTCAGTCAGTGCTATGCTCAATGTGCTACTTTTCCAAAGTTCGTTATAGTAATTTTTTTGGCTTTCATACACCTTTGGGAAACTTAGTGTTTGCCCCAAACTTAGTCTTGAGTCTAAATAAATACTATTAATTTGTCCAACTTCCGCAGCAATATTAGTTGTTGGAATCATCTTAGCAGTATTAATGAGGCTTTTCTGATATTCAGCTTTTATTTTTTCGTTTTTTACCGAAAGATTATTTTTTAAAGCTATTTCTACCGCAGACTCTAAACTTACAGGTTTTTGTGCATTGGCAGAAGCACCCGCCAATAGGAGCAATACGATGATGGTTGCTTTTGGCGAAATTACTTTGGTTGTGCCTTCAAAAACCATGTAGAGAATCGGTAAAACGAAGAGCGTTAAGAAAGTGGCAATTAATAATCCACCGATAACTACCGTGGCAAGTGGACGTTGTACTTCAGCTCCTGCTCCATTGCTAAGTGCCATTGGTAAGAAACCTAAAGAAGCAACAAAGGCTGTCATCAATACCGGACGAAGGCGGAGATTTGTTCCCTCAAGTACAACTTTCCGAAGGTCATGTTCACCATCGTGTTTAATTCGGTTGAATTCGGCAATTAATACAATTCCATTCAAAACGGCTACACCAAATAAAGCAATGAAACCAACCCCCGCACTAATACTAAATGGAAGGCCACGAAGAGCCAAGAAGAATATACCACCAATAGCCGAGAGCGGAATAGCCGAATAAATAAGCAATCCATGTTTGATGGAATTGAAAGCAAAGAAAAGCAACAAGAAAATCAGAATCAATGATACTGGAACCGCAATCATGAGGCGTTGTTTAGCAGCATTGAGGTTTTCGAAAGCTCCACCATAAGTAACATAGTAGCCAGCAGAGAAACGAATTTTCTTATCTACTTTGCCTTGAAGTTCGGTTACGATACTTTGTACATCTCGTCCTCTCACATTAAAGCCTACCACAATTCTGCGTTTGGCATCTTCTCTTTGAATTTGGTTAGGTCCATCTTTGATAGCTACATCGGCTAGTTGCGAAAGAGCAATTTGAGTACCGTTAGGTGTTGGAATTAGTAAATTCTGAATGTCTTCTAAATTCTTCTTTTGGTCACCTGCTAATCTAACTACTAAATCGAAACGTTTTTCTCCTTCAAAAACTAATCCTGTACTTTGGCCAGCTAATGCCGTATTTACAACCCTATTGATATCTGCAACACTCAGATTATATTGGGCAATCATATTACGTTTATATTCGATTAGTACCTGTGGCATGCCCGAAACAGTTTCCACGTAAAGGTTTTTAGCTCCTTCAACTGTATTAATAATTTCACCTAATTGATGAGCATATTTAGTAAGGGTGTCAAGGTCTTCACCAAAAATCTTGCATACTACATCTTGTCTTGCACCAGTCATGAGTTCATTAAAACGCATTTGAACTGGATATTGGAAACCGACTGTTACCCCAGGGACTTCCGACAATTCTTTCGTCATTTTTTCGGCCAATTCATCGAATGTTTTGGCCGATGTCCACTCGCTTTTATCTTTCAAAATCACCATCATATCGCAAGCATCCATAGGCATAGGGTCGGTTGGAACCTCGCCACTACCAATTTTAGTTACGACTTTCTCAACTTCTGGAAAACGAGTTTTGAGAATATGTGCTGTTTTTTGGGTATTTTCGATGGTTGTGCTCAAATTACTGCCAGTAAGTACGCGTGTTTCTACGGCAAAATCACCTTCTTCGAGTGCTGGGATAAATTCTCCACCAAGTGTAGATAGAACAATAATAGCTAAAACAAAAAGTCCAATAGTTGCTCCTAAAATGACTTTTGGGAAATTAAGCACCCAATTAAGAGCAGACTGGTAGGCATGCTCTATTTTAGCCATGAGTCTGTCTGAGATATTAGGTTCGTGTTTGGTTTTCTTGCTTAATACAATCGAACTCATCATCGGAATATAAGTAAGCGATAGAATAAATGCCCCTAACAAGGCGAAAGCAACCGTTTGTGCCATTGGCTTGAACATTTTACCTTCGATACCTTGAAGTGTGAAAATCGGTAAATAAACAACCAAGATGATTACTTGCCCGAATACTGCACTATTCATCATTTTACCAGCCGATTTCTCTGTCATTTCGTCCATTTCGGCTTGTGTATAATTGGCCCGCCCGAGTGCGTGTTTACCCGCCAATAAGTGCATGACTGATTCAACGATAATAACCGCTCCATCGACAATCAAACCAAAATCAAGAGCTCCTAAACTCATTAGGTTGCCACTTACGCCAAACAAATTCATCATGATGATTGCAAAGAGCATCGAAAGCGGAATGACTGAAGCAACCAAGATACCAGCACGGAAATTTCCTAGAAATAAAACTAAAACGAATATTACGATTAAGGCACCTTCTAAGAGATTTTTTTCAACAGTTCCAATGGCATTATTTACCATTTTGGTTCGGTCGAGGAAAGGTTCAATCAACACACCTTCAGGAAGTGTCTTCTGAATTTGTGCTACTCGCTCTTTTACGTTCTTTATTACCTCGCTACTATTGGCACCTTTAAGCATCATCACTACTGCACCAGCTACTTCTCCTTTATCATTGAAAGTCATCGCTCCGAATCGTGTGGCATGGCCAATTTTAATTTCGGCCACATCTCTGATAAAGAGTGGGGTGCCGCCGCCTAAGCTTTTGATAGCAATATTTTCTATATCTTCAATACTACCAATTAAGCCCTCGGTTCTAATAAATAGTGCTGTTGAACCTTTTTCAATGTAAGCTCCACCTGTATTCTGATTATTGTTTTCTAATGCTTTAAATACATCATCAATGGTAATACCAGTGGCTTGTAGCTTGTGTGGGTCAATTTCGATTGAAAATTGTTTAAGTTTCCCCCCAAAACTACTTACTTCGGCTACTCCTTTTACTCCCAAAAGCTGACGGCGAACAATCCAATCCTGAATCGTACGTAGAGAAGTGGCATCATATTTAGATTCATAACCTTCTTTTGGCCGCACCACATATTGATAGATTTCGCCTAAACCTGTTGAGACTGGCCCAAGTTCTGGAACTCCAATGCCTGCGGGTATTTGACTTTGTACTTTTTGTAGCCGTTCTGCTACTTGCTGCCTCGCCCAATAAATATCGGTTTCGTCGTCGAAAACTATTGTAACGAGTGAAAGACCAAATCGTGAAAAACTTCTGATTTCTAAAAGACCGTGAATATTATTGTTAGCCTGCTCGATTGGAAAAGTTACCAAGCGTTCGATATCAGTTGCTCCAAAAGAAGGGGCAACAGTAATTACTTGAACTTGGTTATTGGTAATATCTGGTACTGCATCAATGGGCAATTTTGTCACCTCATAGCTACCGTAGCCTATGAGTGCAAGTGTAAAAAGCCCAATAATGAGTTTGTTGCGAATAGCAAACCCAATGATTGAATTTAGCATGGTATTGAAATATTAGTAAATGCTACGAGACTAAGTCCTTTGTAGCTTAATTTTATGAAAGTATAACTCAATTATGGCAATTATTGCCCCAATAGAGAAGTAATGAGTCGAAGTTTCGACTGAATGTATATCAGGTAAAATTAATATTTGGGTGGTTGCCAAATAGAAGAAAGGTAGGCTGATAGAATGCTACCCGAAGAAGCAAAAAAGATGTCTTTCTTTTCAGAGATAATTACTTTAATATGAGATAGTTGAATCGTATGAAAAATACTTATCGGGAAAACAAATGTCGATGAGCAGTGGTCATGCGATTTAAACGGGAGTTTATTATCAGTAGCAGCATCACCATCATCGGCGTGGTCAAGGGCATAGTGGTGATACAAAAACTCACCGAATGACATACTTGGGTCTTTTTCTTGGTGTTCGGTGAAGTGTGAAAACAGCAACGGAAATTTGAGCAACTGGCTTGCTTCAGTTGCGGTTAGAAGGTAGATAACGATTAATAATTTCGAAATAGTTGCTTTCACGATATAAAAGTAATAATAAATCGAAGAAAAAAGTTCTTTTATTACCAAAATCGGAGTAATTTAGATTGAGTTTAAATCAGAGCTAATCGGTTTTTGCTTTCTGGTCTTTTACAATTAAATAAAAATCATTATCGAGTTGTAGATAGCCGAATTCATACACAAAGTAATAGGTCGAACCTTTTTGTGTGGTGCGAATGCTTGTAAAAAGATTAAAGTCAAATCCACGTTCGAGTAAGGTATTGCGTGTGGTTTTATTTTTATCATCTCGACAAATATCCTCTAAAATCTTACGATTCCTTCGAAGTGCGTTGTTGATATTTCGAACGTAGTTATTGGCATCAGCATTTATTTTGTTGTTGTAGGCATTGCGGCATAAGTCCGAACAAAACTTTTTATCTGACCTTCCAATAATTGGTTCTCCACATTCTAAACATTGTTTTTGAGGCATGATTTAGTAGTTTTTTATTTATACTTGATTTACAGCACATTATAAATATGCTACATTTTAGATTGAGGTTGTTTAGTATTATAAAAAGATTCCCAAAATAGGTTGAATTTTGTGGTGCGAATCATCAAAAAGACCTACAGTGGAAATCTTGAGTAAAAATACGATTGAACAATATATATTACCAAATTTAAGTATTGGTTTACGTGGAAAAGAGTGTGAAATAGAACAGTTGACAGCTATTGTTTCAGCAATTTTATATCGTTTGAAAACAGGTTGTCAATGGCGTCAACTGCCAGTAAAGCAATTTTTTAATAATAAGGTTTTAACATGGCAAGGAGTCTATTATCACTTTAATGAATGGGTCAAGGACGGCTCTTGGACAAAAGTTTGGATAAATATTTTAGCATCAAACTATTCATATTTAGACTTATCTTGTATCCAACTTGATGGTAGTCATACACTTGCCAAACGTGGAGGTGAAGCTGTTGGGTATCAAGGTCGAAAAGCATCAAAAACAACTAATTTGCTCTTTTTAGCTGATAATCAGGGACAAATGTTGGCATGTGCCAGCCCACAAGAAGGAAAACACAACGACCTTTATAATATTCAGGAACTCTTTGAAGAACTGTGTCAAATGCTCATAAAAGCAGGAATTAATCTCAGAGGCCTTTTTCTAAATGCTGATGCTGGATTCGATAGCAAAGAATTTCGTCAAATTTGTAAAAATAAAGAAATTGAAGCCAATATTGATGTTAATTCTCGAAATAACAAAATAGAAAATCAATCTACTGAATATCAGCATTTTGATGAAGAGTTATACAAACGACGAGTACTCATTGAGCACGCTAATGCTTGGATGGATAGTTTCAAAGCATTACTTGTCAGGTTTGAAACGAAAGCAATTAACTGGGTGGCTTTAAATTTATTGGCATTCTCAGTTCGTTTTTTACGAAAAATTAAATATAAAAGTTAATCCTAAACAAGTTCATTATATGCTTCTTTATTAATTCTTCATAAATATACAAAATCATTATCCGTTTACAAGCGGTTACAAATGTTTTTATTTGTATATAAATGATTATCAACCGAGTAGGGGGGAGAAACGGGTGCAACTTTGCAGTGTCAAACAATCAGACATCCATTCATCATTAAAACGGAACGTAATATGAACTCAGTAAAATTAATCGGAAACGTAGGTAGCGACCTAAATTTATTAACTTTTGAAAATGGTAAAAAAGCCTCTTTTAGCTTAGCGACTACTGAAAGCTATAAAAACAAACAAAATGAAGATGTGAAAAATACTACGTGGCACAACGTAGTGGCGTGGGGGAAAATAGCCGATGTGTGTAATGATTTAATTAGTAAAGGTAAGCGTGTGCAAATTGAAGGTAAGCTTAATTACCGCAATTATGTGAATAAAGAAAATAAGACAGTTTATATCACCGAAATAATTGCTTATAAAGTGAGCGAAGAACAATAAGCCTTTTCTTTTACTAAATCTACTAAATCAAACAAAAAAGTCACCTTGAGTAAATAAGGTGACTTTTCTATTTTTTGAGTAGCTAGAATTAATTCATTTGTAAGATTTTTATCTCTGTACGTCGGTTTTGAGCATGTTGCTCTTCGGTACATTCTACGCCATCAACACAACCATTTACTGGCATGGTTTCTCCATAACCTGCATATTCTACACGGCTACGACTGATACCACGTTTGAATAAATAATTGGCTGAGGCTTTTGCTCTACCTTCAGAAATTTTTTGATTAAAATCTGATTCTGAACGGCTATCAGTATGAGCTCGAAGCTCTATACGCATTTTTGGATATTTACGCATCATGGTTACTAGCTTATCCAATTCTGCACGGGCATCGGGGCGTAGGTTACATTTACCATAATCGAAGTAAATATTATCTACTTGAACAATATCGCCAGTTCCAAACATAAATACATCGGCAGTCACATCACCTTTCTTACAATTTAGTTTCCGTATGCGTTTACCTTTTGAACCAAGATTATCTTTCGAACCTTCTATTGTATAATCACAACCTTCGGCTACAGTAAATGCATAATTTCCAGAAGCATCAGTAGTGGCTGTTTGAGTAGAGCCATCACATTCGTTGCGTAAGGTTACTAATACTTTATCAAGTGGTTTATTTGTACTTTGAGCCATTACACGGCCTTTGATAATACAAGTGTTCGCTCCAGCAGTATTAGTATTAGAGCCACTTGTTGTTTGTTTGCTTTGAGTAGGTGTTTCTCCTGCATAGCCTTTTTGTGCCGAAGAAGTAGAGTCTGTTCCTGTTTTTGGGCGACTCATTGGGATTTCTAAGCGAGATGCCTCATTGTCACAATCTTTAGTTGAGTAACTTACGGTATTGGCACTGTAACCATCGCGAGTAGTTCGGAAGACAAACTCTACGTCTTGGTCTAGTCCTTCGAGTTTCACACTTCCATCGGCATCGCTAAGCTTCTCTTTTATACTACCATCTTTATCTTCGTAAACAATTTTAGCGTTATCGAGTGGCATTTTTGTTTCTGCATCATAAATAGCAATAATAAGGTCACAACCTTCTTTAATTTCACATTCACGGTCAAACTTGTAAATATCATCATCGGCACCACCACGTTTACGGTTTGAACTAAAATAACCTGATTTACGAAGAGCGTCGGTAACGATACCGAAATCGTCTTTACTTGAATTGATTGGTGAACCAAGATTAATGGTTCTACCTTTCGAGCTTGTACCATCCATCTGCACAAAGAAAATATCTAAATCACCCAGACCAGCATGGCCATCTGAAGAGAAGTAAAGATTTCCTTTTTCATCAACAAACGGAAACATTTCATTACCCTTTGTATTGACAGATTTCCCTAAGTTGATTGGAGCCGACCAGCTACTACCATCGTAACGAGAGACGTAGATATCAGTTCCACCAAAACCACCGGGCATATCAGATGCGAAGAAAAGAAGTTTTTCATCAGGCGATAGAGCAGGGTGGCCAGTCGAATATTCATCACTATTGAAAGGTAATTCTTTGATATTTTTCCAACCATCTTTGGCTGCCTCACCAATGTACAATTTTAATTTATTGATACCATCTGAACTACGTTTTATCTTACCATTATTAAAGTTATTACGAGTGAAAATGACTCTTGAAGCGTCTTTAAAAAAGGCTGCAGGCCCCTCATGATACTTTGAATTAATTGAACCACTAAAACGCTCTGATTCTGTCACTGGTCGGTCGCCATAACCCATCCCAGCCATTACGTTTAGACCACCATAAGAGCCTAGCGTTCGGCTATCATTGGCAGTAGGAGCCGTGTACTCATCTGAACCCACTACACCTCCACTACGACTACTTCGTTTTCGTGATGTTTTTAATTCGGTACTTCCAGTGCCTAGTCCAGCTGGTTGCCCACCGATTGCCGAAACATCATCTAAAAAGAATAAATCGAGGAAGGGGGTTTCATTCCAGTTAAATACTCGTCGTACACCGACGGTATTATAACGGTTTGAGACGAAGACTAATCCATTTTTGTAGTATGATGGTGAAAAATCTGCTGCATTAGTATTGATTGATAAATAATCAACTTTATAGCAAGTTGCATTTTTGGAGAGTACACTCACATCATTGTAAAGTTTTGAGAATCCTTTTCCACGTGGGTCGTCTTCAACTTTACGAGTATATTTATCGTACATTTCCTGTGCTTCACGATATTTTCCATTACTAGCAAGTGTTTGGGCATATTTGAGGCAAATAATGGTGTTTTCGCCAGATAACTCGCCAGATGTCTTGATAATATCGGCATAGACACGCTCTGCATTCTGAGTATCTTTTACCTTAGAATAGCTATCAGCAAGCTTAATTTTAGCTGCTAATTTTTGTTGGTCAGTAAGGCCTTTTTTCTTGAGAGCAGCTTCGAAGGCATCAATAGCTTTGAGAAATGATAAGCTCTCATAATGGTGCTCACCTGTTTTTACTAGGGATTCTTGTGCCATAACATTTCCACCCAGTAAGGCCGTTGCTATTGCTATGACTAAAGCTCCTATGATTTTTTTCCTAACAATCATTTTATTAGAATTTAAAATTCATTACGAATTTCTAATATTTACATTCTTTCGTTATGGATTTTGACAACAAAAACCATCATTAGTTTTATAAAAGAACTAATTGAAAGAAAAATTAGTGTTTAATTTTTGATAGATATGTACAAAGTTTCTATGCAACCTTCGTACCAACTCAGTTGCATAGCAGACATAACCATTAATAAATTTTTAGAAATAGCGAGGAGTAAGGATTTTACTTTTGCCAAAACCAAATTCATAGCGGAGCATTAACTCGTGCGTTGGAATACCAACTAGGCGATTAAATCCAGTTTTGGTAACATCATTTAGCTTATTACTCGTAAAATCATAAGCATACCCGATTCTGAATTGAGGTGTAAGTTGTAACTCTAACATCCCGATGGCTGCATCAAATAGACTTTTTGAATCTTGACCCATGGCTTGAAACTGAGATATACGACCAGAAACGCCAAAGGAAATTTTATCTTTAATCCAAAAGTTGATATTTCCGTCGAAGCCAAGAGGTGCACCTTGCGTATATCGAACCATAGTAGAAGGTTTTACTTTAAAAGAACCTTTTCCGATTACAAAGCCCATCATCAAGAAATAGTGGCGACGTGTTTTCCCAACAGATGCTTTGCCTGATGAGTCAGGTAAGTTGAAGTTGGATAATTTGTTTTGCATAATCTGTGGACATGAAACCCCAATATAGCCTTTATCATTACTTAGGTAGAGGCCACCTCCAAAGTTTGGAAGAATATTATTGATGTCTTGTGAGCCAGAGAATACATAATCGGTTGGGTTAGTTAAATTGCTCACATCAGATAATGCCCATCTGACGTTTGTCGCCCCTCCTTGAACGCCAAATGCCAAAGTAGAACGTGGGCCAACTTTCACACGATAAGAGTAAGTGAAATGAACACCCGTATTTTTTTGAAGACCAACTTCATCACGGGTTACTTGAAGGCCGATACCCATTTTTTCATTTTTAATGGGTGTATCCATTGTAAAAGTGAAGGTTTTAGGAGCACCTTCAACACCCATCCATTGATAACGACCAAGAGTGGTGAGGCTTAGTACGTCGCGACTTCCCGCGTAGGCAGGGTTGATAGCTAAGGTATTAAACATGTACTGGGAGAACATTGCCTCCTGTTGAGCAAAAGTTTGGTAGCTTATCAGTAATACTCCCCAGAGTAGTAGAGCAGCTAACCTGTTTTTCAGGTTTGTAAAATTTTTCATCATTTCACCTAATTAAATAGTAAAGATATAGTGACATAATACGCTCATTCTTTGAGGAATGTAGCCGTTTAAATATTTTTACACTCAATAGTATAACAAAGTTATATAAAAATTTTGCAATATAGTTTTTTTTGCTTGTGATCGACTTTCGTACTTTAAGCAAAAAAAATCTTCTAAAATTGGTATAATTGCTTACCGTTTTATATTTAATAATTCCCTGAAATTCAATCAGGGAATTATTAGATTTGAAGAATTAACGAACAATCGTGATATACTTTATCTGAGGCTTATTTTCCCAGAACCCATCTGCTTGTACGTGGATGAAATATGTGCCATCGGGTACTCCAGCTCCTTTTCCACCGATAATAATGCCAGTATTTGATTCGCCATTCCAACCTTCAACTTGACCAAAATCAGAATTTTGATAAATTAATTGTCCCCATCTATTATAAATAGAGATTTCAGCTTTCGCATTTGCGTTTCCATTAATGCCTTTAATAATGAATAAATCATTTTTACCATCACCGTTTGGAGAAAAGGCTTGAGGAATAACACCACGGTTTGTTGTATCTGAAATGGCAGTTTCACCCTTGATAGTAATATCAGTAGGTTGATTATTATTGCCAGGGTTATTATCACCATCAGGGTCTGGGTTCAAACCTGATTGTGATATATCTTTAAGGTCAGAGGTACCATCATTAGCCGAACCCGTAACACTATTTGAATATGTGGCATCCCCTTTTTTCGAACTTAATAATCTGAGGTTGAAGCTGAGGGTATCTGATGCCCCCGCCGCTAATGAACTATTTTCAGCAATAAGCATTGTTGTTATGGTTCTACCATTAAAAGTTGAATCGACTTTTAGTTGACTTCCCTTATTTAAAATTGGTTTACCAACAACTACAAATTCGGCACTATCAGCAAATACTTTACCCAAACTATCACTTAATTGTACATTAGTGAAGGTCTTTGTGCTATAGTTTTTCACGATAATTGTATAGGCTACATTATAACTACCATCGGCATTTTTGAGACTATCAACTTTGGCTGATTTCGCTATACCTAAGGTTGTATTTAAAATAGGACCTCCGCTACCACCTATGATAACTGGAGTGCCAATACTATTATTACGAGGGTCACCATTATTGTCAGGGTCAGGGTTAATTCCTGTGTTTGATAAATCATCTACAAATTTATTGTCTGGATATTGTCCAATAGCCAATGCATAGTTTTCATAGGTTGACTTACTTGACGAATTAGTTAAGCGTATAAACAGAGTAATACTCTTTTCGGTATTTACGGCTAATGTACTTAATGAATCAACTAAAAGGTTAATTAAGCTTCCACGCCCTGTATAATGTGTATTTGCTGTAAAGCCTTCACTTGCTGTTACTTTTACAGAGTCAATTTTTACGCTATCACCAAATACTACACTTAGATTATCCTGTACTTGTACGCCTGTGAATGCTACTTTTCCATAGTTTTTCACTTTGAACGTAAATGTTACATCATAAGTATTACTTGTTCCTTCAACTAAAATTGGGTTACTTACACTTTTCGAGATACCTATGATTGCCCCAGGTAAGTTATTAAAATTGATTACAGTTGGAGTATTACCGACAGGATTTGGGTCTATACCCGAATTCGAAGTGTCGCTTATATTTTTACCACTTGGAGTTTTGGCTGTTACGATAACAGTATTTCTAAATGGCCCCTTATTATTATTGAGATTCACATTGACTATCCACGTGAGGGTATCAATTTTATTTGGTACGAGTTGACTTGTACTAAGTAGCATACAGGTTTGACTTATACCATTATAAGCAGTGTCGACTTTTAGTAAACTACCTAAATTAACAGTTGGCTTACCGACTAATTTAGCTACGGCTGGCGAAGTAAATGTTTTTGAAAGTGTATCACAAACCTGAATATTGTTCAGAATAATATTACCACAGTTTTTAATAATTGCTTTATAAATGATATTGTAGCTATTATCTGCTTGGCGAATAGTATCTTTCACGTATAGAGCAACGCCTATGCATGGAGCTTCTGTTAAACTGCTATCTTTTGTATCTATATTTAAGTTTGTTGGGTTAGTTCCTGGAGCATCAGGGTTTAGACCTGTATTTGACAAATCAGTTACCGTTTCGGTAGTACCCGAAGTTAAAGTACCTGTACCCGAAACTACCGCTGTATTAGCAAAGGTTTTAAGTGTATCAGGTTTTAAATTTACAGTGAACTTCAAGGTATCGGTTTGCCCTACTGCCAAGGTACTTCCAGGTAATGTCAATCTTGTATCAGTTGACCCATTAAATGCACTATTCAATAATAAGTTACTTGCAGCATTTTTGCTTGGAGTAGCCACTACTGTGAAGGTCGCAGGAGCTTTAAATACCTTAGTGAGGGTATCTCTCAGTACAACATTATTTAGAAGTAGTGAGCCATTATTTTTCACGAGTAATTTATATGTTATATCATAAGAACCATTTGATTTCTTAGTAGTATCTGATAATGACTTCGCAAGACCAATGCTTGGAGATTTATAGAAGCGAACTGCCGTAGGTTCTGCACTTTCTTTTACGACAACTTTACCATTATTTGAGTAATCTGAAGCAACCTGTGGTATGCCGAAAGAAGTATTTCCGATTCCTTCTACGTAAGCATTAGTGAGGAAAGGTCCTTCTTTACCATTAGGAACTACATTGATTACAAATTTAATGGTATCTATTTTACCTACTTCTACAATACTTCCTTCAGGAATTGTTAGATTGATATCGGTTGAGCCATTGAAACTATCATTGGTTTGTAATTTACTTCCTAAGCCCGCTGCTGGTTTTTGTATAATTGTGTAGGTTGTAGGCAATGGGAACATACTAGCTAGGTTTTCAGTAACTTTAACACCTTCTAGTTTCACATTACCACAAGTCTCTAATAGTACTTTGAATGTAATATTATAGCTACCGTTTGATTGGCGAGTAGTATCTGCTGATAAAGCTGTACCAATACATACTTCTTGACACGTCTTACATTCAACTGTCCATTGACTTATATTATTACTCAAAATTTGCTCGACTTGGTCAAGTTTAGTAATTTTTGCTGTATTAATAATTTTGCCAGCTTTTGTTGTTTTGGCTTCATAGGTATATATTTTGCTTGTACCTGCTGGTAGGCTACCAATAATACTTAATAAAGAATCACTACCGAAAGCTGTAAAGCCTGGAGTTGATGAGGTAATTGTTAGGCCTTTAGGAAGTACATTCACTACATTGATATTTGTAGCTGTTTTAACTGTACTATTATTGGTAACTTTAATTGTATATGACACTGGGTCTCCAATATTCAGTTCAGAACGAGAGCCAACAATTTCTACGCTTACATCAACTTTTGAGGTATCAGTTGTGATATTACATTGGTCAATTGATACTGTAATCGGAGCACTTAGACTATAACAACCTATTGAACTTTTCTCGAATGCATAATATTGTCCTGTACTTACGGCTGAAGCATTAGGTATTATAGGACTGCCAGGGTTGCTACCAGTATGAAATTCAAATATTCCACCTGTTGTCTGAGGTTGGCTCGTAATAGCATTTATCAAACTTGCAGTTGTTGACGGACAAATATTTTTTGTAAGAGCCGTAACTGTTGGACTTACAATCGCATCACTAAGTTTTACAACAATCTCGTTTGAGCTAAGAGATGCACAGCCAGCATTATTTATGCTTTTTAAGCTATAACGCCCTGGTGTTTTTACCGTAATACTTTGGGTTGTTAAACCATTACTCCATTTATATGAACCTATGCTTGTGGTTGTCAAGACAACTGAGTCGCCAAAGCAAATATTAGGCGATTTATTAGATATAATGGTTGGGATAGTCGTAACGCTATTGATAGAAACGATGAAGCTAGAAGTAGCAGCAACACAAGAGCCATTATCATCAGGGTCATTAGTAGTAAGAGTAAACTTCACGCTTCCTTTCACTATATCTTCACTTGAAAAATTATACTTAGTATTTAAACTAAGAGAATTATCAAATGTCCCTTTTCCGTCAGTTGTCCATTTCGCACTTGTAGCCGAACCACCAATTTGGCCAGTAAGATTGAAATAATCTTCTTTTAAACAGAGTGTGGTATCTTTGCCCGCTTTAGCAGTTGCTGGATTAGTTGCACAATTCACAGAGCTTTGGCAGTCTGTAATATTCACATTAATCTTGGCTCCTGTGCTATAGCAGCCATTTCCTGATTTCTCAAATACATAGTATGTACCTGTTCCTACTGCCGATGGGGTTATGACTGCAGGTGAACCATAAGTACTTCCTGTACGGAATACAAATATTCCCCCTTGTGATGAAGCTGGGCTTGTTACGCCCGTGGTTAGGTCAACAGTAGTATAAGGACAAATATTGACGAGGTCTTTGGTGTTAGGTTTGGTTAAACCAGCACCCGTAACTTGGACAGTAATGACGTTTGATTTATCGCTTTGACATCTACCTGCATCACAGATAGCCCAGTAGCTTGTGAGTGTAGTTGGAGAAACAGTTATTACTGCCCCTATCTGCCCGTCAGACCATTTTACCGTACCAATACAACCAGATGCCTCAATTTGTGTACTTCCACCCCCGCATATCTGTGTGTTTTTACATGTAACAATTGGAGGAACCGGGTTGCCTACCGTAATTGTAGCGGCAGCCGAAGGTGCTGATTCGCAAGAACCAACTTTACAAGTTGCCGTATAAATAGTTGTTTCAGATGGATTGACATTAATTATTGATGAAGTCTGGCCATTTGACCAGAAGATTGTGCCACTGCATCCTAATGCATTAAGTGTGAGGGTATCACCTTTACAGATTCTTGAAGCTGAGCAAGTAATTACCGGGGAGTCTGGTTGAGATGTTACTGTAATGGTTATTTTATTAGAAAGCTCACTCGTACAACCTCCCTGTGATACCTTACAAACTGCTGTATAATCAGTTGTATTACTTGGCGTTACCGTAATAGTAGTGCCTGTAAGACCATTCGACCAAACTGTACTTCCTTCGCAGCTTGTCGCCGTTAAGACTACCATATCACCTGCACAAACAGTTGTTTTATCTGAGCTAATTGTTAGTTTATTTGGTTTTCCAACAGTTATAGTAATATCATTAGATTTACCACTATCACAATTGACAGTCATACAGGCTGCAGAGAAGGTGGTGGTACTGGCCACATTTACAGATATACTTGTACCTGTATTTGTATTTGACCAAACCACTGTTCCTATACATCCAGTTGCAGTTAAAGTTACTTGTCCAGGTTCACATAGGCTGGTTGTTGAAGATGTAATAACTGGAGGATTAATAGTTGTGGCTTGAATGGTAACTGGATTAGAGTTGATACTTGAACCACAAGAGGTTTTACAAATAGCAGTATATGTACCGATTGGGACTGTAATAGTTGAACCAGTTGCACCGTTACTCCATAATACAACGCCATTCGAACAACCAGTTGCAATAATTATGGCAGTTTCGTTGCCGCATACAGAAGTTTTATTTGCGAAAATTTGCGGTACTGTTGGTGTTTGGCCTCCAATATAGATAGTTTTTGAAGCAGAGCTTTCGCAGATTCCGACAATACATTTGACTGTATATGTTGTAGGTACGGTTGGTGAAGTAGAAATTGTTCCCGAAGTCGAACCAGTATTCCATAAAATACTGCCATCGCAATTTGTCACGCTCAATACCACTGAGTCACCTGCACAAACACTATCAGCTGTTGAAGTAATTGTTGGAGGTGTTGGTAAACTCACAGTAATAACAGCATCTTTAGATGGATTACTAGAGCATCCGTTGATAGTACATATCGCAGTATAAGTAGTCGTTACGGTTGGTGCTACAACCATAGTACTTCCTGACGCACCGTTAGACCAAATAACAGTCCCTTGGCATCCGTGAGCTGTAAATGTTAAGGATTCGCCTGGACAGATTTTTTCCTTACCACAAGTAACAATTGGCGTTTCTGGTTTTGGTGTAGTTGTAATGGTTTTAGAAGCCTTTCCACTACAATTACTCAGAGTACAAGTTACTTCATAAGTGGTTGTATTTGTAGGAGTAATAGTAATGTTTGAAGTGGTAGCACCATTAGACCAAAGGATTGTACCATTGCAATTAGAAGCCGTAAGTATTACGCTTTCTCCAGCACAGATAGCATCTTTGCTAGCAGTAATCGTAGGGGTAGGAGCTACTCCTACATTTACGGTGACATTATTAGAAGCGTTGCTTGTACATTGTCCAACCTTACAAACTGCCGAGTATGAACTTGTGTTTGTAGGAGTAACAGTAATGTTTGAAGCGGTAGCACCATTAGACCAAAGGATTGTACCATTGCAATTAGAAGCCGTAAGTAATACGCTTTCTCCAGCACAGATAGTACTTTTGCTAGCAATAATAGTAGGAGTAGGCGTTATTCCCACATTTACGGTGATATTATTAGAAGCATTACTTGTACATTGCCCAACCTTACAAACTGCCGAATATGAGCTAGTATTTGTTGGCGTAACGGTAATGCTTGAAGTGGTAGCACCATTAGACCAAAGGATTGTGCCATTGCAGTTAGAAGCTGTAAGAGTTACTGATTGCCCCGCACAAATAGAAGTACTACTTGCCACAATTGTCGGAGGAGTAGTAGTTGTACCAACAGTTACAGTAATTATGTTTGATTTTCCACTTACGCAAGTCCCTTTTGTACAGGTTGCTGTGTAGCTGGTTGTTGTTGAAGGTGATACTGTTATAGCAGGAGTGGTTGCTCCTGTTGACCATTTGATTGTTCCGGTACAATTGTTAGCTGTCAGTGTAATATTTCCACCATTACAAATTTGATTTGTAGTTGAGTTAGAGGTAATCAGTGGTGCCGAAATAACGTTAACAACTACTTGAACAGGATTAGATTTACCACTAATACAGTTCTCATAAAGCTGGCATTGTGCTGTATAGGTAGTAGTTGATGTTGGGTTGACAGTTATTGCATTGCCAGTTTTTCCATCCGACCAAATAACAGTTCCGTTACAGCCGATTGCTTCGATTGATACACTTTCTCCTGCACATATATAAGGATTTGCACAAGCAATAAGTGGTGTAGTTGGATTACAAATAGCAACTTTGATTGATATATCTACATCATCGTCATCATCCTCGTTTTTATCAATGCCATTATTTGGTGTTGAATTAGGGTCTTTTTGGTCAGATTTTGTAACCTGAACCCAGTTTTTAATTGTTCCACTGGTGGCAGTTATTTTAGTCACAATTTGGAATGAAACAGTTTGACCAACTCCTATTTGGTTAAATTTAGCCACCACAGTATTACTAACTGTAGAAATAGCATCGCCACCCGTAGCACTCACTACCTGCAAACCAGCAGGTACAATATCAGTTACCTCTACATTTGTAGCATTTGAAGGGCCGTTATTTGTAATTTGAACAGTATATTTTATTTGTTCTCCTTGGGCAGGAGTAGTATTACTCACAAATTTTTCTAGACTTAAGTTAGCAAATTCTACAACTCCCTTAGGGGTAATAATAACTTTATCGTCATCATCTTCGTCAGTAGTTTTGCCGTTACCAGGTGTAGAATCAATATCTTTTTCTGTTGCTTTCGAAACCTGTGCAAAATTGGTCATTGCAGCAGAGCCTATAACCTTAGCTAAATAGGTTAAAGTAATAGTTTGATTTTTAGCGATATTTGAGATTGATGTGGTTAATACTCCCGCATTATTGGTAAAGAATGCACTTGAAACAAATTGTAAACCTGTTGGAAGTTCATCCATCACTTCAACATCAGTTGCTATCTCAGGGCCCGCATTGGTTACTTTAATGACAAAACTTATAATATCACCTACATTTGGTGTAGTATTATCAACAGATTTAATTAAACTTAGGTCAATTTGTTTATCACAACTTTTGGCAACTATCTTCAAAACAGTAGGATTACTATAACAACCAGCACCAGATTTCTCAAATAAATAGTACGAACCAGCTCCAACTGCAGTAGGGGTTGATACTAGCGGCGAATTTGGGTTGGCATTAACGTGCCATTCGAAAGAGCCTCCAGGAGTTGTAGCACCATTTACTATATAATTATTTAGATTTATTGTTGTATTGTTACATATATCAAGAGCACATATACAACTTGGTGTCGCTGGGCGGGTATTTACTGTAACTACAACTGGCTGGCGAGTATTTAAACATCCTTCTGGAACATTTGTATATTCTGCATAATAAACTGTAGTTGTCGTTGGAAATACGGCATAATTAGTTCCGTTGTTAACTGTTGCAATTGCAGTACCACCAGTAGGAACTAAATACCACTTTATGTTTCCACCACCTGAAACAGTTCCTTTGATATAAGTGGTATCTCCTGAGCAAATATCACTATTCGAAGTGCTAACTATAAGTTCAGAGCACACAGCAGGAGTATATATGGCGGCATCAATCGTTGAATTGTCTTTTAATTCAGCTACTGAAGGGTCAATACTTATTTTTGAAGAATAACCTGTAGTTGGATTA
Organism: Emticicia oligotrophica DSM 17448; assembly: GCF_000263195.1. Taxonomy (GTDB): domain Bacteria; phylum Bacteroidota; class Bacteroidia; order Cytophagales; family Spirosomataceae; genus Emticicia; species Emticicia oligotrophica. Next base: position 2,746,934 of record NC_018748.1, read on the forward strand.
AAGTCACTATCCTTGGTGTCGTCGCCAGCATTTGGCTTTGTCGAAATTTGACAATTAGCAGGTAGAGTACTTGCTATGATTCGAACTAAATAATTTCCTTTAGGGAGATTTGTAAATAAATAATAGCCATCCGAATTAGTTGTTGTTGTATTAATTAGACTGCTTGGATTACCATTAATGTCAGCAGTATAAAGGTCAACTTTTACTCCCTTCACACCTAATTCTCCAATATCTTGTAATCCGTTATTATTGGTGTCTTTCCAAACAAAATCTCCAATCGAACCAAGATTACTAAATAGTGCTCCATCTATATACAAAACGTTTTTTGTAGATATAATATCTATGACAATCTTATCCGATAGGCCTGTAGTAGGGTTAAAGTCGCTATCAATTGTATCATTTGCTCCAATATCTTGTTTAGAGGAAAGTTGTAAATTGGCTGGTATTGAGCTTGTCACAACTTTCACAACGTAAACCCCCGCTTGTAAATTATCAAATAAATATTTGCCATTCGCATCAGTTGTATCCGTTTTCATTGGAGAACCAAGCGGTAAACCAACATTATCCGCAGCATAAAGTTCAATGATAATACCACTTACACCTGCTTCTCCAGTATCTTGTAAACCATTATTGTTAGAGTCATTCCAAATAAAATCTCCAATCGAACCATAGCTTGCTTTAAAACCTGCATCAATAGTGGTATTATTACGGCCAATGTCATTAATTCCTAGTGATGTGTTAATAGAAATAGCATCGGTAGTGCCATCAGGATTAGAATCATTATCTTTAGTTTTGTCACTTCCTGCACCCTTAATGGTTACTTCCTTTCCAGTAGGAATCGCAAATTTAATTTTGTAGGTATTAGTTAATAAGCTATCAAATAGGTATTTACCTTGAGCATTAGTAATTGTAGAATCAAGCTTTACGCCAAGCGAATTAAGTAAATAGACTTTAATTCCTGATAATGGAGTATCGCTAATATTCTGAATACCATCTGCATTACTATCTGTAAATACATAGTCACCGATACTTCCGTAAGGTCCTTCGACAACTTGAATTGAGCAACACCCTAGTGCAGGACAGTTAGATACATTTGTTGTAAAACTAAAAACCCCTGGCCTTTTGATGGTCAGAGATGAATCTTGGTTTACAACTGCTACTGTCGAGCCAGATGTTATTTGGGTGCTTCCATTAAACCATTTAATGTTTGTTCCGTACCTGAAAGGGGCGGGAATAGAAACGGTATATTCTTCTCCCGGATACCAGTATAGAGGTACTGAAAAACATGTCGAAGCTATATCATCTTCATTGAGTTTTGAATTATTGGGAGTTGAATCAAAATCTGTTTGTCCATTGGCAGTTGAGAAAACTTCTGCTAGGTTGAAGAAAACACCTTGTTGAGTAACGGTGGCGTTAATTTCTAATTTAGTTGAATCACCGGCTGCTAAACTTGCTACACTCCACTTGCCAACTCCACTGAGAGCATTATAAGTGAAATTAAGTCCTCCTGTATGAGAATTTAAAACCGCACCATAAATAGGGAAATTATCTTGTACTACAATTGAGCTAGCCGTTGTTGGGCCTGCATTTTTCAACCAAAGTGTGTACTTAATACTTTCACCAACTGTAGGTAAAGATTTACTGATAGTTTGGCTAAGTGATAAGTCTATGGTTTGAGCTGATACCCCAATTATATTGAACAATACCAAAAAAATAAGTGTTGCAAAACCCTTGAAAAATGGATTTTGTTTACAGTCGTCACTTGCAGTTGAAATGGGAGTTAATGAAGGTATCCATTGATTCAACTTGGCATCAAATTGACTACCTAAGCAGTACATTTTGGTGCTTGAACTATTGTTGAAGGATAAGTTTTGCATAATAAATTCCTGATTTTGCACTAATTCAGTGACGATTTTTGTGTTATTTTTACTTTTTGGTAAATGGTACGTGTATGAAAAATACTCTTGCAAACTATTTTCTGAAAAGATATATTCGTCGCCTTTGTTCGTTTCAATTTGTTTAGATATCTCTTCTCTAGATTGACTACTTTTTGATTTGAAAAGTAGATTTATCATGCGGACAATTTTTTGTACAAATGCAAACACTTTTGTGCCTGTATTTGATTTGTTTAATCCATTCCACTTTAATTGAGCTTGGATTGCACGTTTTGTAAAATTGTATTTCATTGGCAAGTTTTTTACACGTAATAAAATGCTCAAAAAAAATTGTAACAGCACGTACGAACTTTTATTTTGAGCAGAGATTAAGGCGTATTAGAATTATCATCTAAAGCATATCCAAAACTGTGCCAGTTCTTTTTAAAAGGTATCATTATCTTAAAAACACCGCAAAATAGCGATTATTTCAGGAATGTGGTGGTGAAGGGTGTTTAAAAAAAGTAAAAGCGTGGTAGGATTTTTAAACAAAATTTCCATTTTGTGAAATTAGATAAAAAAATCACAAAATCAAGAGATTATCCTTTAGGATTTTTTTTGAAGAATTGGGTTTGAATTTCAAGTAATTTATTGCCTAAAATGTAAGTACTTATCATTACACTTTGCATTATTTGAAGTACTTACAATAATACAAAACACCCGTTTGGGCGGGTGTTTTTGTAAAGAATTTTATCAGTGATAAATTAAAAATCATAACCTAATGAAAGATAAAGTTTTGGTGAAGAAACCTCTTTATCTTCAAGTCCCCATGCATAATCAGCTTTTACAAAATAGCCTAGGATAGTCGTACGAACACCAAATCCATAGCCTACTAAAAATGGGTTTTTAAAATTCGTTACAGTTGCTCTAAATGAGTTTGTTCCACCTCCAATAACTTCTGTATTTAAGCTATTTTGGCGATTAAATGGCCCTTTATTACCATACCATGCAGTACCCACATCGGTAAAACCAACAAATTGAAGATTACGTAAGAAATTAGAAGTAAGCGAGCCTTTTGATACATATTGTGCTAATGGTAATCGTAGCTCAAGATTAGTAAGTAAATGACTTGTACCGTATAATTTTGCAAAATTAAAACCTCTTAAATTACCCGAAAAATCATAAAATAGAATATCTCTCAAGTCTCTTGGCACGCCAACTGTTTGCCCATTGCTTGGCTCAATTGTGCGGTTAATAGCATTCTCAACCCCTCCGAGCATCGTTACTTTTGGTGAGTTACCTAGCGAACGACTGTAAGAAATACGACCGGCAAGAATCAAACTTCCGAAAAGTTTATGGTAATGACGAGCATCTATGACCATTCGGCTAAAGTTTTCATTTTTGTTGTTGAAACTATACGAACGGTCAATACGAATTTTAGCTCTTGTACCAATGAGTACTTTACTAAATAGCGGGCTTGTATCATCATAAACAAGCTCACCTCTAAAGCCCATGTAAATAGATTGTAGATTTTTCTTACCTAAATCAGCAATGTCAATATCAGAGGTCGATAATACATTAGGTGTGAAAACAGCTCTTAGATTCTGGCTGAATGGATAAGATGCATGAGCAGCGAATCGGTTGTAATATAAGCGGCGGTCAATACTTAATACAGTTGTATTTGGTGAATTGATATTTAAGGGGCGAAATAGATAAAGACTTCGATTATCCAATTCGCTTAAAGCAATCGAACGGCGTTGTATATCTACCCCCCAATCAACTCTTTTTACATTATTGTTATAACCTAAATATACATCATGATTACGAAGAACGGGGGTTATGAAAAGCCCAAGTTTGATACTATGATTTTCTAGTAAATCATTCATTACTAGGGTATTTTGCATGCCTAGTCGTCTGACTGGGTCAACTAAAAACTCTGACTTTACATCATTGGCTATTACAATATTTTCATAAGCAACAGGGCCTTTAATCTTCAATGTTTCTTTGAATCTGCCAGTTTTTGGGGTAGTTTTATCAAGTGTTTCATTCTTGTTTTTTGTAGCTTCGGCTGCCAAAGATTTGATAATATTTTCGGCATCAAATTCATAGTTGTCAGTATCTACTTCTCCAGCTCCTAGCACAAGCTTTTCCTTCGTTTCAATAGTTTTTATTGAAGCATTGTTTTCTGCTTTTTTTAAATTACTGTCTGTACTATTTTCTTCACTATTGGCATACTGATTATTGATGTAGTACTCTCGCCATTCTTTTAGAAATCTGGTGTAGGATACGCCAAGTGTACTTGTAATACTCGATTCTTCCGTTCGAATAATTCGAGTAAGATTCAAAATATTTGAAATATTATCTTTACCGTATCGAAGGGCAATGTAGTTCCAAATAGATTGGCCAATAATTTCTGCATCTTTTCCCTGTATGGTTTCGAGTTTTTTGTCTTTATTCTTTAAAATCGCCGTACGCATGCGGTCGAGGATGAGCGGATTTTCATTTTCTCCCGAAATATACGCAGATATCCCCGCCATATACCACTCTGGAACGGTTAGTAAAAGAGAGCTTTGTAATACTTCCTTCAAGCTTCCACCATAGAGCATGTCATAAACAAATAAACGTGCAATTTGACGAATTAACTGCTGTTTGAATTCTTCTTCATTGCCTTTGTATGCAATCTGAACGCGTGACTTTGCTAAATTTAGAATACTGCCATCTAAATCAATAGGTGCAGTAAGGCCAATATTACTTTGCTCTAATTCTTTGGGATTATTATACAAAAAAATCTTCATGGTAGTGAAGGGAGTATAACCAAGTAACTCGGTTATGCGGTCGTATTCTCCTTCTGCAATTTTTGCTGCATTCTGAGCAATCTTATCACCACTTCGATAGTAGTTAAATTCAAAGTTATTACTCCTAATTGTAAGCCATTCGAACCTTTTGTATTGGATACGACTTTTACCAAACTCTTCTTGTGTAGAAGAGAAATAGCTTTGTGCAGAAGCACTACCCATGCCCAATATAAGCATAAAGCAAATACCAGTGCTTATTCGACGTAGAGTAAATAAATTTTCCATGCCTTTGTATATTTCCAAGAATATCCGATTTTGTGCTATTTCTGTTTAAAATGCACGCAATTATCTTACAACGAATATAACGAATAAAAACGCTCAATGTTAGCTTCGGGTATTAAAACTTTATTAGTTTCTAAAAAACCGAGCATTTCTTCGGCAAAGTAGGGTGCAAGCGAAACGCCCTTAGTACCGAGTCCGTTAAAGATATATACGTTATGATGCGTAGGATGGTTGCCCATGAATGGGCGGCGGTCTTTGGTAGTAGGCCTTATTCCTGCTTCTTGACTAGTAATTTGGTAAGGCAACGTAAGAAATTTACTTATTTTTGAGCTAATTAGTTCGAGACTACTTTCGGTAGGTTCCCAATCGAGACGGTCCCAGATGTAGGTTGAGCCAAATCTGCATTTTCCTTCAGAAAGGCGAATAATCCAGAAGCCTTGGTTGATAATTTCATTTATGCTATATCCTTCTACCTTAGCTATCAAGGTTTCGCCTTTGGCCGGATTAAAAGGAATCCAATTGAAGTAAGGATTTTGGGTTGAATAATATCCTTCGCAAAAGATAATTCGTTTGGCCTGAATATTTTTATAAGAAATATGGCTTTCAGATATTTTCAATTCAGAAAAATCAAGTTTTTCAGCTTGATAGTTTTCGTTTGTTTGAAAAAAAACTTTAAAATTACTGAGCATTAATGATACATCCACCCAACCCGCTGAAGTAGTATAAAGTCCGCCTAATTCATTATTTATGGCAGAAAATAGGCTTGGGTTAGGTTGTACTATTCTAAGATAATTGCCCAAATCGTATTCATCAGTGAGTCGAAGAAAGTGCTTGCGTTGCTGCTCATTGGCAAATGGACGAAACAAGTTGGTTTCATGAAAGAAATTAGACTTAAATTCTTTTTCAAGGGAGGTGTAAAATTCTCTTTGAAAAGGGAAAATAGTATCTGCAAGCCAAGTTTTATCTAGATTTTTACCTGTAATTGGATTGAAAATTCCTCCCGCTACCGACGATGAGGTTGGTAATGTTTCATCGTTAAAAATCAAGACTTTCTTATTAGCTTTCATAAGCTTGTAAGCTAATATAGACCCCGCAATGCCTTGTCCTACAATAATATAATCAAGATTTTTCACGAATAATATGAGCTTTTTTAGTTATGCTGCTGATTAAAAGGATTTATTTACCAAGAACCTTACTTAAAGCAGCATCTGATAATAGACAAACACTCTCTACTTGTTCGTCGAGTGTCATATATGAGGTATCAATTTCAATGGCATCTTCAGCTTTTCGAAGCGGGCTTTCTGCACGAGTGGTATCAATTAAGTCTCTCTTTTTAATGTTTTCGATAATGTCCTCAATATCAACTAGTTCGCCACGCTCGTTTAATTCAATTTGCCTACGATTAGCTCTGATGATTGGGTCGGCTGTCATAAAAATCTTCAATTCGGCATCGGGAAATACTACAGTACCAATATCTCTTCCATCCATCACCACACCTTTCTTTTTTCCCATTTTTCTTTGTTGTGCAACCATTGCATGACGCACCGCTGGAATGGCACTTACTTCGCTAACTTTATTGGCAATATATAGTTTTCTGATTTCATCTTCTACATTAAGGCCATTCAAATAGGTTTCATTTCGGCCATCATGGGCGTTTCTTCTAAACTCAATCTGAATATTGTCTAAGGCCTTGGCTACTTCTTTATCATTTGTGAGTGTTACCAAATGCTGGTGAAAATAAAGGGTAACCGCTCGATACATAGCACCAGTATCGATATAGCTATAACCCAAACGTGCAGCTACTTTCTTGGCGGTCGTACTTTTGCCACAACTCGAATAGCCGTCAACGGCAATGGTAATTTTTTGCATTGAATAGGAATTTTTCTGCAAATAAAATCCTAATTTATCTAAGAAACAATGATAAAATGTAGGTTTAGTTGTAAATAATCAGTTGTTCGTAGAAAAACTAAATTTTAAAAACTTATTTTTGCAATAATCCAAGTTGAGTTTTATCCTCATCAAGAATGGCCCGAGTGAATTATTGATTTCCAAAATTTAAAGGCAGTTAGGCTCGACCCTGAGTTTGTAGAAAATGGGTATACATACACTTTTTCGGAAATTTAGCTCAAAATATAGGTATGTAAACAAAACTCTAAAAAGCGTTAGGCTGAATATTTATTTGGAATCTCTATCACAAAATTTGTACTTAATACATTACTTTCTACTTTACAACAAAGCCTTTCACCCACCTTTTTTACAATCAGATGCAGCTTTAATTGGTTTTGTTGTTTTCTAATTAACTCCTCTACTTGTTTAAAAGCAAAAAGCGGTTTTACTTGAATAGCCTCTGTTTTTATATTGGCTTCAATTTCCTGAAAAAACGAAAAATCTTCACCGACTCTCTTTTTTTCTAGTTCAAGATATAAAAGTATGGTTTCAATTTCTTGCGAAAGGGTAATGCTTTTTTGCTTCGAACTATTCGAAAGTGTTTTTAAAAGATTGGTAAATTCAGTCAAATACTGAGCTGCTTCTAGTGGGCTATGCTGCAAAATATATTGCTTTATTGAATTTAGATTTCCATATAAGAACTGCTGATTCCCCATAATACCTTCAAGTTCAATAATTTTTTCTAATAGCCCCGTTTCTGTTTTTTTCTTGAAATACTTTAACAAGCTAAAACCAAGCATAAACAAAAGAAGAAGCATAATAAGTCCATACCAAATCCAATCGGAAGTGATAAGTAAAATTATGAGGTAAGTTGGTTGTTTCATTTAAGCAGGCAAGGCTTATCGTTATTTTGTTTCAATATCTAAAGTTATTATACGTATAGCGATAAGCGAAGCCTAAATTAGTATTTGGTTGGTTTTTTGTGAAATTTGGTTGTTTTTTACGGAAATTTGGGAGCTGATGGCTCATAAAAAAAGGCAGTGTTTCTGTACTGCCTTTCTACCCGAAAATAAAAGTCTCAATTTCTTTAGCTTTATTTCAATTTGGTCAAAACCTGTTTTAACTCCGTTTCTTCCATTTCGCCAACTCCACGCCACACTTGTTTTCCATTTTTGATAATTACATAGGTTGGAATCTCATCGACTTTAAAAATAGTGGCAATGTTATCGCTCTTTTCCGCATCTATCTTCAGTAATTTGATGTTTTTGTGTTCATCGGCTATTTTATTCAAAATCGGATTCATTTTCTTGCAGGGGCCACACCATTCCGCATAAAAATCAACCAAAATAATTTTATTTTCTTTTATGATTTTGTCAAGGTTATCGAGGGTAAAAGCTGCAATTGGTTGAGTAGTTGTATTGTTTGATACATAAGGTTTGCTTGATGAAGTCCATTTAGCAAAACCTCCTGCCATATCATAGACTTCCTTATAGCCCAAATCTCGTAAAAATACTGCAGCATCGGTACTTCTTCTTCCTGAAAAGCAATAAACAAACACGGGTTTGGATTTATCTAATTTTGCTTTAATGAGGTCTTCAAATGTATCATCATTAAAATTTAGGTTGATAGCTCTTTTCAGATGTCCTCGTGAATATTCTTCAGGTGTGCGAACATCTACCAGTTGAGCATTTTCAATTTTTTCATGAAGTTTACGGTCAAATTCATTGATAGATAATAGGTATGGGTCTTGATTTTGACCAAAAGCATTTCCCATTAGAAGTAGTAAAACGATAAATTTAATCCGTTTCATTAGATTCAAAGATTTAAAGAATAGATGCAAACTAATCTACAAATTTCAAGCCAATTACTTATGTTTAATAATAACGAGGTGTTTCTGAGATTTCATTAAAATTTAAGCCTAAAATTGTAAAATACTAATGAATTATTTTTTAGTAGTACATCGACTTGTATTTTTGTGCATAGATTGTCCTTGCTTAAAGTTCGGACTGGGTTCTTTCATCATATATTAAATTATTTACCATGTCAATTGATTTAAAAATAAAGCAATTAGCCAAAGATTATGCAGCTGAGGTTGTGGCTAATCGCCGACATCTACATACAAATCCCGAGTTGTCTTTTCAAGAATACAATACTGCAAAGTTTGTGGCTCAAAGGCTTAAAGAAATTGGTCTAACACCACAAGAAGGTATTGCAAATACTGGGGTGGTAGCTTTAGTTGAAGGTAAAAATCCTTCAAGTAAGGTAATTGGTTTACGGGCTGACATGGATGCCTTGCCTATTTTTGAGAAAAATGATGTGCCATATAAGTCGCAAAATGAAGGAGTGATGCATGCATGTGGGCATGATGTTCATACTTCATCATTGCTTGGAACTGCCAAAATACTTTATCAATTACGCGAGGAATTTGAAGGAACTGTGAAATTGGTTTTTCAACCAGCCGAAGAAAAAGCACCTGGTGGAGCATCAATTATGATTAAAGAAGGCGTACTTGAAAATCCTTCACCAGCAAGTATGCTTGGGCAGCATGTGGCACCCAATATTCCCGTTGGAAAAATTGGTTTTAGGGAAGGAATGTACATGGCTAGCACTGATGAAATATATATGACCATTAAAGGTAAAGGTGGACACGGAGCAATGCCTGACCAGCTGATTGACCCTGTGCTTATTGCGTCACATGTGATAGTTTCTTTACAGCAAATAATATCTCGAAACCGTAAGCCTGCTAATCCTTCGGTGCTATCTTTTGGTCGATTTATTGCTGATGGTGTGACAAACGTAATTCCGAATGAAGTTACGATTCAAGGCACATTCCGTTGCATGGATGAAGAATGGCGTGAAGATGGGCTTCGTCGTATGAAAAAAATGGCTGAGGGTATTTCAGAGGCAATGGGTGCTAAGTGTGAATTTGAAATTGTGAGAGGGTATCCTTTTTTAAAAAATCATCCAGAACTTACTCGCCGAATGAAGGCAGAAGCGATTAATTATATGGGAAGTGACAATGTAATTGACCTTGACCTTTGGATGGCAGGTGAAGATTTTGCGTTTTATTCTCAAGTGGTTGACTCGTGTTTCTATCGTCTTGGTACTCGCAATGAAGCCAAGGGGATTATTTCTGGAGTACATACACCTACTTTTGATATTGATGAGTCGGCTCTTGAGATTGGTCCTGGTTTAATGTCATGGTTGGCCATTAGAGAATTGCAACAATAAGGTGTGCAGAATTCCAGAATGACAAGTAATTCTACCACTTACTGGAAATACACCGCCACTTACTGGATAGCATTGATTTACAGCCACTTTGGTGTCTTTTTGTACTAAGTCCGTTTAATAAGTTTTGAATCAAAAGGTTGCTTTTTTTAAATTATTGAGTGATTTTTGACGAAAAAAAACTGCTAGGTTCATGAGGACTGTAATGATTATTATACAAATTTGTGGGGGACTAACTTTTATACCGTGGTTCATGATTGCGGGTTTGGCTTTTTTGGTTTTTGACTCACCAAGAACAACTCGTCGTTTTTTTCCTTGGGCTCTAATTTTTCTGGTTTATTCATATCCCTTCATTGTGGGCGGAAGTTATTGGTGGGCATGGTCAAGTGTAATTTTAGGAAATTATACAATCGGTTGTTTATGGAGCTGTTTGCCTTTGATAATTTTTATTTTAGGTTATTTCCTAATTGCCCAACGAACTGATTTATTGAAAAGATATAGAAGGTAGATTTTCTAATAGTTATCATGTGAAAGCCTAACAAATCCTTTGAAATGTTAGGCTTTTTTATGTTTAGAGAAGATAGTTAGCTTATTTTCGTCTTTTTGCTAAAAAAGCAGATAAGATAGGGTTGAAGCCCTGATTAATATCAGCTTCAATAAAATCTATTTTATATTGTCCACATTTGAGTTTTAAATCATGATAAAACCCTTTGATGGCACTTTGATATTGTTCTTTTACCTGAGATGGTTGTGCTTTAACTTTTTCGCCTGTTTCTAAATCAATGAACTCGTACGGACGTTCTTCGAAATTAAAATCTTCTTCAGTATTTTTATCAATTACGTGAAAAAGCAATACTTCATGTAAGTTGTGGCGAAGATGCTGCATAGCCGAAAATAATCTTTCAGAATTGTTGATGTCATCAAACATATCGCTGAAAATAACAACTAATGAGCGTTTATGAATTTTTTCGGCAATTTCGTGGAGTGTATCCACAACGGAAGTTTTTTTCTGCGGCTTTGGTTTTTTGAGGAGTGTATCCAAATCCATGAAAATCTTGTGTATATGTGAAGGTGTAGATTTTACAGGGGTTTGAATCTCTATTTTATCGGAAAAACTAAGTAAACTTACGGCATCACGTTGTTTCTGAAGCATGTATGCTAAAGCTCCCGCAGCCAAAGTACTGAAAACAATTTTTCCATTATTTTTTTCTGGATAATACATCGAAGAAGATGTATCAATTAGTAAATGACAACGAAGATTGGTTTCCTCTTCATAACGTTTTACGTACAGTCGGTCAGTTTTAGCAAATACCTTCCAGTCGATATAGCGTGTACTTTCTCCAGTATTATAGAGTCGGTGTTCTGCAAATTCAACGGAAAATCCATGAAAAGGCGATTTATGTAAGCCAGTGATAAATCCTTCAACCAATTGTTTGGCTAAAAATTCAACATTGCCATATTCACGTATTTTTGCTAAATCTAACATAACTATTTCTTTTTCGTTGTGCTACTTGGCTTTTTGGCAGCTGCTTTTTTAGGGCTTGTTTTCTTTTTTGTTTGTTTCTTTACTGCCTTTTTCCTAGGCTTAGGAACTGTCTTTTTTAGCACATTGGGTGGATTTATCACCGCAATTTTATTTTCTTCTTCCGGCCCCACGAGGTTCATCGAATTTTCAATGATACTTTCTGGTCGAGTAATAATTACTACACCATTATCGCCTACAACCATTGCTTTAACTTTGGCTGTGCCGCTTTGAAACATATCAAGAAGTTCTGCAGCATCGTGCGAAACATCTAAAATTCTACTTCTTCTGAATGGCCCTCTATCATTAACTCTTACAATGCACCATTTATTGTTAGCCAAATTTGTTACTTCAAGCATCGTACCAAAAGGCAGCGATGGATGTGCACAAGTTAATTCACCTTTCTTCAAAATTTCACCACTTGCTGTTTTTCTGCCATAAAATTTCTTGCCATAATAGGAAGCTATTCCTGATGACTCAGAGCCTAAAACTGCGTTTTGACTGTATATAAATAGGGGTTTTGCTATTAAAAAGAGGAAAAATAAGCTTATTCTCTTCAATATCATTATTCGCTAAAGTTGATTACGAAGTGCATAGTTACGAATTTTTTCGCAATGACCGAAACAAAAAGATATTTCACCCCATCAGAAAAAGTAGTCTTAGGTATAAGTTTTGTATAGTTTGAAATGAAAATAATATAATTTTTAACTAAAAAACATTATAAAAATTTTTCATAAAAATAATTAAATTATATATTTGGAATTCATTCTAAACTCTAAAACCTAAAAGGATTGTGGAAAGAGAAGACAGAGACAAAATTTACTCCAAGCGTGTAAGAGCGGGTAAACGTACTTATTTCTTCGATGTAAGAAGTACTCGTTCGAGCGACTACTACCTAACTATTACTGAAAGCCGTCGTTTCCAAAAAGATGGTGGATTTGTTTTCGAAAAAAGCAAGATGTTCGTTTACAAAGAAGATTTCAACAAGTTCTTGGATGCACTTCAAGAAACAGTTGAGCACATTAAGAGCGAACTAATGCCTGATTACGATTTCGACCAATTCAAAAATGAAGAAACCAGCAATAATGCTGAAGCCCTCGATGACGATTATGCAAGTGGCGGTTCAGATTTAAAGTGGGATTAGTACCTCTGCCAAACACCATTTTCTTGTGATTGGTTATTAAACTAAACCTCTCACTAGTATATCTTTTTAAATACCTTTCTTAATAGGTGTTTGGAAAGATATTTTTTTATACTTCTCAAAGAACGATGTTCTCCTATTTAAAGCTGAATTAATGATTGATAATTGAGGCTTTTATCGTAATTTTGCACCCTCATTTAATAAATAAACTAAACAAAGGTTTGTATTGGCTCCAAACCAACAAACTATTATAAAAATATGGCTTTACAAGTCGGTATCGTAGGTTTGCCTAATGTAGGCAAATCGACTCTTTTCAATGCAGTATCTAATAGTGCAAAAGCACAGGCAAGTAATTATCGTTTTTGTACCATCGACCCTAACGTGGGTTTAGTTGATGTGCCAGATGAGCGTTTGAATAAATTAGCAGAATTAGTGAAACCTAATCGTATTGTTCCGACACAAATCGAAATTGTTGATATTGCTGGTTTAGTACGTGGAGCAAGTAAAGGTGAAGGTTTAGGTAATAAATTCTTAGGAAATATCCGTGAGGTTGATGCCATTATTCATGTAATCAGATGTTTTGAAGATGAAAATATCTTACGTGAAGAAGGTGCAATTAACCCCGTTAGCGATAAAGAAATTATCGATACTGAACTTCAATTGAAAGATTTGGAGAGTGTCGAAAAGAAAATGCAAAAAATTGAGAAACAAGCTCGTGTAGGAAATGATGCGAAAGCTAAAGCAGAATACGATGTTTTGAAGCGTTGCCAAGAATGGTTGATGCAAGGCAAAAGTGTTCGTGAATTAGGTCTTACGAAAGAAGAACTACCGGCCATTGCTGATTTATTTTTGCTTTCTATCAAACCTGTTCTTTATGTAGCCAACGTAGATGAAGCTTCGATGCTCACTGGAAACCAATATTCGGAGGCACTACAAAAGGTTGCTGATGCAGAAAAAGCACAAATGATAGTCTTGAACAACTCGGTAGAAGCTCAAATCACCGAATTAGAAGATGCCGATGATAAACTAATGTTCTTGGAAGAATATGGTTTAACCGAACCGGGTTTAAATCGTTTGATTCGTTCGGCGTATAAACTTTTAAATTTACGCACGTATTTCACGGCGGGTGTACAAGAAGTAAGAGCTTGGACCATACAAGAAGGTTGGAAAGCCCCACAAGCTGCTAGTGTGATTCACACCGATTTTGAAAAAGGTTTTATCAAAGCTGAAGTAATTGCTTTTGCAGATTACGTGAAGCATGGTTCTGAAGCTGCTTGTCGTGACGCTGGTCGTCTAAGAATTGAAGGAAAAGAATACGTAGTTGCTGATGGTGATGTGATGCACTTCAGATTTAATGTATAGAAAATAAATTCAAATATTTGAATACAACATGGCACGTCTTACTTTTTGTAGGCGTGCCATATTTTTTTACTTATGATTATTATCGCTGGAGTTTCTTATCAACTTTTCTCTGCTTGGAAAAAATTTGTGTATTTTCTGTAATGTAATTTTATTATAATATCATACATCGAAATAGTAATAGGATTAAAAAAAGGTTAATTCTTGCGTGTTTTATGATAAATCTTTAGTTGTTAACGTTTAAACAGAAAAATATGCTTAAAAGTATTGCAACTTCTTTTAGAGTTTACTTACATTTGGCAGATTTTATTCCAATAGACTAAAGTTAAACATTTACAAAAATCAAAACCAATTAACAACATGAAAAACTTATTTTCACTATTATTTATGTGCTTTTTGAGTTTGGCTGTCATGACTTCAACAGCTCAAGATGAGAAGAAAGGCTCAAAGGGTGGTTCGAAGGGAAAGGCAAAGACAGAAAAAGCAGATAAAAAAGATAAGCCAGAAAAAGAAAAGGCTGATAAGAAAGATAAAGCAGACAAAAAAGAAAAATCAGATGCTAAGGAAAAAGCAACTGACAAAAAGGATAAAGCTGATAAAAAAGATAAATCAGACGCGAAGGAAAAATCGACTGATAAAAAAGAAAAGACAGAAAAAGTAGATAAAAAAGAGAAAAAGGCCAACGATAAAGACAATACTGTTAAGCCCGCTCCAAAGCCAAATACCAAAGATGATAGCAAAGAAGCAGATGCTTCTACTCGTAAGAAAGTAGCGGGTGCTGACAAGCAAATTGGTAAAGACGAGAAAGGCCGTACTATCTTCCAAGGTCCTCGTGGTGGACAGTATTATATCAATTCAAATGGTAATAAGACTTATTTGAAGGCAGATGGTAAACTGTAATTAGTCGAAGTCATAAATAAAATCCCCAG
Source organism: Emticicia oligotrophica DSM 17448 (assembly GCF_000263195.1). Classification (GTDB taxonomy): domain Bacteria; phylum Bacteroidota; class Bacteroidia; order Cytophagales; family Spirosomataceae; genus Emticicia; species Emticicia oligotrophica. The sequence goes on from NC_018748.1 coordinate 2,761,951, forward strand.
TTCCTAAAAGAATTGGGGATTTTATTTATATAAGCTTTTAGAAACTAAGCTTTAGGTCTAAATTCTTTCATCACTTCTTGATTACACACCAAATAAGGCCCTTCTATTAAATCAATACAATAAGGAATAGCAGGGAAAACCGCATCGAGACATTGACGTATCGCTTTAGGTTTACCCGGTAGGTTTACAATTAACGATTTATTTCTAATTCCAGCAGTTTGGCGTGAAAGAATGGCAGTTGGAACATACTTAAGGCTTTCTTGACGCATTAATTCGCCAAAACCAGGCATCATTTTCTGGCACACCGCTTCGGTTGCCTCAGGTGTAACATCGCGAGGGGCAGGGCCAGTACCTCCAGTGGTTACTATCAAGCAGCAGCCGTGCTCATCGGCCATTTCAATGAGGGTTTTAGAAATTAAATCTTGCTCGTCAGGTATTACCTTGTAAACGGTTTCAAAATCAGAAACTAAATATTCTTTTAGGGTTTCTACCACTGCTTTTCCTGGAATATCTTCATAAATACCCGCACTTGCACGGTCAGAAACATTAATTACACCTATTTTTATCATTTTATGTTTGTTTATTTCTATGCTAAAAAACGAGTGGTAAATTTAATAAAAAAACCTGCAAGAGGGTATATTTCTCTTGCAGGCCTAAATTAAGAAAATTGCGTACTTATTGAATTTCTTAGATTCCTTCAGCTACTACTTCTTTCACTTCAGGGACCATTGTTTTTAATAAACGCTCGATACCATCTTTAAGTGTAATTGTTGATGAAGGGCAACCACTACAAGAGCCTTGAAGATAAACCTTTACTTGGCCTGAAATTTCATCAAATGAAGCAAAATTAATGGCTCCACCATCTGATTCTACCGCAGGACGAACGTATTGGTCGAGCGTAGATTTTATTTTAGCTATTACTGCCGTATCATTTGCATCAACAATAAGCGTGTTTTTATCAATAGTTTTTTGAGCAAATACTAAATTGTTTTGCTCGAAGAAAATCTTCAAGAATTTCTTAATATCATAAACCACATCTTCCCATTCTGTTTCATCATCTTTAGTGATTGTAATGAAATTTGAGGCGATGAAAATACGGCGAATGAATGGAAATTGAAATAAATCGCCTGCCAATGGAGAAGCCTTAGATTCTTCGGCAGTTGAGGCGATTGTTGGATAATCAAATGAAAGTCCTTCGGGAGCAAGTTCGAAGTTCAATACAAATTTCATCGAATTTGGATTCGGACTTAGCTCAGTATAAATCATTACTTGTCTTTGCAACATTGTTTTGTGAGTTCTGAGTGAGTAAACGTATGAATAAATTATATGTTTAATTTATTTTCAGTTTATGATACACCTGATATTTATATGAATTACTTAGTTAGGAATGCAATAGACTTTGCGATATTGCCTAATTGCCATAACTTTTCAACAAATATAATATGAAATTAGTTTGAATTTGGCATAAAAAAACCTGTCAGTCTGCTGACAGGTTTCTTATTATAGACTGAAGAATATTGACTACTCAACGTCTGGGCGGCGAACCGCAATTTAATTAAGCTTCTGCTACAACGCTTACAAATGATTTGCCGTCACGTCCTTTTTTGAACTCAACAACACCATCTGTCAATGCAAATAAAGTATGGTCACGACCGATACCTACGTTTGCACCTGCATTGTGTCTTGTACCACGTTGACGTACGATGATATTTCCAGCGATTGCTGTTTGACCACCGAACAATTTAACGCCTAAGCGTTTACTTTCTGATTCGCGACCGTTTTTCGACGAACCTACACCTTTTTTGTGTGCCATGATTTCTTGAAATATTAACCTACTTATTTCTGAAAAACTTGCAGGTGTGATGAATGAATATTTTAAATTAATTTCAGAGGGATAAAATTATCCAACGATTTCGTCGATTTGAATTTTAGTCAAATACTGACGGTGACCGTTCTTCTTAACATATCCTTTACGACGCTTTTTCTTGAAAACGATTACTTTTTCGCCTTTCAAGTGCTCTAAGATGGTTGCTTTTACTGAAGCACCACTAACAGTCGGAGTACCTACTGATACTGCTCCGCTGTTGTCAACAAGAAGAACCTTGTCGAATACAAGTGCAGCGTTCACATCACCTTCTAATCTATGTGTATAGAGTGTGCGACCCTTTTCTACTTTAAATTGCTGCCCTGCGATTTCTACGATTGCGTACATGATTTTGAATTATAATTTACAATTATCTGATTAATTTTTCCAATTGATGCTTTCTTCATGGGGAAGAAACTCCATTTGGGGTTGCAAAGTTAAAGAAATAATTTTATTTTTCAAACTATTGTTTTATTTGATTTTATTTAGCATATTGTATTCAATTCACTATTCATAATCGCTTTAACCCTTAAATTAACTCATGAAAATCCGTCAAATTTTACAAGGTAAGAAGATTAACGCTCTTTTTTCAGTAACTTCAAGTACAACAGTATATGATGCGTTGGTTGAGATGGCCGATAAGAACATTGGAGCCGTATTGGTCATTGATGAGGGTAAGTTATCGGGTATATTTTCAGAGCGTGATTATGCTCGGAAAATTGTATTGAAGGGTCGTCATTCAGATGATACACCAGTGAGTGATGTAATGACAGCTAATGTGATTACGGTTGAAATGGAGGATAAACTTGAAATGGCCATGCAGATAATGTCTGAAAAACACATTCGTCACCTTCCAGTAATGGAGAATGCCATTTTAGTAGGAATCATTTCTATCAACGATGTTGTTTCTTCGATTATTCAAGAGCAAAAATCTCAAATAGCTTCTTTACAAGGCTATATTTCAGGTAATTATGCATAAGTGGCATGTAAATATATACTTATTGATCCAAAGAAAAAGGTAAGACTCAAAAGTCTTACCTTTTTCTTTGGATGTATGTTTAAACAGTTACGTGTCGCCACAGTTTACCGGTCTTTATGCGATAAATACCCATTTCTGATAAACCAAATTGCTTAGCAAGAAGCGATTGCTTAGTTTTACCTTCTAATATTTTTCTTTTAATAAGACGAACCCTGTCGATAGTTAGCTTCTGGCCTTTTTGGACAGGTGTGTAGTGCTCACTTTTCTTGAAATGAGCCCAAGCTTCTTCCTTAGAAGCCCATTTTAAGTTGCTTACTTCGTTGTTATACTTGTCGTGGTCGAGGTGGATTACTTGCTCATCATCTTCTCCTGGAGGACCTAAAAATAATTCAGCGATAATGTTATGAACCGGGAATGACAAATTTTTAGATTCACTAATCGGTTTACCTTTCACTCCAATTTTATCACCAACAAAATACACTTTTAATGCTAAACGCAAGCCACTTGTTGGGTTTCCTTTGCTGGGTTTTAAGATGTAACCATCTTCGTGTAAATCTTTGTAAAACGAGGCTATTCTGCCTAAGTTTGAGGCCATATAGCGGCGTTTTGCCCCCTTTGGCTTGAATTCCTTCCAAATTTCATTCGGATAAGAACTAAACCGAATTGTTGCTCTCAAAGGAGGGATTGGCTTCTTTTTAACTTCTTCCATCTTTCTTTACAATTTTAATATCCATAACTAAATGAATAGAAAATCTTTTTATCCATAGAAACTGAATTTCAGCAGGTATGGTTTTTTAGTCACGGCACTTTTTATAACGAAAGCGTATGGATTTTTATTAACCTTCAAAAACCTTTTTGAAAGTAGAAAGCAAGCCCGACCATGAATTATCCTCTTTAGGCTCAGATATCACTTTTACTTTCGGAAATTCTTCGATAACCTCTTTAGCTAATATACCTTGACCTAATTGGGCCAAATCAATTCCTCCAAATGTGCCTGATGACATCATGAGTAGATTAGTTTGGAACCAGTTTTGGCTCATTAAGAAATCTTTTAGTTGTTGAGCATCAGTAAATACCATTAGATTGTCATCACCAAAAGACTTTTTAATATCATCTGGTGTAATCATCGGTAAACGTCTCATTTCTAAGGTGTGAGGAGTATAAAATACGATAGCCGTATCGGCACTATCCATTTTTCCTTCATATTGTGGCAAGAAATCTTTATTCAAGCTACTGAAAGTATGTAGCTCATAACATGCTACTAATCGGCGATTAGGGAATAAAGATTTAGTTGCTTTGGTAGTGGCTTCAAGCTTTGAAGGGGCATGAGCGAAGTCGCGATAGATAAGTGTATTGGCGTTTTCGCCTAATTTCTCTAAGCGTTTTGAAGCTCCAGAAAAATGTTGGATTGCCTGATAGAACTCTTCATCGGTGATGCCTAAACGGTCAAGAATAATCTTAGCACCGTTGAGGTTTTTCATATTGTGTTCACCAAAAATTTGTAGTGCTACTTCTCCTTCTTTTGTTAACAAAATGCACTTTCCATTTTCAACTTTGTAAGGATGTGCTTTGTAAGGAAACTTCGATACATCTAATCGGTCTTTTTCGCCAATTACTTTTACAATATCATCAGTCTCATCATACACGATACTTCCAGCCTTAGGAAGTCCATCGGCTAATTCTTCGAATGTATGTACGTAGCTATCAAAAGTAGTGAAGATATTGAAGTGGTCCCATGCGATACCACTGAGTAGGCAAATATGTGGGTGATAGAATAAGAATTTCGATTTAAGATGAATTTTTGATTCTGGGTATTCATCACCTTCAATGATAATCACTGGAGCGTCATCGCTTAGTTGTACCATCACATCGAATCCTTCTATCTGTGCACCTACTAGATAATCGAATTTACGATTGTAATATTTTAATACGTGCAAAATTATACTGGTAATACTGGTTTTTCCGTGGCTACCAGCAATTACTACACGTTGTTTGTTTTGACTTTGTTCGTAGATATACTCTGGGAAAGAATATATTTTTAGTCCTAGTTCTTGAGCCTTGGCCAGTTCAGGGTTATCAGCAAAAGCGTGCATTCCTAAAATGACTGCATCTAAATCGGCCGTGATTTTTTCAGGAAACCAGCCCAATTCAGCAGGAAGAATACCTACAGCTGCCAAGCGACTTTTTGAGGGGTCGTTGATTTCATCATCAGAACCAGTAACTTGATACCCTTTTTTGTGTAAAGCAAGGGCAAGATTGTGCATAACAGCACCACCAATAGCTATGAAATGTATTTTTTTCGACATATAAAAAAGCTATCAGCCGTTAGCGAATGGCTATTGGCTTTTAAAATTTTAGTTCAAAAGTGTAGTTTTTCAACTATTAAGAAAAATTTGTTTAGCTAAATAATAATAACTAACATGCTTATAGTTAAAAGAAGCTAATAAATTCATTGCAAAGTTCTTAATTTAATATGACATTTGCACATAATTTTCAAATTTCCATCACCTGCCGTTTTGAGGCACCAAAAATTTATTAGTGGATTTATTGGTTACTTAATCAATAGCACTACTTTTTAAATATGAAACGTTACATAGACCTTATCGAGCAAACTTTTGAGTTTCCGACACGTGAGTTTGGTGTTGATGAAAACCATACTTTGTTATTTAATAATGTTCGCTTAACCGATATTATTAAAGAGTATGGTACACCTCTGAAAATTACGTACTTGCCAAAGATAGCAGAACATATTGATAATGCAAGGCTACTTTTCAGAAATGCCATGAAAAAGTATAATTACAAAGGAAGTTATACTTATTGTTATTGCACGAAATCGTCGCATTTTCGTTTCATTATCGAAACTGCCCTCAAGAATAATGTTCACCTCGAAACCTCTTCTTCTTTCGATATGGACATTATCAGAGCCTTGTATGAGGAAGAAAAAATTAATAAGAATACATACATTATTTGTAATGGCTATAAACGCCCGAGGTATTTGGAAGAAATTTCGGCTTTGCACAATGATGGTTTTGTAAACTGTATTCCGATTTTAGATAATCTTAAGGAAATTGATTATTATTTAGAGCACTCGAAAGCAGAAGCGGTGAATTTAGGTATCAGAATTGCTACCGATGAAGAACCGAACTTTGCATTTTACACTTCTCGTTTGGGTGTTCGCTATAACGATGTCAATAGCTTATATTTGGAAAAAATTAAGCCAAATCCGAGATTTAAACTTAAAATGCTTCATTTCTTTATCAACGCAGGTATTAAAGATAATGCCTATTATTGGTCAGAATTGACACGCTTTATGTTTAAATACTGCGAAATGAAAAAGCTTTGCCCTGAACTTGATTCTATTGATATTGGTGGCGGTTTACCGATTCAAACTTCGCTTGTATTCAATTATGATTATCAGGCGATGATTGATGAAATTATTGAAAATATCCAGTGGATTTGTAATAAAAATAACGTTCCAGTACCACATATTTTTACCGAATTTGGTAGCTATACAGTGGGTGAGAGTGGGGCAGTTATTTATAAAGTAATTGATAAAAAACAACAAAACGACCGTGAGCTTTGGTACATGATTGATGGTTCGTTTATTACTCAATTACCAGATTCGTGGGGGATTGGTCAAAAGTATATCATGATGCCAGTAAATAACTGGGATAGTCCGTACGAAAAAGTAAATCTTGGTGGATTAACCTGCGATTCGGCCGATTTTTATAATACAGAGGCTCATTCGGAAGATTTATATTTGCCAATTTTTGACATTGATAACGAAGACCAGTATATTGGATTCTTCCATACGGGTGCTTACCAAGAATCATTGGGGGGCTACGGTGGTATTCAGCACTGTTTAATTCCAGCTCCGCAACACGTATTGGTAAACTTAGATGATGAAGGTAATATTATTACGGAATTATTTTCGCCTGAGCAAGACAGCGATTCGATGATGAAAATATTGGGCTTTAAAGATAAAAAGAGTGAGCCTGCAAAAATTACTACTCCAGCCAAAAAAGCTAAGAAAAATGCGGAAGAGATGGTAGAAGAAGCTGCTTCGTAAAATATTTTATTTAGTAGTACGTTTAAATAAAAAAACTTTGTGTAGTACCTAAAAATTCTACACAAAGTTTATATCAAAAGACCCAAAATAAAATTCTAATGAAAGTTAAATTACTGATTTTTAGCTTAATTGTGGTTGCTTCAATGGCTTCATGCAAACGCCAACAATGCCCTGCCTACGGTAAAACAGCTCCAAAAAATACCATTGAGAAACGCCACGCATAATTTGAGTATTAGCTCAAAATTAAGCAAGGGTTGTGATGAAACGTGAAGCTTCTAGCAGACTGCCAAATTGCCAGTCAGCTAAGTCTGTTGTTTCCTTCCCTCCCGTAATATGTATGGTTTTTACACCAGCTTTTTTTCCTGCTTTTACATCACGCTCGGCATCACCAATCATAAAAGATTGTGTAGAGTCAATTTGATATTTAGCCATTGCCTTTTCAAGCATGAGCGAATCAGGTTTACGTAAAAGAGAATTTGAGGTGTAATTAGGATGGTGTTTGGCAAAGTATAGATCGTCAATAATGCCACCGCATTCTGCTTGTAGTATTTCATGAAAATCTCGTACTAGATTTTCGGTATATAGACCTTTAGCTATGCCCGCTTGATTGGTTACAACGATAAGCATGTATCCTGCTTTTTTTAGTAGCGAGAGACCTTCTATAACTCCTTCGCGAATTACGAAATCTTCCCTTCGACTAACGTAGTCGTGTTGCTCTTCATTTAATACACCATCTCGGTCAAGGAAAATACACTTTTTCATGCAGCAATGTTTAATGGTACAAAGAAAAGAAAAAATATAAATATTTTTGAACAATATACTTCAAAAAATTATTATTCAATGGTTTTAGATATTATTTTTGACAAACAAACTAAACACCTTAAACCACATGGAATCAATAATCAATTATTTTGCCACAATCCCTTCAACGCACCGAAGTGCGATTTTGATTGGTGGTATTGCTTTCTTTTGGATGGCAGAGTATGCTATTCCACTCTTTAATTTTAAGTACAATAAGTTTAAGCACGCAAGAATCAATATTTTCTTTACGCTGACAACGATTATTATCAATTTCGCATTAGCTATTATCTTGCTTAAATCGGCTGAATGGGCGGTAAATAATCATTTTGGTATTCTGCAATGGTTGCCAACAATGCCATTATGGGCATTTACAATTGTTGGTTTATTACTACTTGATTTGATTGGAGCATGGTTTGTACATTGGACAGAGCACAAGGTAAAATGGATGTGGAAATTCCATTTGGTTCATCATTCAGATACAAATGTAGATACAACTTCTGCCAACCGTCATCATCCTGGTGAGAGTGTTTTCAGGTTTATTTTTACAACCGCAGGAATTGTTATTGCGGGAGCTCCGATGTGGATGGTATTTATGTATCAAGCTATTTCGGTGCTGCTTTCACAATTTAATCATGCTAATATTGTCATTCCAAAATGGCTTGATAATGCCATTAGCTGGGTAATTGTTTCGCCAGATATGCACAAAGTACACCATCATTATGTGCAACCATATACTGATTCAAACTACGGAAATATTTTTTCCATTTGGGATAGACTTTTTGGTACATACATGACACTCGACCGTGATAAAATTATCTATGGCATTGATACACACATGAAACCCGAAGAGAACGACCGATTGGGTAGTTTACTTAAAATTCCATTTGAACCTTATAGACAACCAGTAGGAGAATAAAAAAAGGTGCCTGAGCGAAGTCGAAGGCACCTTTTTTTATTACATCCATTCCCAAGCACTTTGATAAGCTTCTATTTCTTGGGTATAGGAAATAAATTCTTCATAAAAATTTGAGCTTGAAAGCGTAGCACTATCGCCAATGACAATTAGTTTTTTTCTAGCACGAGTCATGGCTACATTCATGCGGCGTATATCTGATAAGAAACCGATTGCCCCTTCAGCATTGCTACGGGTAAGGCTTATATAAACAATATCTCGCTCTTGGCCTTGGAAACTATCAATTGTATTGACCGATATATTATTCAAAACCTCCTTTAATTCGGGAGCATGTTCTACTTGTTCTTTTAGAATGGAAATTTGTTGTTTATAAGGAGAAATAACAGCAATACTTGGAAAATTAGCAGTGCTAAATTTTTTCTTCAATTCTTCTACAAAACCATTTAGATGTTTGACCAAAAATGCTGCTTCATCAGGGTTCGTTGAACTTGTTCCTTCCAATTTTTCATCAAAACTACAGCCAGCAGTATCTATAAAATGGAGAGGCTTTTCATCGACAAACAATGTTTGTTTCGCTACTGAGGCATGGGCTTTCAATTGATTATTATAGAAGACCTTTGACGAATGTGCCATAATTTGCTCATTCATTCGGTATTGCTCTTCTAAAAGTGTTACGGCTTCGGGGTGAAGGGCAACACATTTTTCTAGAAGAGTAGTATTGAGCCCATTTTTAGCTGCCTCATTTGATTTAATGGTCGGTGGTAGTTGGCAATGGTCGCCTGCAAAAATAACTTTTTGAGCCTTTAAAATCGGAATCCAGCAAGCAGGTTCTAAAGCTTGCCCTGCTTCATCAATAATTACTGTGTGAAAGCTAAGATTACGAATCGTATAATGATTAGCTCCCACCAAAGTGGCAGTAATGATTTGAGTTTTGGTGACAACATCATCAATGACGTACTGTTCAATATTACCCACCTCTTTCATGATTTTGTGAGCCTCATCGAATAGTAGTTTGCGTTGATCCCTTTCCGCTTTGCCAAAACTTCGCTTGTATTTATGTGCCATATTACGATATTCATTGGCTTGCTTTTTAAGCGTTTTAGCGTTTTTCATAAGTTGATGATCTGTCATTTTGTTATCTAGTGTGAGTGCCATCAAACGCTCACTTACACGTGCTGGATTACCAATACGCAAGACATTTAGTCCTTCTTCTGATAGTTTTTCGCTCAATAAATCAACCGCGGTATTGCTCGGAGCTACCACCAAGATTGGTGTTTTGGCGTTTTCTTGCTTAATAATTGTCTTGATTGTTTGTACTAAAGTAGTGGTTTTTCCAGTCCCTGGAGGGCCATGAACAATCGCCAATTCATTGGCTGATATGATTTTATTTAAAGCATTATTTTGTGAATCATTGAGTTTCGGAACCGATATTGGGTGCAAATCAGTTCTGAAAGTTGGCTTTTTTTCGCCAGTTAGAATCTTTACTAAATTCCCTTCTGGTTTATTAGCCATTTCCTGAGCATACTTCAATGCCGACTGCATTTCTTCGTAACTATTATCATCAAAAAGCAAGTCGATTCCAAGTTTGCCATCGCGGGAAAAATCGGGCAATTCATCAGTTTTAAGCGTTATTTTTAATCGATTTCCATTTAAAAAAGAAATGGTTCCTTCTACACGGTCTTTTTGTGGGTCGTGATTGCCAAATAAAACTGCGGGTATACCTGCACGTAGTTGATGCGAAATATCTTGGTGAGTGGTTCGTTCTACTTCAACAGTGAGGTAATCGCCACGGCCAATTTCTGAGCCCCTAATAGCAATCGGATACCACGTAATTCCGTTGGCACGGCGTTCGGCTGCAGAAGTTTGTTCGGTAAGTTGTTGATATTGACGGTGGTCTTCTTCTCGCTCGGTTTTGAGTAAGTCGAGTAAATTTTTAAAATAATCCATATCACAAAGGTACGGAAATATTCAGTTGAAATTTTAGGTTGGGTAGGGTTGAAGTTTTTTAAGTACTAAAATGATTTACCGTATATGGCTCAAATAATCTCCGCAATTTTAATAATTAATTGTGCTAAAGGTATAAGTAGAAACTGAGCAGCAATTGTACCTATCATACGTGCAATAACAACAAAAGTTAAAAATTTTCGAAAAAATGCTTCAGAAACTGAGCCATCGAGTACTTTATCTGTTAAAGTTGCATTATAAGGTTCAACAAAAAGTAACATGCCAACTACTCCAACTCCAACACTTATACCATTGAGAGAAAGGGCTGTTGTTCTTAAGTTGGGATTTAGAAATCCAGCATATAAACATGATAATACACTTACAGTAATAAAACCGTTTACAAGAATATTTAGTAAAATCATCTTTACCGAAATATCTTTATAATGTCTCAGACGAATTAGATTTTCAATTCTTGGTATAGTAAGACTTTTTCTGAAATGTGTTAGGGTAGAACTTCGGATAGATTTCATTAAAACCTTAAAAATAGACTTATGGTAATATAATGAATCAACTCCTTTCGCCATAAATCTATGTCCAGTAGGAAACGCCAATATGCCTAAACAAGAACCAATTGTTGCCGAAAAAATAATAAGTCTGAATGTAATATTGTTTGGAGGTAAACCATTAATGATTTGACTCTCAATGGATTTTGCCAGTAGTGGAGATTGAATAGAACTTGAAAATTGAGAGATTAAAATGATAATATTGAATATTGAAAAAGAAGAAGCTAATTTCTTAGTTCTTATTCCTACAATTCGGGCTGAAAGGCTTATTATACCGATGAAATGAATAATCATCGTCAGTAGACAAACCTCAAAAATGTTATTTTGAGAAAGCATCTAATAGGGCTTTAAGATGATTTATTTTTTGCTCTTTAATCGTGTTATTACTAGAAAAGAAAAATTTATAAAATATATTTTTAGTAAGTGCTAATTTTATATAGGTTCTGGCTAATGTACGGTTATAAATATCATATTTAAAATTCCAGAATAATATAGGTTTCCGAACCCTTAAATATGGACTTAGTGAATTATAATGAGATATTACTTTATCCAGAAAGATAATATTTTCTTCTCCAAAGAATTGATAACATCTACTCCAAAAATAGCAGTCTCTACCTGCAATTTCTGTCCATTCCCATTTCTCTTTTTCTAAAACGCTGAAATAGCAAATAACCATACCAGTATCTATCCAGCTTTTTTTAGGGTCTGCAGAAAGTTGCACTTTTTTTATGAGATTACTTTGTCCAATAATCATTCCTTTAAAATCTGTATGATGATACTCTTTATAAACATTGTACACTTCCTCTAAAAAAAGGGTATCATCATCTAAACAATAAAAAAAGCCATCTTTGATATTGGCAAATATTACATTCCGCTTTGTGACAGTATCGGCATCTGGGCAATCTAATTCGTATAAGTGTATCCTTGAGTCTGTTTGAATAAAATCATATTCTAACTTTTCTCGTTGTGTTGATTTGGCGATATGCCACCTAATATCATCATTTTTGGGAATACTTTGATAGACCTTTTCTAATAAATGAAAACGGTATAATGGGGTGATAATATGTAACATATTTTAGTGTAAAAGCATTAATATTTATTATCTCTGATAATTTGACAAGGATTTCCATAAGCAATAACCCCGTCTGGAATATCTTTAGTAACTAATGCTCCTGCACCAATGATGGAGTTGCTACCAATGGTTACACCATCAATCACATTTGCTCCAATACCAATCAAACTCTTCTCTCCGATTTTGACAAATCCTGCCACATTTGTACCTGGACTTAGGGTGACAAAATCCGCAATTTCTGTGTGGTGCCCAACAGAAGCATTTCTATTGATAGAAACGAAATTGCCAATTTTAGTAAAGCTAGCAATTGATACCAAACTGTTTATAAGAATACCTTTGCCCAACTCTACTGTTGAAGAAATGGCACTTGTTTGGTGAATAATATTAATAAAATTAAGTTTTTGGTCTAGATAATTTTTTAGGACCGCTACTTTAGTGTAAGGCTTTATTGCTCCTAAAAAAACATCATCATTATTATTGTTTTGATACTCCCTTAAAATATCAATTGAAAATTTAGGATTGTGAAAGGGCTTAAGTTCATCTAAACCTAAATTGTTTATTATTTTAACTTTAGGAAATAGTTGGCAAGATTCTAAATTATCAAATATCATCGTTAGGGTTGGCTCACTTAGCCCCAAAACCGTTAGTTTTTTTATTTCCATAGCCTAAATTTTTAAATTCTGTTGTACTCATATAACAATAATCTAGTTCATTCATAATTCTATGAATTCTTTCGAGTAATTGCCGATTGGTTGCTTTATTTTTATCGTTTAGATAAAGGTTATCTTCCAATCCGATTCTTACTCCATCGGCTTCAATTAAACCAATTAAGTTTGATTTCAATTGGGCTTGTCCGATTCCTCCAAAACAAACTTTTGCATGATTTGGTAAGTTATGAACAATAGAACTAATTGTAGAAATATCTGTACCAGCATTGAATAAATTACCTAAAATTACATTCATATAAATTGGTTCTACTAAAATACCTTTTTTTATTAAATGATTGGTGAAGTTTATCATCCCAGAGTCAAAACATTCAATTTCAGGGTTTACTCCATATTTTTTCATTTCTTCAATTAACCATAAAATAGTATCTGGAGTATTTATAGAAGCATTTTTAGGAAAGTTTAAAGAAGACATTGTCAGTGAGGCTAAGTCTGGATAAAGACTGAGGACTTCTGCTCTTAAATTATTTTCATTGTAGAAACGACCGCTTAATGATACTCCAATAACCAAATCTGGTGCATGCTTTTTAATGCCTTCTATGATTTTTTGATAGACTTCTTTTTTGTATGTATTTTGCCCTAAGTTATCTCTTGCATGTAAATGAACAACACTTATGCCTATTTCGTAACAAGCTAATACATCGTCAATGATTTCAGAATAATAGATTGGAGCAAAAGAGTTTTCTTTCGTTGTAAGCGTTCCTGTGGGGCAAAGGTTAATAATTTTTGGTAGCATATTATTTTATACCAAAGAAACTGTTAATACTATTAAAAAGGTAAGGGATATCAATTTTATGAAGTGTGTTTGAATGACTCCTTTATAAATTAAGAATAACAAAGATTTTACTTTAAGTATTAATAAGATATAAATGAGCAAATCAGGCAAAAAAAAAGTCTAAAATACAATCATTAGTATTTTAGACTTTTAATTGGTACCGAGGACGGGAATCGAACCCGTACGAGTTTAAAAGCTCACAGGATTTTAAGTCCTGCGTGTCTACCAGTTCCACCACCTCGGCGGTTGGAAAAGACCAACTCTGAAAAAAAAAGCACCAGTAAGGTGCTTACTCTTTCGAGCGAAAGACGGGTCTCGAACCCGCGACCTTAACCTTGGCAAGGTTACGCTCTACCAACTGAGCTACTTTCGCGTTTACATTTTGACTTCGTTTTGGTGTCTCTGTCTTAATGTGGTGCAAAGGTATAGCGATTTTCTTTACTTGTCAAGTCTTACAATAAAAAAAAACTATTTTTTTTTCTACTTAATTTGTAATTAACTGATAATAAGATGCTTCACAGTCAGAAAAATTTCGAAAAAATTTTACAGCAATTGTCATGTACATACGTAAAGGCTGAAATTTATTAAATCGAATCGTTCCTCCCGGATTCCACTTAGAAAGAAGTTTTGTTATTCTCAATGCTTCTGCATCACAAGTTTGATTGATTCCTCTCATCACCTTGTGCCCAGACAGACTACCATCTTTTTCAACGACAAATCTGACAAAGACGATATTCTTGTTTTTTTCACTCGGAATTGCTTCAACAGATACATTCTGGTTTGTACAAATGAAAGTATAGAGTGCTTTATTGCCTTGTGGATACGTTGGCCAAATATCGGCAGTAGTGTAAATTAATGTATTTTCTTGGGCAATAACCCCTGTCGAAATACATAAAAGGCTAATTAAATATAAATTTTTCATGTTTTTATAAGTTTAAGTTTCTAACATCTGTACTTTTGCAAATCTATTAAGAATTATTTTTTAAATATAAATATTTAACTAAATATCTAAATATTATTTTAAAGATATTTAGGCTTACCAAAATGGAAAGAACAATCGCTTTTGATAAATCGGTCGATGGCTTAGTGCCTGCAATTATTCAGGATTCAATCACCGGTAAAGTTTTAATGCTTGGATATATGAATGCCGAAGCGTATGAAAAAACTATGGCCGAGGGAATCGTAACTTTTTTTAGTAGAAGTAAACAAAGACTTTGGACAAAAGGAGAGACTTCGAATAATTTTCTTCACGTAAAAAAAGTATTAATTGATTGCGATGGAGATACAATTTTGATTAACGCCTCGCCAGATGGCCCTACTTGCCATACTGGAGATGACACTTGTTTTCAGGAGGTAAACGATGGGAAAGTAATGTTTATCAATCATTTACGCTCAGTGATAAGAGACCGTAAGCTAAATCCTTCTGATAGTTCTTACACGGCACAACTGTTTAAGAAAGGCGTAAATAAAGTAGCCCAAAAAGTAGGAGAAGAAGCCGTAGAGTTAGTAATTGAAGCGAAAGATGAAAATAAAGATTTGTTTTTAGGTGAAGCGGCTGATTTATTCTTCCATTATTTGGTGCTTTTAGAGCAGAAAAACTATACTTTTGATGAGGTTTTAGATGTATTGATTAAGCGTCATAAATAAATGTTAATTTGAAAATTTGAGTGTAAAATGATAGAATTCCGTTCGAATTCTTTGAATTTTCTCAATGATTTCATTACTTTTATACGTAATCATTCACCCATATTCTCATTCATATTTATTATGATAAATTATTTAATTCGTTTGGCATGTTGTGCGGCTGCGGTTTATTTCATGCCCCAATTTTTGAGTGAAATCAAGGTAGATTCCATCACAACTTCGTTGATGGTAGCTTTTGTGATGAGTTTCTTGAATACATTTATTAAACCCATCTTAAAGTTGCTTTCATTGCCAATTACACTGCTAACTTTAGGTTTATTTTCTTTAGTTATCAATGTGGGTATTGTTTATTTAGCTGCCTATTTGGTAGAAGGCTTTAGGGTTGGTGGATTCTTACAACCACTTATTTTTGGTTTTGTACTTTCGATTGTAAATAGCTTAGTGGGAGCATTTCAGGATTAGGCTAAATGCTATAAAACTAAAGAGTCCATTGTTTGATGTATATCTCACAATGGACTCTTCGTTTATAAACAGAAAGTATAATTAGAGACTCGCTAAAGTTTCTTTTACTGCTGCGAAGTTTGGTAAATCACCTGCACTTTCAAGTACTTCGGCATATTTAATAACTCCTTCTTTGTCAACAACAAAAGCCGAACGTTTAGCTACTCCTTGCATTCCAAAAACAAATGTATCGTAATAAGCTCCGTAAGCTTGAGCTGTTTCTTTATTGAAATCAGATAGTAATTGGAATGGAAGATTTTGCTCAGCTTTGAATTTACCCAAAGTAAAGATAGAATCTACTGAAATACCTAAAATCTCTGCGTTTAGGCCAGCGTAAGTGGCAATGTCATCACGCATTTGACAAAGTTCAGCCGTACAAACGCCTGTAAATGCCAATGGGAAAAATAATACTACTACATTTTTTCCACGATAATCAGAAAGATTCACTTCTGCTTTATCAGTATTAAATAATTTGAAGTCAGGTGCTAGTTCGCCTACTTTAACAGCCATAATTTTGAATTTATTAAGTTATTGAGATTAAAATAATAACCCACAAATTAAGTAGAAAGTTTGGATAGCTCAAAAAAACTCGTGTCATAGACGTTTAAATTGATAGCCTTTTTGTTTCAAATGTTTAATTAATTGGGGTAATTGGTCGTAAAACTTTTCTTTTCTTCTTGGGTCAGTGCCTAAGTGAATGAGTAAAATAAATCCATTTAGTCCATCTTTATTATTCTTTTCATACTTTAAAATGTCACGCATAATAGTTTGATTATTAGCGTATTTATTGCCGATTTCTGGGTAAGTATAATCTCTGTTCGAACCTGTTCCAGCAGTAAAGTTGATGAGCTGTAAGCCATTATTCTTGGTCCATTCAGCAATTGTTTCATTATACCATTCGAAAGGAGGCATAAAATACGGTGCTTTTTCAGGAGTAATGCCAAATTTATTCATAGCCAAATAATTGGACTTTAAGTCATCATCAAATTGTAGTTTGGAAATGAGTAGAGAATCTGGTTTTGTCCAGTCATTATAAAGTAGGTGTTTATCAGAATGTCCGCCTAAGTAATGCCCATCACTGATAAGTTTTTGAATGAGCGAATAGGTTGCTGGATTTCTATAAAATTCACCAGTAAAGAAAAATGAGCCTTTAATATTTTCAGATTTTAAAGTTTGGGCAATTTTTTCACCTCCTTCATAAAACTCATGCCCTGTAAAAGCCAATCGAATTATTTTTTTGTTAGCATCGAATCGAGTAATCGCTCCCTTGTAAATACTTAGTTTTTCGGTAGTTTTAGGAGCATTTTCTAAAGTTGATAAATAGTAAGTCAGACAGGCGGTACCGTCCATGGTTGGCTCGTTGGTTGAATAATCGCCAAAATCATCGTGATAAACTGCCATATTTGACTGAAAATCAGCATATTCGTCAGGAAAGCGAAGGGCAACATATTTTAAGCCTTTAAAAATAGATGTTCTTACGGGTCCATCAACTAATCCGCCATCTATTGGATAATTTTTCAAGTAAGTAAAGGCAGAATGTGGGTCTTGAGGGTAATCGCCCGCAAGAGGAAGACCAACTATCATACTTGTTCCCCACGGATTGCAACCAAAAAGCCAATCACGAAGAGCAGCTTCCATTTCTTCGAAGCCTTTTCCTCCTAATTTTCTATATAAATTGATTTGCGTGAGGGTTGCCGTTACTAAGTTATTTGAACACCAAATAAATGGAATGCCATTCAAGAAAGGATTTTTCTTCGCTCTCGCTTTGATAGCACTCAAACCTTGTTGATAATAAGATTTTAACTCATTATTATTGGTCATTTGAGAAGCCGTTTGGTAGTGGCCTGCATTCATGAATGGATACCATTGATAATGTCGAGCGGTATCGTTTATCATCCAAGGTGTAACGGTTTCTTGTTTACTAAAATTGATGGCATCTTGAAGATAATCTTTATTCTTTGTGATTTTAGACAGCTCGGCGGCGGCCAATTCCATATCATCAGTCCAATTGTCTTCCTCATAAAAGTAGGGTGCACGGCAAGGAGCCGTTTGACAAGCCCCTGGATTCTTTTTACCCCAATCATAGGCATCAATAGCCTTCTTTTTTAGTGTTTTAGAAAAATCAGGATAAAATTTCTGTAAAACTTCCGAGCCTAACGCAAAAGTTGAAGCATATTTACCAGCAGTAGACGCAATTCCCGTTGCCCTACTTTTATTTTGGAAAGCTCCTTGTGGTTTACCTGTACAAAAATATACGGGTCGCATAGTTCCTTTCCCATAAGAATTAGGGTCGTTGTTGGGTAAACGTAAGCCGATGTGGTCGCGGTCATCAGCAATCTGATTATACATCTCTCCATAAGCAGGATTCATCTTTACAAGCCAGTCGATTCCCCATTTGATTTCGTCAATAATATCAGGAATACCATTGCTGCCTTCCAAGCCATTTGCTTGATGAAAATCCTTAAATACAGTCGGATTATTTTTATAGGCCAATAACATTTGATAAATCGCATTGGCCGAAGTGGTGGTGTATTGCAAATAATCAGAAGCATCGTGCCAGCCACCTTTTACATCAATATGGGTAGAATCTTTTTTGGGGTCAGGGTGATAAACTCTAAATCCATCGTGTATGTGGCATGAGTCTTTCAAGAAGGGATTATATCCACAACGTTGTTGACGCATATATTTTAGCAAAAAATCGGCAGAACCGGCATAAACCTCCTCATCAATTCGAAATTTAATTGATTTACTATCATTGGTTTGAATATAATAAGCTCCCTTTTTTTGAAAATTGGAGAAGTCTAAGCGATAAGTAGAAGTAAAATTGCCAAATGCTCCATGATTTTTGATTTTATTAGAACTAAAAACTACCTTATCCGTAATGGCATCTTTAATAGTAAATGATTGCAATGGCTTTTGGTGCTTACTCAGAACTACGGCAACTTTAACAGCCTTGGGTAAATATCCTAATTGGTTGACTCTAATGTAGGTTTGAGCTGAAACAAGGAATGGGAGGGCTAAAATCAAAAAGAAGGTTTTACAAAATTTCATGTTTAATGGTGTTGATGTGCTGAGTTTTTTGTGAAAATACTTACTTTGCAGTAAAAATCGAATTTTTATTTCAAAGAATTAAAAGTTTGTATTTTATCTCAACTTCATCAACTACAACAAAACAATGACACAAGAAGCAATTAAAACTTCTATTTTTGATTTATTTAAAATTGGTCCAGGGCCATCTAGTTCACATACTATCGGACCAATGAAAGCAGCTTATGACTTTTTGCAGAGAGCGAAGGCTTCAGCTCAAAGTACAACTTTACATCAGCCTAAAATAATGATTCATTTGTATGGATCTTTGAGTGCTACTGGTAAAGGACACGGAACTGATCGTGCGGTAATTGCTGGATTATTGGGTTGGTTGCCAGATACTTGCGAGCCTACGGCCTTTACAGCATTACTCAAAAATCCCGATGATTTGTACATAACACAAGTAGGTAATTATGAGGTGTCGTTGACAGCTAGAAATATTGTGTTTGAACGTAAACGCTATGAATCGCCACATCCTAATACGTTGGTTTTTAAGTTGATTGAGAATGAACAAATTGTGCTTGGAGAAGAGTATTATTCAGTAGGAGGTGGTTTTATTCAACGTAAAGGAGAAGACGCTCAGGCACAAAATGATAAAGAGCCTGTGTTTGGATTCACAACGATGAAAGAATTAAAAGAACATTTAGCCAAGCAAAAAATCACGCTTACTGAATTAATGATAGCCAATGAAATGGCATTGACGGGTTTGAGTAAAAAAGAGATTTTTCAGAAAATTGATGATATACTCGAAGCTATGCACAAGGCTGTAAAGCGAGGATTGCGTCAGAAAGGTCTTTTGCCGGGAACTATCAAACTGCGTAGAAAAGCTCCAGTATTATATGCACAAGCTAAAAATACGGCCTCAACTACCGATAGTTTTATGGTTTTCTTGAACGCCTATTGTATGGCAGCTTCGGAAGAAAATGCGGCTGGAAATATTGTCGTTACTGCCCCTACATCGGGAGCTTCAGGCGTGATTCCGGGTGTATTTTTCCTATTGCGAAATCATTATCATTATGACAAACAACGTTTGAGAGAAGGAATGCTAGCTGCTGCTGCGGTGGGTTACTTAATCAAGCATAATGCGAGTATTTCGGGTGCAGAAATGGGTTGTATGGGCGAAATCGGGTCAGCTTCTGCAATGGCTGCTGCCATGTTGGCCTATTGTGCAGGAAAAAGTATTGAAATTGTAGAAGCTGCGGCCGAAATTGCAATCGAACATCATTTAGGAATGACCTGTGACCCAATCGGGGGGTATGTGCAAATACCTTGTATTGAACGAAATGCCATGGGTGCAATAAAGGCGTATAATGCTTACTTATTAGCCGCATCGGGTAATGCCTCGGCACAGAAAATATCACTTGATAGTGTTATAAAAGTTATGCGTGCAACGGGCCGAGATATGTCGAAGAAATATAAAGAAACTTCTCAGGCAGGTCTAGCATTGAGTGCAACTGAATGTTAGAAAACTAAAGTATTCCATTAATGCGGATTTTATTTGTATATTTTCCGAAATAATGTAATTTTGAATTAACATTAAAAAAAAACAACCCAAAGTGGTATAGTTTTTGAACCAATTCTACAAATTGATAAATTATTGAGGGAATGAAAAATATCTACCCACAAGGTATTAAGGTAGGGCTACTGACCTTAGTACTATGCACACTACTTATAATGAATGGTTGTGAAAGCAATAATGGCGACAACCCAATACCAGTGGCTGCTACTGATACAACTACTGCCAGTGCTGCTATTCGATGGGGAAAGATGTCTTTATTTATTGCAGAAAAAACACCTGGAAACTCTCCCACGTATGCTTCAAGGGGTTTTGGATATATTGGTCTAACTATGTATGAGAGCATAGTTGGTGGTTTTAAGGCATATAACTCGCTTGCTGGGCAGTTAAATGGTTTAGTTACTTTACCAAAGATAGATTCAACCCAAAGATACAACTGGGTACTGAGCTTAAATGCCGGACAATCTTGGATTCATAAAAATATTTACGAACAAACTTCTGAAGCCAATAAAAGAACTATAGATTCACTTGAAGCAAAGATTTTATCTGAATATAAGGCTGAAAATCAGGCGGTTATTGAGCGTTCGGTGAAGTACGGGCAAGAAGTGGCAAAAGCTATTTTTGAATGGTCAAAAACAGATGGAGGATATCAAGGTTATAATCGTAATTTTACAACAGATTATGTATTACCCGTAGGGCCTGGTTATTGGAAAAGTCCACAATTTAGTCAATCTCCTAGTACTTTACCTTTACATCCTTACTGGGGTAAAAACCGTACTTTTGTATCAACAAATAGCAGCTTAGCAGTACCTAGGCCTATTACTTTTAATTCTAGTTCATACTCACAATATTATGCACAGTTTTTGGAAGTTTACGCCAAAAATCAAGTATTGACACAAGAAGAAAAAGAAATTGCCCTATTTTGGGGCGATGACCCAAGCCGAACATTTACGCCACCGGGTCACTCTTATAGCATCGCAAGAATTGTAGTTAGAACAGCCAAGCCACCATTGATTAAAGCAGCACAAACTTTTGCTATGGTTGGAATGGCAATCGGAGATGCTTTTATAAACTGTTGGAAGGCAAAATATACATATCATGCAGAACGCCCATCGACTTTTATTCGCACATATATAGATGCATCATGGTTACCTTTTTGGCCAGAGCCTCCATTTCCAGCGTTTTATTCAGGCCATTCAGTGCAATCGGCCGCTTCGGCTACGGTACTTACCAAGCTGTATGGTGATGAGTTTAAATACGTGGATAACTCGCATGAAGGACGTGGACAAGACCCACTCACTTTCATTTTCTATAAGAATCGTTCGTATAGTTCATTTTGGGAGGCTGCTCAAGAATCAGCTTATTCAAGATTATTAGGTGGAATTCATAATAGAAGCGATAATGACACAGGCTTAGCTGAAGGGCGTAAGATTGGTCAAAATGTAAATGCATTGAAGTGGCTTAAATGAGTTTTTTTGAGCGAAATACAATAAGGAGGAGAAAATAGCAATTTCTTCTCCTTATTGTATAAACTATGTTGTGCTCATAGCCAAAAATACACCATTTGTCCAACCAAATCCATCTTGATTGGGATATTCTCCCCCTCCAGCCATTAATCTTTCATCTACAACATTATATTTTTCGGTCATTTTGCCTGTTTTTTGATATACCCTACGGTTTAGAGCTAACCAACGACTTCGAATTTCGTAGGCCAAATCTTCAATTTGATAATTTAATAGACCTTTATAAGTTATCCATTGTAGAGGAGCCCAACCATTGGGCGAATCCCATTGTTGACCTGTATTGACAAGTGTAGTCTGTAATCCGCCACTTTTCAAGAATTTATTTTTTATATTAACCGCAATTTTTTCGGCTTGCTGTGCTTCCACAATCTTAAAATAAAGTGGGAAGACAGCCGCCAATGTTTGGTGTGTTTTTGGGGTATTTGAAATAAAGTCGTAATCAAAGTAAAACCCCTCTGTCTCATTCCAAAGGTATTTTTGTATTGTATTTTTTCTTTTTTTAGCTAATTGTTGAAATTCGTCTGCTTTCAAACTATTATTCATTAAGGAATAAGTACTAGAAAGAGTATCTTCCAAATTATATAATAGACAATTTAGGTCAATCGGAATGATTTCGGTCGTATGGATACTCGAAAAATCGTGGGTATCTCTAAACCATCGGCTGCTAAAATCCCAGCCTGATTCGGCTGCGGCTCTAATATGGCGAAATAAATCATTTGGACTTTGACTTGATTGGTGAGAAAGTTCAAGGTCTTCTTTGAATGATTCAGGGCGAGGAGTATTATTTTCGTCCCAAAATCTATTTAAAACATTACCATCAGGCATTAATACAACTCGGTGAACTGCTCTTTGATGGGGTGATAGTTCGTTTCTGCCATTCATCCAAAAATGATATTCCTGCTCAAGATATGGTAAGTATTTTACAAGTATTTCTAAGCCTTTTTCTTCACTTAAAAGTTTTACCATTTGTGCATAAAATGGTGGCTGAGAACGCCCTATATAATAGCTTCTATTTCCATTCGGAATATGCCCGATTGTTTCGAGTAAATATGAAAAATTATCAATCATTGATTCTATCATATCTATTCTGCCTGAAGCACGTAAACCAAGCATCGTAAAATAGCTATCCCAATAATATACTTCACCAAAACGCCCACCCGGCACAACATAAGGTTTAGGTAGTGGAATAAGTGAACTATTTTCATGTTCGGGTTCACGCGTTAGAACTTTCCAAAGGGTATCTAAATGTTCTTCAATCGAATGTTCTTTATTACTTTCATAAGCCGCTGTTCGATTGACAGGCATATCAAAGTGTGCCTTAATGAAAGCTTTTAAATCAAAATTTGCTTGATTTTTTTCTTTAAAAAATTTCTTGTTAATGACCTCTAAACTTTCTTTAGCTATACAGTCAGGAAAGGTTTTATTATCAGGGAAAACATTTTCTAACTGCACTTTTTCGAATAAAAGCCCTAATTCATAGATATTTTTTATCGTACGCTCCATTTTAAGATAATAGGTAAATAAAAGTATTAATGTCCGCTTGAATGATTACCAAACGAAACTTCAGTATTAGATTTCTTCTGTAAAGAATTGAGTATAAACAAGCAAACCATCAGAATACTCATCGGAATTAATGATAAGTAAAAAGCTGTTTGCCCCGTGAATGCTTCAAAAACGTGTCCTGTTATGATAGAACCGGTAGTACCGCCTAAGGCAGAAAATACAACAATTAAACCCGACATTGGGCTGTGTAGATGTTTTGGCAATGAGCTAAGAATAACAGAGTTAATCGTAGGATATATTGGGGCTAAAAATATACCCATAATTGGGAAAATATAGGCTACAATAGGTGCGTTTGTCCAATTTGTATCAGGCGAAGCCATAATGCCTTGCGTGAGCGGAAGCGTAAGTAGTACCAACGAACCACAAGTAATGATACAGATAGTTAAAACTAAAATCCAGCTAAATCGACGAAGAATTACGCCCGAAGCAAAACGTCCAACGGCAAACGCTCCCGCTAAAATAGCTCCCGCCTGAATTCCCATACTCGCCGGAACTTTCAGAATATCCTTATAAAAGGTAGGCGTCCAAGTCTGAAAGCTTTGTTCGATTAGCACAAATAAAAACACGCTGATAATAAATACAATTACAAGAGGAAGTGCAATTAGGCGAAGCATTGCCAAGAAATCGCTACTCAAAGACGAACCCTCAACTTTAGCCTCTGATTCATCTAAGTTGGCGGTCATTAAGAGTATAAATGCCAGTAGTGATAAACCTCCTAAAATCCAGTAAACACTTAGCCAAGCTGCTGATTTGGGATTATCGTTATCAATAAATAAGCTAAAAAGAATATTTCCTAACAAAACCCCAATCATGAATGTACCTTCAAGTAAACCCATAAAACTTGAATGTTCTTTAATATTTTTCGTAATAAGGCCGATTGTGGCAAAAACTGAAACCTTAATCAAAGCAAATGAAATTCCTACTACTAAGAATAAGAGTTTAAAATGCCAAAAACCATTGGCGTAGGGAATCGTGAAAGAAATAGCACTAACCAATGCCAAAGCAATAAGCATGGCTTTTTTATAGCCAATTTTGGGTAAAAAAGAGGCTAAAATAAATGAACAAATGGCAATAGGTAAATCTTTGAAACCTTCAAGAACTGAGGCGTCTGATTTTGAAACATCAAAATTGCGTTGTACTTGTAAGATTACAGCACCTACACTATTGAGCAATATTGCAAAGACAAAATAGTTGAGGTATAATGATAGCTTGATTTTCCAGTTTTGCATAGAGGATTGTTTTTAGGGTTGAAGTTTCAGCAGAACTTGTTTTTTTATCAAAAAAAGCGAGCAATTAGCTCGCTTTTATAATCCATCATAGGTTTTGCTCTCCTTAATCAAAAACTACGTTTTTTGCGTTAGTTTATGAAACAAATTTCGGAAGTCTGATTTATAAAAAATATACTTATATTAATATTCTTTTGTTCTGTATTATTATTTTTATAAAAAAATATATAAATCAAATATTAATAGAGTGAAAACCCCCTTTGAGCAAATTCAGAATGACGAAGGAAGTTCGTTTAGATTTTTACATCAAAAAGTAATTGCCCAACAATTTCCTTGGAATTATCATTACCACCCAGAGTTTGAGCTGGTATTAGTTTTTGAGGGAACTGGTAGGCGACATGTGGGCAATCATTTGAGTTATTATGAAGATGGAGATTTGGTTCTGATAGGTTCTAATTTGCCTCATGCAGGCTTCGGCTATGATGCATTAGGCGTGCATGAAGAAATTGTGATTCAGTTTAAAGATGATTTTTTAGGAGAAAAGTTTTTTGAAAAACCTGAAATGAACCTCATTAAAAAACTTTTCGAACGTTCACAGCAAGGTATTCAGTTTTATGGAGAAACGTATGAAAAAGTGAGAGATTCCTTAATAAAACTCATTGATTTGTCGCATTTCGAACGTTTGATAGGTTTACTGAATATTTTTCAAGCTTTAGCTGAATCAACCGAATATCATCTTCTGAATTCTTATGATACCCGCTATGATTTTAATCAGAAAGACCAACTTCGTTTAAAACGAATTTATGAGTATGTAGAGCAAACGTATCAACAGCCAATCAATATTCGTGAAGCAGCCAATATAGCCCATCTGACAGTTCCAGCTTTTTGTAATTATTTCAAAAAAGTAGTTAACCAGACTTTCACTGATTTTGTAAACGAATATCGAATTAATAAGGCTTGCCAGTTGCTCATGACCGAGATGAGTATAACAGATGTGTGCTTCGAATGTGGATTTACGAATAATTCGTATTTCAGTAAGGTTTTTAAGGAGATAAAAGGCAAAAGCCCTTTAGAATTTAAAAAATTAGTTTTGAGGAAATGAAAAAGAGTGTCTGACTAAAACACTCTTTTTATAATTATCTGAGTTATATTGTAGCTTCGCTGCTTGGTTCTTTAATCGCTAATTGTCCACAAGCGGCATCAATATCTTTACCACGGCTTCTACGTACATTGACAACCACGCCTTTATCTTCTAAAAACTTCGCAAACTTACTAAGTTTATCTTCCGTTGTATTGATATAGTTTGCCTCGGCGATTGGGTTATATTCTATAATATTTACTTTGGCAGGTACTTTCTTCGTAAACTCCCAGAGTTCTTTGGCATCTTGTAAAGAATCATTGAAATCGTTGAAAACAATGTATTCGAAAGTGATACGATTCCCAGTTTTTTTATAGAAATAATTCAATGCTGCTGCTAAGTTTTGTAATGAATTACTCTCATTAATCGGCATGATTTCATTACGTTTAGTATCATTGGCAGCGTGTAATGAAAGTGCTAAATTAAACTTAACTTCATCATCGCCCAACTTTTGAATCATTTTTGCGATACCTGCGGTACTTACAGTAATTCGTTTGGGCGACCAATTAAGTCCATCAGGCGAAGTAATACGATTGACCGACTCCATCATACCCGCATAATTGAGCAAGGGTTCGCCCATTCCCATATATACTATATTGGTAAGTGGTTGCTGATAATGCTCTTCGGCTTGTTGTTTGATGAGTACTACTTGGTCGTAGATTTCGGCAGCATCAAGGTTGCGTTTTCTTGCCATGTAGCCCGTTGCACAAAATTTACAAGTAAGCGAACAACCCACCTGAGATGATACACAGGCTGTCATGCGGTCGTCAGCAGGAATCAAAACGCCTTCTACTAAATTTCCGTCAAATAGCTTAAAACCTGATTTAATGGTTTTATCATTACTGACTTGTTTTTTGAGTACTGAAACAGCTCGAATTTCGAAATGTTCTTTCAGTAAATCACGGGTTTTTAATGATAAGTTGGTCATATCATCAAAACTCCAAGCCGATTTTTTCCACAGCCACTCCGAAATTTGTTTGGCTCTAAAACCTTGTTCTCCATTGGCTGTGAGCCAAGTTTTGAGTTGTTCGGTCGATAGCTTTCTTATATCTTGTTTGCTCATATATGCTTTGTTCGAATGCTTTTTATATTTAGTCGAAGCGAATCTATTTTTCACTTCATGGTGCAAAGTTCCGAAATAATCGTTGGTTTTGCCAAGAATATGAGTTTTATCGTTGAAAAACCTTACATTTGCCTTAATTACCTAACAAAAAAAAGAGACAGAAATTCGTAAAAAATGAAAAGATTTGAAAATAAAGTAGTTTGGATTACAGGAGCATCTTCAGGAATAGGCGAAGCCACTGCCTATGCATTTGCGAATGAAGGTGCGAAATTAATTCTTTCGGCTCGAAGAGAAGAAGAACTTTTAAGAGTGAAAAAGGCTACTGGTTTGACTGATGCCGATGTATTTATTTTACCTATTGATGTTGAGAAGGCGGACGAAATCGAGCCTAAAGCCCAGCAAGCTATTAGTCATTTTGGGCGAATAGATGTACTTTTCAATAATGCAGGAATTTCGCAGAGAAGTTCAGTCCTCGAAACTGATATGGCGGTGTATCAGAAAATTATGAACCTAAACTTTTTTGGAGTTGTAGCCCTTACAAAGGCGGTATTGCCCGCAATGAAAGCTCAAAAAAGTGGACATATTGCCGTAACAAGTAGTCTTTCTGGGAAATTAGCAACTCCAATGCGTTCGGGTTATTGTGCTTCAAAGCATGCTTTACATGGTTTTTTTGATGCCCTTCGTGCTGAAGTTTTCGATGATAAAATAGGCGTGACTTTGATATGTCCGGGTTATATCAAAACGAATATTTCCTTAAATGCAGTTGCGGCTGATGGCAGTAAGTTTGGAAAAATGGATGAAAACCAAGCAAATGGAATGCCTGCTGAAGAATGTGCCCGCCAGATTGTGGATGCTATTTACAAGAATAAAGATGAGGTTTATATGGGTGGAAAAGAAGTTTTAGGCGTGTATTTAAAAAGATTTTTTCCGAAATTATTAGCCAAGATTGTGCGAAAACAAAGCCCTAAATGAGGCTTGAAAATTGAAATAAATTAGTTATTTTTTATCATTTTAGGGCTTTCATAAGCCCTTTTTTTTTGATTTTTTAGACTAAAATACTCATGAAAAATTAAATTATATCGCACAAACTTTGATTTTGGTCATACTTTTGTTTTCGTTCATCGCATTCCTTTGCAAAATATCTATTTTTATCAATACTTTTATTCCAGTATAAATAAATACATAACTTAATTTTTACAAACTAACAACAAACTGTATGAGGAAACTTCTACTCGCCAGCATTATGCTGGTGTGGGCTGGCTTTGCATTCGCCCAAGACAAGACCGTTTCAGGGAAGATTACTTCCGCTGAAGATGGCTCTCCACTTCCGGGTGTGAGTGTAATAATCAAAGGAACTACTAAAGGTGCAACAACTGACGGTAACGGGGTTTACAAAATTTCTGCTCCCGCTAACGCGACACTAAGCTTTAGCTTTATTGGTTTTGAGACGATATCTGAAAATATCGGAAACAGAACAATTATTGATGTACAGATGAAGTCGGATGTGGGACAACTCAATGAAGTTGTAGTAACGGCATTAGGTATTTCGCGTGACAAAAGGTCTTTGAATTATACGGTTCAAGAACTAAAAGCTGACAAGCTTACAGTAGCTCGTGATGCCAATGTTGGTAATGCCCTTGCGGGTAAGATTGCAGGAGTTCAGGTATTAGGACAGTCAGGGGCTAAATTTGGTTCACCAAATATTAGAATTCGCGGTATCAACTCATTGACTGGGGGAGACCCACTTTATGTAGTTGATGGTACGCCAGTGGCAAGTATCGGTGATGTAAATATGGATGATGTTGAAAATCTATCAGTATTGAAAGGGCCTTCAGCAACTGCACTTTATGGTAATCGTGCTTCGGGTGGTGTAATTGTAATTACAACCAAAAGAGCAAAAGCAGGTGAAACAACTTTCAACGTAAATCACAGTACTACGCTTGATATGGTAGGCTTATTGCCAAAATATCAGAATGAATATGGTGGTGGTTATTCGCAAGATTGGGAAACTTTCAAATACAATCCTGCGATTGACCCAGCTGATTGGAAGGCTTTTGATGGACAAAAAATCTTGGATTATTCTGCCGATGAAAGCTGGGGGCCTAAATTAGATGGAACATTACACCGTTCGGCATTCTCTTGGCAACAAGGCCCTGAATTTGGACAGTTGACACCATTTTCTCCAAACCCGAATAACGTAAGAGATTTCTTCGAGAAGCCTGTAAGCAATAACACAAACTTTGCTTTTGCCAAAGGTGGAGATAACTTCCAATCACGTATTTCTTTTACTCATATTGATACTAAAGGTATCGTTCCTAATAGTAGCCAAAAACGTGACTTCGTTAGTTCAAAAAATACGTACAACTTTACAAGTAAGTTTTCAGCTACTCTAGATGTAACTTATTCAGCGACACGTGCAAGAAACGTTCCAGCAGATAACTATGGTTCATCGGGTGGTACTGCCGCAAGTGGTTTTACGGGCGTAGCTCCAGGTGCTACTGTAACTGGTTATAACCAAACGATTGGTTCATTCAACCAATGGTTCCAACGCCAGTTGAGCATTGATGATTTAAGAAACTATAAAAATCCAGATGGTACTTACCGTAGCTGGAATATCGGTGGCCCACGTGATGCTAAACCAAAGTACTGGGATAGCCCTTATACACAAATGTATGAGAGTACAAACCTTAATAACAATGACCGTATTTATGGTAGCTTAGGCTTGGCTTATAAAATTACTGATTACTTGACAGCTTCAGTAACTTCGCGTAGAGATTGGAGAAATTATTACGGAGAAGGACGTATCGCTTACGGTACATTGAATGCTGGTGGTTTAGGTGCTTATGCAAACTATGCAACAACTGGCTACGAAAATAACCACGAGGCTTTATTAGCATTTAACAAAAACTTCAATAAGTTATCGGTTGTGGCTAATGCAGGTGGAAATATTCGTTATTCAAAAACGGGGGTATATTCACAATCTACGGTGGGTGGTTTAACAACACCAGGTTTCTATAATATTGCAGCCTCAAAAGACCGTCCATCAGTTCAAACACTTACTTACGAAAGACGTGTAAATAGTATTTACGGAAACGTAAGTTTAGGCTATAATAACATTGCTTTTATCGAAGGAACAATTCGTAACGACTGGTCTTCTACTTTGCCAAAGGCTAATAATTCATATTTATATCCTTCTCTTGGTGGTAGCTTTGTTTTATCAGAGATTCTTCCTAAGAACAATGTATTGACTTATGCTAAATTAAGAGGTAGTTACGCTCAAGTGGGTACTGATGTGGGGCCTTATGCGATTGGTCTTACTTATTCAACGGGCAACCCATTTGGTTCGAATCCAACGCAATATTTACCAACTCAATTACCAAACCAAGACCTTAAACCAGGGCTTTCTTCAGCTTATGAAGGTGGTATTGACTTGAAATTCTTTAACAACCGCTTAGGATTAGAATTCACGGCATACCGTAATAATAATAAAGACCAAATTATTGGTTTATCAGTACCATCTACTAGTGGTTTCTCGTCAGCCCTTATTAATGCTGGTTTGATTCAAACACAAGGTTTTGAAATTCATATTGGAGCAACTCCAGTAAAAACTGCAGGTGGATTTACATGGGATGTTGATGTAAACTTTGACCGTAGCCGTTCTAAGGTTGTTGAATTGGCAGAAGGCTTAACAAATTACCAATTAGGTGGCCCAACTTGGAGAACATTGACGGTGAATGCACGTGTTGGTGAGCAATGGGGACTTTTAGTAGGTAGAGGCTATAAATTAAACGATAAAGGAGAAAGACTTATCGGTACAGATGGCCACTACATTCCACAAGATAATAAAGTATTAGGTTCGGTACTTCCTAAGTTTAAAGGTGGTTTATTAAATACGCTCACCTATAAAAACTTCTCATTCCGTGCTAATATCGACTTTATTGTTGGGGGTAAATTCTTCTCTACAACAAAAATGTTTAATGCTTATGCAGGTTTAGCGGCAGAAACGGCAGGCTTAAACGAATTAGGCAATCCTAAGCGTGACCCAGTTTCTCAAGGTGGTGGTATTTTATTACCGGGTGTAACGGAAGATGGTAAACCAAACACCGTTCGTGTTGAAACACAAGAATACTACGAAGACAAAATGTTTGCTTTCAATGAAAGATGGATTTATGACCAAACTTATGTGAAGTTAAGAGAGGTTTCGCTTGGCTATAACTTACCTAAGAGCATCATAGGTAGTAAAGTTTTCAAATCAGCGAAAGTGGCTTTCATCGTTCGTAACCCAGTGTTGATTTACAGTGCAGCTGGTGGTGGTATTGATATTTCTGAAGCAGAAGTTTTCTGGACAGAGGGTGGTCAGTTACCTCCAGTTCGTTCGTTTGGTGTTAATCTAAACTTAGGCTTCTAATTTATCTCACTGCTTTTATTTAAACAGACATTTAGTATGAAAAAATTATCAATATATAAAACTTTAGCTATTGCAGCTGTATTGGGTGTTACCAACACAGCTTGTGACCCAGGCGATTTTGGTGACATGAATGTCAGCCCAAATAGTCCTTCTTCACCAAATACAGCGGGGCTTCTTACGGGGGCATTACGTAATGTAGGCTCTATGACAACTGATATGGTTCCAGCACTTTATACGCAACAATTCGGAGACGTAACTTACATCGAAGAATCTCGTTATAAAACTATCAACTTTAGTTATAATGGTTTTTATACGGGGCCTTTAAATGCATACCAGACAATTATTAATTTGAATACAAATGCTGAAACAAAGACAACTGCTGCAGCCAATGGTTCAAACAATAACCAAATTGCTTTGGCTCGTATTGCGAAGGCTTACACATACCTTTGGATTACTGACCGTTGGGGAGATATTCCTTATTCGGAAGCCTTGAAAGGCAAGGCTGATTTTAGTCCAGCTTTTGATTCTCAGCAAGCCGTTTACAATGATTTATTTAAAGAATTGAAAGAAGCCCAAGCTCAATTTGACGGAGGTAAGTCGGTAGTTGGCGATATTCTTTTGGGCGGAAATGCTGCTCGTTGGAAGAAATTTGCTAACTCTCTAAGATTAATCATGGCTCTTCGTTTATCGAAAATTGACCCTGCAAAGGGTAAAGCAGAGTTTACTGCTGCTTTGGCTGATGGTGTCTTAACATCAAATGCGGACAACGTAAAGTATACTTACTTGTCAGAAGCAAATAATGAACACCCATTATATAACAATTATATTACTACAAACCGTAAAGATTATGCAGTAAGTGATGTTTTTGTGAATTATTTGTTGAAAACAAATGACCCACGTATTGTGGCTATGGCAGATAAAAATATCAATCAGCAATATGCTGGTGTACCTTATGGGGTTTTTCCTGCTGCATCAAAAGCTCAAGATGTGTCGTTGGCAGCTGCTTCGATGCGTCAGCAAAATTCGGCGGCTAACGTGCTAACTTATGCACAAGTATTATTTTCACAGGCTGAGGCGGCTAAATTAGGTTGGATTCAAGGCGATGCAAAGGCTCTTTATGAAGCGGCTATCACTGCTTCAATGCAACAATGGTTAGGAGCTGCAGCAACTAGCACGGCTGTAGCTGATTTCTTGAAACAAGATGGAATTGCTTACAAAGAAGCAACGGCATTAGAGCAAATTGCTACTCAGAAATGGGTTGCTTTGTTTTACCAAGGAAATGAAGCATGGGCCGAATGGCGTCGTACTGGTTTCCCTGCATTGAAACCAGCTTCAAAACCATTGAATGCCAGTGGACAAATACCTCGTCGTATGGCTTATGTAGCTACAGAAGGAACTTTGAATAAAATAAACTACGATAAAGTAGTTGCTGCTCAAGGCCCAGATACACAAGATACTCGTGTATGGTGGGATAAGAAGTAGTACTCTGATTAGTAGATATTTGCAGGCGAGAGAGGTATGTTAAAAATCCTCTCTCGCTTTTTTTAATATTCTAACTTTTATTTAATACATGGTGTATACGTAAATGGAATTCAAAAAAAAATCATAAAATGTTATGCAAACCCACTATTTGCAGAGAAGTATTTATTATTTTATTTTAATAATACTTATTTGTATGTAAAGTGTTTATAATCAATGAGTTTTCTTTTTGTTTATTGCATTTTACACACGTATTTATACTTAATATTTTATAATAGGTTATAAAAACTTCGCTAATTTTCTTTGCAAAATATTGTTTTTGTCCATAACTTTATTGTCAAATTGGCAGAAATGCCAAATATTCTAAACTAAAAACTAACAACAAACTGTATGAGGAAACTTCTACTTGCCAGCATCATGCTGGTTTGGGCTGGCTTTGCTTTTGCCCAAGACAAAACAGTTTCGGGGAAGGTAACTTCTTCTGAAGATGGCTCTCCACTCCCAGGTGTAAGTGTAATTGTCAAAGGTACTTCGAAAGGTGTAACCACTGACGTAAATGGCGTTTACAAAATCAACACTTCTGGTAAATCAACCCTTACATTTAGCTTTATTGGTTTTGCAACTCAAACTGTAGAGTTAAACAATCGTACGGTAGTTGATGTGCAATTGAAAACAGATGCATCTCAATTACAAGAAATCGTAGTGACTGCACAAGGTATCCGTAAAAATTTAAGAGAAATTCCTTACGCATACTCTAAAGTAAGTACTGATGATATTACTGTTGGTCGTTCGCCACAATTAGCACAGGCACTTTCAGGTAAAGTAACGGGTTTGGCAGTGTATAACGTAAACAATAGCGTTGACCCATCGGTAAAAATCGTATTACGTGGTTTCCGTTCATTAACTGGTAATAACGAAGCTTTAGTAGTATTGAACGGTATGCAAACAACCTCTACGGTTTTAGCTTTAATTAACCCTAACGATATCGAAAGTGTTTCGATTTTGAAAGGTGGTCAGGCTGCTACACTGTATGGTTCGGCTGGTATTAACGGAGCTTTAGTAATTACTACAAAGAAAGGTTCAAAAGGAAAAATGAGAGTTAATTACTCGAATAGCACCAACTTCGAGCAAATTAACTTCTTGCCAGATTTTCAAGATAAATTTGGTTCGGGTTCTCACTACTATCAATCTTTTGGAACAGCGGGTTACAGCACTGACCCACTTGTGAGAATGAAAGAAAACTGGAGAGCTTACGAAAACCAACAATTTGGTGACCCATTTGATGGCACAATGAGAATTCAAGGACGTGTAGCTGAAGATGGTAGTAAATTATTAATTCCTTATTCGGCTATTCCGAATGCAAGAAGAAAAGCATTTGATATTGGAGTTTCTACTAATAATCAGATGAGTTTCCAAGGTGGAGATGATAATGGTTCTTACTTCTTATCAGTTGAAAATCAAAAAATCAATGGTATTGTTCCTCATGATAAAAGTGAAAGAACAGGTGTGAGAGCTTCTGCGACTAGAAGATTCAACAAGTTAGAGTCGAACTTCGATGCAAGTTATACACAAGCCGCATATGATAGAACTTCTTCAGATTTCTATAATGATGTTATCAACCAGCCAGCAAACTTGCCATTGAGCGATTTGAGAGATTGGCAAACAAATCCTCAAGCGAATCCGAATGGATATTATAACGACTATTATAATAACCCATATTTCAATGCAGATAATAACCGCCAAAAATATAAAGATGCTAATATTAGCGGTAACTTCACATTGATTCATAAGACTACGAACTGGTTACAATTTACAAACCGTTTGGGTGTTATGAATAATTCAAGAACTGGTAAAAATACAACTGGTAAGTTCTTGTACTCTGACTGGGCGAAATCAAAAGCTAATATTCCTTCACCTTGGTATTTTGATGGTGATGGCGAAGGTATCTATCGTGCAATTTCTGATATTCAAGGTAGTGTTTCTGATTATTCAACTACAGAAAACGTTATCAACAACGAATTCCAAGCTCAATTAACGAAAGATTTCGGTGCATTTGCCAATAAATTGATTTTAGGTAGCTCGATTTATCAACGTTATACAAAATCAATTTCTGTTGGTTCAAGCTCAATTGTAGTACCTGAAGTTTATAACGTAGCAAACCGTCAGGGAGAATTAACGGGTGGTGAATCAAATACAATGGAACGTAGATTTGGTTATTATGCCGATTTAACAACTAATTATAAGAACTGGTTGATTTTGAATGGTACTTTCCGTTATGATAATACTTCTCGTTTCTATAAGCCTACACGTCCGAAAAGCTATTATGCTTATCCTTATTATGGTGCAGGTGTTTCGTTTATTGCAACAGATGCCATTCCGGCAATCAAGAGT
The DNA here is from genome assembly GCF_000263195.1 of Emticicia oligotrophica DSM 17448. Lineage (GTDB taxonomy): Bacteria > Bacteroidota > Bacteroidia > Cytophagales > Spirosomataceae > Emticicia > Emticicia oligotrophica. The sequence continues at coordinate 2,797,195 of NC_018748.1, forward strand.
AATATCTTGAATTATGCTAAACTTCGTTTGAACTACAATAAAAACGCCAATGATAATATTCCATTGTATGGTCTTGACCTAGTGTATAACAATGGTGCTAACTTCCCTTACGGAAATACTGTTGGTTTGACTGTTGGTAATACGCTTCCTGATGCGTTCTTGAAGCCAGAAACTGTTTATTCTTCTGAAGTGGGTGGTGAATTCCAATTATTCAATAACCGAGTAACTTTAGATGTTTCAGCTTATTCTCAAACTTCAAAAGGACAGGTAATCACAGTTAAGATTCCAAATACAACTGGTTTCAGTAACTTGTTGATTAACGTTGGTGAAACAAAGAACTGGGGTTATGAAGCAGATTTGAAATACCTTCTTTTGAAGCGTGGAAAATTGGATTGGGATTTTGGCGTAAGATACTCGTTTAACGATAATAAAGTAATCGACTTGTATCCAGGTGTAAATGAATTCCAATATGGTGGATATTCTTATGCAAATACAAACGTAATCAAAGGTATGAGATTCCCAATGTTGAAGACAGATGGTTATCAATATGCTCCAGATGGCTCGGGTTATGTATTAGTTAATGGAACTACTGGTTATCCATTGAGAAACACTACGCTTACTTCACGTGGTGGTACACTTCCGCGTCATATTATTGGTTTAGGTTCTAAATTAGCTTATGGTAGCTTTGCATTCAACTTCAACTTCGAATATCGTGGTGGAAACGTAATGTTTAGTGACTTAGGTCGTCAGATGACATTTACAGGTTCAGGTGGATGGACTTCAGACCGTCTTCCACATATCTACCCTAACTCTGCAATCTTAAATGCAGATGGTAAGACTGTTACACCTAATACTACAGTAAATGTACGTGAAGCAGAATATGCTCTTTGGGTAGATAACTATCGTTTAATTTCTGAAAACTTCGTAAGTCCAGGTTGGTTCATCAAATTACGTGATATCAACTTCTCATACAGCATTCCAGAAAAATTACTCGCTAAAACTAAAGTTTTCTCAACAGCAAGTATTGCAATTTATGGTCGTAACTTGCTTACAATAGTTGATAAAAAGAACTACTATACTGACCCAGAATTTAGTTATACAACTGGTAATGGTTTGGGTATCAACAATACAACCCAAACACCTCCTGTTCGTCAGTATGGTGTGAACTTAAATTTATCATTCTAATTGCAAACTAAAACTAAACTCTCAAATGAAAATTAAATCAATATTAGCATTAGCATTTGTGACGTTGTTAGGGAGTGCTTGTAACGAGAAATTCTTAGACATCAACACAAATCCAAATACATTGCCAACAGCTTCGCCAAACTACGTGTTTACGAATGCGTTGAATACATCGGCAGCTAACATGGTCTCGCCAAGTGAAACGGGTTCTTACTGGTCAGGACAATGGACACAGTCAAATGGTTATATCATTTCGACAACTACCTTTGCGTATAACTTTACCAATGGTGATTTTAACTACTGGGATGGTTATTATGATAATTTGAATGATTATCAGTTTGTAATTAATAATGCAGATTCTTACAACCAAAAATTCTTGAAAGGGCCTGCGAAAATTATGAAAGCATTGTTATTCCAACAATTAGTTGATTTGTACGGAAACGTTCCATACTCTGATGCTTTGAAAGGGGTAAGTTCATTAGCACCAAAGTTTGATGACCAAAAAGCTGTATATGAAGAGCTTATCAAAACTTTAGATGAAGCAATTGTAGATATTAAAGCGAATGCTTTTGCAAGTGCATATACAGGTTCTGATATAGTATTTAAAGGAAATAATACTAAATGGATTAAGTTTGCAAATTCTTTGAAGATGAGAATTTTGATGCGTCAAGCAAGAGTTTCAGGTAGAGATTCGTATATCAAAACTGAAATTAATAAAATCGTTTCAGAGGGCTCTGGCTTTATAACTGGTGAAGATGTTGGCGTGGGTGGAACAAGCTTCTTCTTAGCAACTGCCGGTAAATTAAACCCAGTATATGATCGTTGGGGATATGATGCAACTGGTGCAAGAAGAGCATTGAATAACTTCCCACGTATTACGAAATTCTTGATTGATGAAATGAAAGCCAATAAAGATACACTTCGTATGAAAAGAATTGCTTACGCAGTTGGTAATGAAGGTGCAACTCCGGGTGTAAGTGCCAAAGCAGAAATTGCTTCAAACTATACAGGAACTCCTTTTGGTGCAAGTTCTGGTTATTTACCTGCCAATACATCGGCTGTTGGTCCAAGTCTTTTGGTAAAAGGTGAGTTTAATCGTTCTTATGTTGTCTTAACTGCTGCCGAAGTACAATTAAATTTGGCTGAAGCTAAGGAAAGATATCCAGATGTAACACTTCCAGGAACAGCTCAATCTTATTTTGAAGAAGGAATAGCTCAGTCATACCGTGCTTTGGGAGCTAAAGCAGCTGATGCCGCAGCATTTAAAGGAAGTGGTATCAATAACTATGATTACGTTGCATCAACTAATAAGCTAAATGCAATTGCCTACCAAAAATGGATTGCACATTCGAACTTAAATGGGTTTGAAGCTTGGGCTGAATACCGTAAAACAGGTATTCCGAGCATTCCACAAAGTATTCAAGTAGTTGATAACAAGCGTCCTGTTAGGGTATTGTATCCAAATACTGAATCTGGTTCAAATTCTGCAAACGTATCTGCTCAAGGAACAATTGATTACTTTACTACTAGATTATTCTGGGATGTGGACTAATTAAGAAAAATTTTTCTTGAACAAAAAAGGCAGCCTAAAGGCTGCCTTTTTTGTTTTACCTAGGCGATAGTATCCGAATTTATATTCGTTTACTACGTGAATTGTTGTTTTTGGGAGTTTTTGAGGTTTTACCAAATATAGTTTTGAAAATATTAAAACTATATTAAAACAAAAACCCTCTTTAGATTGTTTTTAAAAATGTTGTATTGTGTGTGTAACAACATTAATTTTGCACCCTAATTATTGTAAATTTAATTATTGCAAGTTTAACTATTAACAAACTAACTAAAACAAAACAAATGATGAGGAAAAATCTACTATGCCTCCTTATTGCAGTTTTTATGGGTTTGCAAGCATTTGCACAAGATAAAACTGTTTCGGGTAAGGTTACATCTTCAGATGATGGTGCTCCACTTCCGGGAGTAAGTGTTTCAGTAAAAGGAACTAGCCGAGGAACAACAACTGATGCCTCTGGTGTGTACAAAATAACAGTTCCAGGCAATGCCACTCTTATTTTTAGTTTCATTGGTTTTACTTCACAGCAAGTTGGAGTGAACAACCGTACAATTGTTGATTTACAATTAGTACCAGATGCAACTGAACTTTCAGAAGCAGTTGTTGTAGGCTATGGTACGCAGTCTCGTAGAACATTGACAGGCTCACAGGCGTCAGTAAAGGGTTCTGAAATTGCAACTATGCCAACTAACTCTTTTGACAAAGCACTCCAAGGACGTGCGGCAGGGGTTCAGATTTTAGGTGCAAACGGTACGCCTGGTGGTGCTGCACAAGTACGTGTACGTGGTGTTGGTACTATCAAGGGTGGTACAGACCCACTATATGTGGTTGATGGGGTACAAATCAACTCTAACAGTGGTTCGGCTGCCTTTACAAGTACTAATCCTTTAAACTATCTTAATCCAAATGACATCGAATCAATCGAAGTATTGAAAGATGCAGCTTCTGCGGCTATTTATGGTGCTGCTGCTGCCAATGGTGTTGTTTTGATTACCACTAAAAAAGGAAAATCTGGTGCAACAAAAGTAAATGTTGATTATTACAGTGGATTTGTACAACCAACAAAGTATTTAGATGTATTGAATACGCAAGATTGGATTAAAGTGCGTACAGAAGCGTTGGTTAATCAAGGTACAGAGCCAACTACCGCTTTAAGAAACGCTCTAAGTGGTGTTCGTCTTGACCCAAATTTAACGGCTGACCAAATCGCAGCTTTACCAACTTATGATTGGCAAAAAGAAGCATATGTATCAGGAAGAACAAATAACTATAGCGTAAGTTTAAGCGGAGGTAGCGATAAATCTACTTTCTATCTTTCTGGAACATATAATACTAACGACGCAAACGTTCGTAATGTTGATTATAAAGGTGGAAATATCAACGCTAAAATCAGCAACAAAATTACTTCTCGCTTATCGATTGATAACTCAATTAATTTGAGCTCGTTCGTACAACGTGGTCAATTTGGTGGTCCTGGTGGTGGTAGCTTCTTAGGCTCGCCAACGTTCTCTTCACCGTTGATTCTGCCGCATAATCCAATCTATAAAGATGATGGAACTTATAACGGTACACCAGCTGAAGGTGGTATTGCAGGTATCCTAAACCAAAACGTATTAATGGTTAGTGATTTGAACAAAATTCAATCACGTACTAATCAGGCAATCGCTTCGACTACACTTACTTACAAAATCATGCAAGGGCTTTCATTCCGCCCATCTGCAAGTATTGACTACCGTTATATTAAAGGTTATAATTTCCAAGACCCACGTACGGCCGATGCGTTTAACGTGAAAGGTAGAATTCAAAACCAAAATACTGAGAACATTAACATTTTGTTGAATGCAGTATTGAACTACGACAAACAGTTCAACACAGTTCATAATTTGAATGCACTCGTAGGTGGTGAATATAGAAGCGACCAATCTGAAAACGTACAGCAATCAGCAGAAGGTGTACCTACGCCACAGTTTACTGTAGCAGGTGCTGCCGCTAACCCAATCACGACTTTTGCTTCTTGGTCTGGTTACAAAAAAGCAGGTGTTTTTGGTAGAGTGAGCTACGATTATGCTGGTAAATACTTATTTGGTTTAACAGCTCGTTATGATGGTTCATCACGTTTCGGTGCAAACAACCTTTGGGGTTTCTTCCCAGGAGTTTCGGCTGGTTGGGATTTATCGCAAGAAGCATTCTTGAAAAACAATGCTTACGTAAATCAGTTAAAACTTCGTGTTAGTTACGGTGCATTAGGTAGTGACCAAATCGGTAATTTTGATTCAAGAGGTTTGTATGGTGGTGGTTTCAACTACAATGGTGTGAGTGGTATTGCTCCAACTCAGCTTAGCAACCCTAACTTGAAGTGGGAGAAAAATATTACTACAAACTTTGCAGTAGATTATGGTTTATTCAATAATAAAGTACAAGGTTCGGTAGAATACTTTATTCGTACGAGTAAGGATTTGATTCTAGACCGTCCTGTAACTTGGTTGAGTGGTTATAGCACTATCTCTGAAAACGTAGGTTCATTAGAAAATAGAGGTTTAGAGTTTGATATCAAGACTATTAATATTGATAAATCAGCTAATAATAGAGGATTTAAGTGGACTACTTCTTTCAATTTCACCCAAATTGATAATAAAGTTACAAAACTTTATGATACACTTACTGTACTACCAGGTCGTGCGGCTGATGCATGGATTAAGATTGGATACCCTGTTAACTCAATCTATACAGCTGAGTATGCAGGTGTGAACCCAGCAACTGGTCGTGCGATGTGGTATGATAATAATGGTAATATCATTTATCGTTTAGCTGGTAACCCTGATTCTTACTCGAAAATTATTGGTAGTCAGATTCCAAAATATTATGGTGGTTTAACAAACACTTTCTCATTCAAAGGATTTGATTTAGAAGTATTCTTCAACTACGAATTTGGAAGAACAGTATTTAATAACCAATCAGCATTTATGGCTGAAAATGGTGGTAGAACTTTCAATACTTTACAATCAATGTACGATAATCGTTGGACTACCCCAGGCCAAATTACAACTGTACCACGCCCATTCAATGGTAATGCAGAAGTATTAGGCTCAGGTATCACAGCAGGTTCTCGTTTCTATGAAGATGCTTCATTCATTCGTTTGAAAACTGCTACGTTTGGTTATACTTTCCCAACTGCTCTATTGAAGCGTGTGAAAATTGACAGAGCAAGATTATATGTTCAAGGATATAACCTATATACTTGGAGCAAATGGACTGGTTTCGACTCTGAGTTTATCAACTTAGGAAGTGGAAACAACGGAACTATTCCTCAGCCTAAAACTTTAACATTTGGTTTACAACTTGGTCTATAATTTCAAACATCAAGAAAGAATTAATTTGATACAAACATGAAAGGAAAATATTCATTGAAAATAGCAGTCTTAAGCTTAGTGCTGACGTTTGCATCTTGTACTGATCTACTTGATGTGCAGCCACGTGCTTCGATTGATTCTGTGACTGCCCTTACCACTGAAGATGCTATCAATGCAGCAGTAAATGGTATCTACGATAGATTACAATCAACCAACCTTTATGGTAGAGATTTAGTAGCTATTCCTGAGGCTTTGGCCGATAACGGAAGAGCAACCAATAAATCTGGTCGTTTGAACGCTGAATATCAAAATCAGGTAAATGCTCATTTTATTCACTGGCAAACTTCATATTTTGCTATCAACCAAGCAAACCTTGTATTAGATGCGTTGCCAAAGGTTGAAAAAATGACTCAAGCAAACAAAGATTTTGTTGAAGCACAGGCTTTGTTCATCAGAGGTTTGCTTTACTTTGAATTGATGCGTGCTTATGCTTATGAGCCATCAGTTGAGCTTAAAGAAGTAAGTAAAGGTGGTGTGCCTTTATTGAAATCTGGAGTTGTTGATGCGACTCAAATCAAGTTAGAAGGTCGTGCGTCAATCAATGATGTATATGAGTCAATCTATGCTGACTTGAATAACTCAATCGCTAAGTTTACAAGTGCAAATAAGGCGGCATCTGCTGCTTTTGCTAATAAAACTGCTGCTCAAGCAATGTTATCACGTGTAGCTTTATACCGTGGTGATTATGCAAATGCTGCGAAATACGCAACTGATGCTTTGGCTGCTGGTAGTGTTGGTCGTTTCCAAGCAAGGGATAATTATGTTTCTGCTTGGCGTTCGGCAAATCACCCAGAGTCTATCTTTGAAATTCAGTATCAGACAAATGAGAATATTGGTGTAAATACTTCTCTACAAACTACTTATACTACTTTGATTGCTTCAGGAAACCGTACAACTACAGGTGGTTTTGGAGATTTAGTACCAACCAAAGCACTTTTAGATGCTTATGAGTCGGAGAGAGATTCTACAGGTAAAGTTATTGTTGATGTACGTCGTTCAATGTATGAGTTAGGTACTGCAGGTCGTGGAACTGCTGAAATTGAATGTACGAAATTCTTAGGAAGAAGTGGCCAAGTAAACCTTGATAACATTCCTGTAATCAGAGTTTCGGAAATGTACTTAAATCGTGCTGAAGCTCTTGCTAGAACTGGTAATGTAACAGGTGCATTAGCTGATTTAAACGTGATTCGTACACGTGCAGGTTTACCAGCAGCAAAAGATCTTGCAGGAGCAGCTTTAATCAACGAGATATTGAAGCAACGTCGCTTAGAGTTAGCATTTGAAGGACATCGTTTCTTTGATTTGAAACGCTTGGGATTAGATATTTCTAAAGCGGCTCCAGTACAAAGTATAGGATTCACAGATTTCCGTATGTTGGCACCACTTCCAGTACGTGAAATTCAGGCGAACCCTAATTTGAAACAAAATGCTGGATATTAATTCCTCAAGAATTCCATTATTTTGAATGCTTAAATTTTAAAAAACGTAAATCATAATATGAAAAAAATATTAGGTATAGCATTAGTAATGATGAGTACAATCATCATGTCATCATGCTTTAAAGACAACCAACCTGTATTCGATTCGATGTATTTGGTAGAGTTTCAAGATGCCGTTGTAACTGCCCCTGCATTGAATAAAACATTTCCAATCATCGCAGTTGCTAATGGTGCGGGTGTACAAACTCGTCGTATTAATTTAGTAGGTCGTCAGCGTGAAAATGAGGAATCAATCAAGTTTTCGGTTGACCCAAATGAAACAACAGCTAAAGAAGGTGTACATTATACACTTGAAGGTGGCTCAGTGAAAATTCCTGCAAAATCTAGCTTTGGCGATTGCAAAATTAATATCTTAAAAGCTCCAGCTGCTGCCGGAACAAGCGTAGTGTTGGTGTTGGTATTAGAAGGAAACGGAAGTGATATTAAACCTAATGAAAATTATAAAAAGTTAGGATTTAGAATCAACTTATAATATGTAAGTGTATACTGAAATAGGGGAGTTTCTACCAAGAAGCTTCCCTATTTTTATTGGGGAGGGCATAAAAAACGACTCCTTAGAAAGCCTAAAGAGTCGTTCGTCTATTTTTCTCGAATTAATATCTGTTTCGGTTATTATCACGGTTATAGCCACCTCTGTCGCCTCCACGATTGTAACCGCCACCACCGCCACCGCGGTTATCTCTTTTTTCTTCAGCTTGGTTTACTACTGCTGAGCGTCCACCAATATCTGAGCCGTTTAACGCATTAATTGCTTTTTGTGCTGCTGCATCGTCTGGCATTTCTACGAATGCAAAACCTTTGCTTCTTCCAGTGAATTTGTCAGTGATAATTTTGACTGATGATACTTCGCCATACTCTTCAAAATACTGCTTTAATTCGCTTTCTTGGATTTTAAAAGGCAGACTTCCAACAAAAATGTTCATGATATGTAAATAATTAGAATGGTAAATTTTTACAAATGTTGGTTTTATTTTCCAAAAAAGCTATTAATGTTCGATTTATTTAGCAAATAGTTTGAATTTTTTATATGAAAAAGGCATAAAACAGAGCTTTATCTACTAAAACTCTATTTTATGCCTCTTTTCTAGGGTCAATAATTCCCCTTAATTGGCCATTTCTGATAAGAATTTAATACGCATCAATCGAAGTTCTTCTTCTGTAATATCATCGCTTTCAAATTCTTTCAAAGCTACTGCGATATTATCTGTTTCTGCCGACATGAAGTAATCGTAGATTTCATCTTGGCGTTCTGGGTCAATGACTTGATTAATGTAGTAGTCGAGATTCAGACGTGTGCCCGAATAACAAATATGTTCGATTTCCTCAATTAATTCAGCCATCGTAAGGTCTTTTGCCTCAACAATTTCATCGAGGTTAATCTTACGGTCGATTTGTTGAATAATATAAATCTTAATCTTCGATTTATTTACAGCTGATTTTACCACTAAATCTTGAGTAGTTTCAATCTCGTTGTCATCAACATACTTCGTAATTAAGTCGAGGAAAGGTTTGCCAAATTTCTGTACTTTACCCATACCTACGCCATTTATTTGGGCTAACTCTTGTTGAGTTGTAGGGTAGGTAGTAGCCATTTCTTCAAGCGAAGGGTCTTGGAATACTACATAAGGTGGTACGTTTTTCTCTTTGGCAATTTTTTTACGAAGAGCTTTTAATAATTCAAATAATGCCGCATCGAAAGCACCTCCGCCCGAAGAACTATTATTGGTTGTAATATCGTCATCATCACTACTTTCAGTATTTTCGTAGTTATGGTCTTCTGCAATAGTGATTGGATAAGAATCTTCGATGAATTTATGACCCTTTTCTGAAACTCTTACTACACCGTAGCTATTCTCAATATCTTTTTCAATATAGCCCAGCACCATCATTTGGCGAAGGATTGATACCCAATAATCATTAGCAGTACGCTTATTATCGGATTTCTTAGTAGGCTTCTCGGCTTTTTTGCTAGGTTTAGAAGATTTTGCAGCAACAGGTTTTGTTTCTTCATCCTCCTCATCTTCTTCTGACAATTCTAATTCTACCTCTTCTTCTTCTTCCTCATCGTCTTCGTCATCTTCATCATGGGCAACAAACATGCCTTTTCCTTTACCATAAACTTCTAGTTTATCGTGTTCGTAGCTGCGAATATATGGGTTTGATGTATTCGCTGTTAAGATATCGGCAATGTGTTGAACATCAAATCTTTCGCCCGACTGGATGATTGCTTTCAAGCCGAGTACGGCTTCATCTTCGATTTTTATTTTTTTGGTTGGCTTGATACAGTTATCGCAGAAACCGCAGTCTTTATCTGTATATTCACCAAAATAGCTGAGTAACTGACGACGACGGCAAACACCTAAGTTTGAATAAGCCACCATCTCCATAAGCAATGCACGAGCATTATCTCTTTCAGTAACTGTTTTATCTTTATTGAATTTTTCTAACTTCAGAATGTCATCATAAGCATAGAACATCAAGCAGTTGCCCTCTAGGCCATCACGACCCGCTCGGCCAGTTTCCTGATAATAACCTTCGAGCGATTTCGGTGCATCATAGTGAATTACGAAGCGAACATCGGGTTTATCAATACCCATTCCAAAAGCAATCGTAGCAACAATTATATCACATTCTTCATTTAAGAATGCATCTTGGTTTTTCATGCGAGTATCGGCATCTAAACCTGCATGATAAGGCAAGGCCTTAATACCATTGACATTTAATAACCCAGCAATTTCCTCAACTTTCTTACGGCTCAAGCAATAAATAATACCTGATTTACCTTTGTTGTTGGCAATATACTTGATAAGTTGCTTCTTAGAGTCAATCTTCGGTCGGATTTCGTAATAGAGATTCTTACGATTAAATGAAGACTTGAAGATATGCGATTGCTCCATACTAAGGTTTTTCTGAATATCCTGCTGGACTTTCGGGGTGGCCGTAGCTGTAAGGGCAATAATTGGAAGATTTGGGTCGATATCATCAATAATACCTCTGATTCTACGGTATTCAGGTCTGAAATCGTGGCCCCATTCTGAAATACAGTGAGCTTCATCTACCGCAATAAACGAAAGCTTGGCTTTTTTCAAGAATGTAAGATTATCTTCTTTGGTTAATGATTCGGGTGCAATGTATAATAATTTACAATCGCCGCTCATTACATCATTCTTCACACGGGTCATTTCCGACTTATTGAGAGTCGAGTTTAAAAACTGAGCATTGATTCCAAAAGCTGACATTTGGTCAACTTGGTTTTTCATGAGAGCAATCAGTGGCGAAATAACAATAGCAGTCCCATCCAAAACCATTGCTGGTAGCTGGTAACAAAGTGATTTTCCTGCCCCAGTTGGCATAATCACAAATGTGTTTTTACCGCTCACAATGTTATGGATAATGGGCTCTTGTTCGCCTCTGAAGGCGTCAAAGCCAAAGATTTCTTTTAGTTTTTCTTTTAAGGTCTGTTGTATCGCTGCGTCTACCATAAATGCAATATTGCTGTACGGAATAATTATAATAGGTGAGTAATTACGCTAAGTTAGTATTTATTTTTCAATTAACGATTGAATTATTTTTGTGAGTTAGGCGTAATTAAACTTAGAATTCTATACTAAATCAACCAAGTTTTATTTTTCAGACAAATATCTTTTGCTTAGCTTTATCTTGTTAGCTGAGCAAACATCAAGTACTTTTGTTATTAAAACAAGGATTAATAAAGTGAATACGAAGTTAGAAAAAAAAATACAAAGCGTTGCTAAAAAAGTTTTGCAAGATGAAGCGGAGGCAATTCTTTCTTTGAAAAGTTATATTAACGATGAATTTGAGGCTTGTGTAGAAGCAATTCTTGGTGTAAAGGGTAGATTAATTGTAACAGGAATTGGGAAAAGTGCAATTATTGGTCAAAAAATTGTAGCAACCATGAACTCTACGGGCACCCCTGCTATTTTTATGCATGCAGCAGATGCTATTCATGGAGATTTAGGAATGATTCAAAATGATGATATTGTGCTTTGTATTTCGAAAAGTGGAGATACCCCTGAAATAAAAGTATTGGTGCCCCTTTTGAAAAGATTCGGAAATCAATTGATTGCGATGGTGAGTAATGTAAACTCATATTTGGCCAAAAATTCTGATTTTATCCTAAATGCTCACATAGTCCGTGAAGCCTGCCCACTTAATTTAGCTCCAACAACTTCTACAACAGTAGCCTTGGCATTAGGTGATGCTTTGGCCATGTGTTTGCTTGAAGCACGTGACTTTACGAGTAGAGACTTCGCTAAATATCATCCGGGAGGAAGTTTGGGTAAGAAACTTTACTTAAAAGTAAGAGATATTTTCCCACATAATGCTGTTCCTAAAGTGCATGAATTGGCAGATGTGCAGGCGGTAATTCTTGAAATGACTTCAAAACTTTTGGGAGCAACAGCGGTAGTAAATGACAATAACGAGCTACAAGGCATCATTACTGATGGAGATTTGAGAAGAATGTTAAATAAACAGCAGGATTTTTCAAACCTAAGAGCAAAAGATATCATGAATGCTACTCCGAAAGCAGTTTCACCAGATGAATATGCTGCTAGTGCATTGGCAATAATGCAAGAAAAAAGTATTACGCAATTAGTAGTCGTTGAAGGCAGGCAATTAATTGGTTTTGTTCATCTTCATGATTTGTTGAAAGAAGGTTTAGCCTGAATGTTTAAAATAAAAAAGGTTGTGAGCAAAGCCCACAACCTTTTTTATTTTAAACTACATTCAATAAATAATACGCGTGTATTTCTCAATAATAGCCAAAGTATATGTATATTTCCCCACAAAATATGTTACGCTTACCATTATTCACATCAATTATTCAACTTCAATGACTGAACATTTACCTGAAGACAATTCTTTAGAAACTACTGATGATAACTTAAAAAGCTTACAAACTTCTTCTGAAAATGAGAATAAAGCAACGGAAGGAACACAAGATTTACCTGTTGAAGAAACCCCACCTCAGGTAGAACCCCCAGTTCAAGCGGAGCCAAAACAACCAATCTTTCATGCTCCGTGGTTTTTATCGTTTCATGGTGAAGGAACACAGTACTTTGTTATTAGGCTAATAAATGCCATTTTACAAGTGGTTACTTTCAACTTTTATTATCCTTGGGCGAAGGCAGCCAAGCTAAATTACCTATATGAGCAAACAGAATTTGCTGGAAGTCGTTTCAAGTTTCACGGTACAGGCCGAGAAATGTTTATAGGATACTTAAAACTTCTTCTAATTTTGATTGTAATATATGGCGGTTTTTGGTGGGCAAGAGGTGATAATCGCTTCATTTTGGGCTTTTTACTGTTATATGGCGGTTTGATTTTGGTTTATCCTTTAGCCATTCATGGTACAGCTAAATACCGTTTGTCTCGAACCACATGGCGTGGGATATTCTTTGGATATCGTGGTCAATTAGGTGAACTTTTCGCTAAATTTTTTATAGGTGTATTGCTTACTCTTTTCACATTTGGAATTTATTTATCTTGGCTGGAAATTGATTTACGCAAGTATGTTACCCAAAATGTTCGTTTTGGTAGTGCTGAATTTGATTTTGTGGGCAAAGGGGGAGATTTATTCCTTATCAAGCTCAAATATTTCGCATTTATGTTTGCTGCATTTTTTGTAGTTATGATGATGTTTGGAATTTTTGGCGTTAGTATGTCAAGCTTCATCAGTCCAGATAGTTTAGAAAAAATGAGTACTCCTTCATTTGGATTTATTATATGGTTAATTCTTACTTATTTCTTTGTTATTGCCATTATAGGTGCATTGGCTTTGATGCGTCAGCGAGAAATTTTTCAATATTACGCCGATAATACCTACTTGTATCAAAACAAGCAATGGCACGGGGTAAAATTGAATATGACTTTTAGCGATTTATTTGTTTTAAGTATCACTAATATGCTCCTAATTGTGTTTACTTTGGGTATTGCTACGCCTTTTGTTGAAATCCGTACATTGCATTTTATTATGCCGCGTTTAGCAATTGATGGCTCGTTTGACCCTGACGCTTTAACTCAAACAGAAAGCAATTATCGAGATGCCACTGGCGAAGACCTCGGCGATTGGTTAGATATTGATTTGGCCTAATACACCATATCTAAAATACTATAATCATGGAATACGTAGCAATATATTACGATGGTAAAACCAGCCAACCCTACGAAGCTCAAGTGAATTTCGTAGGAGATAGGTTGATTATTAAGTACGGGAATGGAGAGGTAGAATGGCAGATACCTAAAATTGAATATAGTTCATTTACGGGAAAAGGGAAAACGATGCTACAATACGGAGACTTTCCGCATCAATACCTTGAATTTTTGTTAGATTCTCCTTTAAACAAAGCACTAGAAAACTATTTGCCTAAACGCCGAGAGGGATTTTGGGCATTTGCTAATGAATTGGCAGGAGCGGGTTTTAGGGGTTTATTAATTACGATAGCAATTTTTGTAGCTATTACTGTGGGTTTTTACTTCTTGTTGTTACCTAAAATTGCTGAATATGTTGCTGCTCAGATTCCAGTTGAGACCGAAGTTGAGTTAGGAAAACAGTTTTATGATAGTTTTGTTGGCGGAAAAGAAATTGACCAAGAACGAACCAAACAACTACAAATATTTGCTAAGAAAATAGATTTCCAGACTAAATATCCGCTCAAATTTACGGTAGTAAAGGATAAACAAATAAATGCTTTTGCTTTACCTGGCGGCAATGTAGTAGTATTTGATGCCATTCTTGAGAAAATTAAAACGCCTGAAGAATTAGCCGCTTTGCTATCGCACGAAGTAACTCACGTGAAAGAACGCCATTCTTTAAAAGGGCTTTCGAGAAGTTTGGCTGGTTCGATGGTGGTTTCGGTGATTGTTGGTGATATGAATTCAATCGGGAATATCATGGTGAGCCAAGCCAATAATATTTATGAATTGGGTTTTACTCGCGAGATGGAAAAAGAAGCAGATTTAGAAGGACTCGAAATCATGTTTCATAATAAACTTGACCCCAAAGGCATGACTAGACTTATGGAACGCCTGCATGAAGAAGAAAAAAAATATGGCGTTGATAAAATGCCCGCATATCTAAATTCGCACCCAATGACCAAAGAACGCATTGATTATATCAATAAAGAATCAAAAGGGCATAAGGGAGAAAAAAATAAGGAGTTAGAAGAAATTTGGAGGAAAATTGAAAAATAATGTAGACGACACACCTGCAAAATCTTATCGAATACAGGTGTGTCATACTTTTTGATAAAAATATTAAACCGCTTCTTTTTTTTCCTGAAAAACGGGTAGTAATTGTACCATATTAGCTTCACGGTGTTGCAAGCCCCAAGTAATCATCGCTTCTAAAACACTGCTTAATTGCTTCCCAGATTCAGTCAATTCGTATTCTACCGTTACAGGTGTGGTATTGTAAACACTTCTACTAATAATTCCGTTGGCTTCTAAATCTTTTAGTTCTTGTGAGAGCATTCGGGGGGTAATTTTTGTAATTTCTCGCTCAATTTCCTTGAAACGTTTCTTCCCAAATAATAAAGTGCCAATAATTGGCATTTTCCATTTCCCTTGAAAAGCGTTGAGTGTATCTTGAATAGCCAATACGTAAGAAACTGGACATTTCTTTACATTTTCTAATTTTAGTATCTGCATCTTGTTGATTATTAGAGTACTATACTTTTTGATACTACTATACAAAAGTATACTGATATATTTTATATAGCTAAGTTAATATACTTTTGTGCCATCGAAAACAAATTATTAACAAAAATTTTAAAGATATGATATTGGTAACAGGTGGAACCGGACAACTAGGTGGTTTAGTAGTAGAAAATCTATTGAAAAAAATGCCAGCAAGTGAATTAGCGGTATTGGTAAGAGATGCCAGTAAAGCGACAGATTTAAAAGTAAAAGGTGTAGATGTAAGAGTAGGAACATATTTTGATAAGGAATCATTAACAAAAGCTTTTGAAGGTGTTGAAAAAGTACTGTTGGTTTCCTCTAATGATTTTAATGAACGTTTAGGACAGCATAAAAATGTAGTTGATGCTGCAAAAGCTGCTGGAGTTCAACATATTTTTTATACAGGTGTAACACTAAAAAATATTGAAACTTCACCTTTGAAACCACTTTTAGGAGACCATTACCAAACTGAAGATTATATCAAGGTGAGCGGACTTACTTACACTTTCTTACAAAATAGTCTTTATCAGGAGGTAATCCCAATGTTTGCTGGGCCAACTGCTCTCGAAACTGGTATCTTCTTTGCAGGTGGTGAAGGAAAAGTTGCTTTTGCTTCACGAATAGATTTAGCCGAAGCAACTGCCAATATTCTTGCTTCAACAGGCCACGAAAATAAAACTTACAATCTGACAGGGGCCGAAGCTCATTCGTTTGCTGATATTGCTGCTGAGTTATCGAATCTTTCGGGAAAAACGGTAGGGTATGTAAGTCCAGAATCAGAAGCTTTTGAAGCTTCACTCAAACAATTTGGTTTGCCAGAAGGAATTGTTATTATGTCGGTTTTATTTGCAGCTGGGATTAAAAATGGAGATTTTGATGTTACTTATTCTGCTTTAGAAGAATTTTTGGGTCGTAAGCCAACAGATTTAAAAACTTTTTTGAAGGTGGCTTATGGAGTTTAAAATACTTCTCGAAGTTTTATTAACTTTGAATACCTGAAAATTTAGAAAATCATGGAACGGAAAGAGTTTCTGCAATCAATTTTATCACTCTCGGCAATGGGAACACTCAGTAGCTTCAAGCAATTTACCGATACCTTACCAACACAAAGCAAACGAATGCCAGTGTTGTTTACCTCACATGGAAATCCAATGGATATTCCTTTATCAAAAGAAGATCGTCCATTTTGGAATGCACTATTTCATTTGGGTAATGAATTACAAAAAAAATATGAGGTAAAAGCAGCTTTGGTGGTATCGGCACACTGGTGTTCGCGTGGAACCTTTGTGAATATCTCGCCTGAGCAGCAACAAATTTATGATTACTATGGTTTTCCCAAACATTATTACGACCCGAAGTATCACGCTAAAGGTGCACCAGAAATTGCAAAAGAAGTAACAAAAATTATCCCGTCAGTACATGAAACTACCGAATGGGGGCTCGATCATGGTGCTTGGCCAATGTTGATGCACTTATTTCCGAAGGCTAATATTCCTGTTTTTCAGATGAGTATTAGTTATTACGAATCGCCTCAATATCATTATGAATTAGGTAAACAATTAAAATCTCTTCGTGAAAAGGGGGTTTTAATCATCGGAAGTGGCTCTTTGATTCATAATCTGCAAATTTTAGGTGAAAAGTTTCGTACTGGTGATATGACTCCTTTTGGATGGGAGCCCGAATATGATGCTTGGATAAAAAAACAAATTGATGAGCGTAGTTTTATGAATGTGGTTAATTATGAAACAAGCCACAAATTAGGCAAACTAGCAGCTCCAACTCCTGACCACTTTGTGCCTGTACTTTATAGTTTAGGCCTAATAGACCCTAAAGATGAGTTGAAGTATTTTTATGAAGGAAAGCCAAATTTACCAGCTTTTAGTGAACGCAGTTTTATTTTGGCTTAAGAATATATCTTTAAATAAAAAAGTCGAGGGCATGGCTCTCGACTTTTCTGTTTATATCAATCTTAAATGCTTACTCGTGTACAAGTTCGGCGGTTTTCTTAGCCTTCTTTTTGTTTGATAGTTTTAGTATTCGATTCTTCAATGATTCGATAATCATATACATAGAAGGTACTAAGAAAAGTGTAAGAAGGAGTGAACTCGTAAGTCCACCGATAATTACCCACGCCATTCCATTTTTTACTTCTGCACCTGAGCCGGAAGCCAATGCAATTGGTAACATACCTGCAATCATGGCTATGGTTGTCATGAGAATTGGACGCAAACGCTCTTTACCAGCCTCAATAAGAGCTTCTTTGACCGAAAGTCCTTCAGCTTTTAAGTGATTGGTAAAATCTACAATTAGAATACCGTTTTTAGCTACTAAGCCCAAGAGCATGATTAGACCAACGATGGCAAAAATAGTAAGTGATTCCATAGTTAGTGCAAGTGCCAATAAAGCACCAATCAAAGCCACTGGAATAGAGAATAATACCACAAATGGATAAACCACACTTTCGTAGAGGGCCACCATGATGAGATAAACCAATAGAATACCTAGTCCGAATGCTAATCCTAAACTACCAAAGGCATCTTTTTGGCGTTGGGCTTCTCCTTGAAATTCAATTGTAATGCCATCGGGAATTTTAAGTTTGGCAATTTCCTTTTCAATATCAGCTACAATTGTACCCGTTGGACGACCTACGGATGAAGCCGTAACTTTGATTGAATTCATTCGGTCAGAACGCTCAAGTACTGCTTGACCAACAACCTCTGAAATATCGGCTATCTCGTTAAGTTTTACGATGCTTCCACGATTTGTTCTTAAAGTAAGTGCTCGGATGTTTTCAATCGAGCGTCTATCTGACTTTTCCAACGAAATATTGATAGGATATTCTTCTCCTTCTTGTTTGAATTTCGATAGGTCGTTTCCTCTGAATGCCAACTGAATAGCTCCACCAACTTCAGGAACACTTAAACCAGCTTGAGCGATTTTCTCACGATTTAATTGAATGGCAATTTCGGTTTTAGGACTTTTCGTACTAAATTCTACGTAATCGGTTCCGGGAGTTTTACGGACAATATTCTTAACCGATTGAGCAAACTCTCGGATTTGCTTCATATCAACACCCTTCACGGCAATCTGAATAGGTGCTTCACTATTACCAGTGATATTAGCGGGACGAATGACTACTTTTACCCCCGGAATCTGTGAGATTTCGTTACGAACCATGTCACCAAATTTATCTGATGAAATGCTGCGTTTTTCTTTGTCAACAAGTGTTACCGCAATTTCAGAAATATTTGAGTTTGAATTTCCTGAACCCATTGCACCAGTTTGAGTACCTACATTGGCAAAAACTTTAGTAACTTCTGGTTTTTGAAGTAATAACTGCTCTACTTGGCGAGTCATGAGGTTGGTTTGGTTCAATGGCGTTTGAGGCGACATTTCGAGCTGAATGGTCAATTCTCCACGGTCACCAGCACCTGTAAAAGCAGTACCAATAAAGCCAGCAGGTAATAGAGCAATTGAACCACAGAATAGGGCAAAAATTACTAATAATACCCAACGTTTATGGTTTAATGCCCAAGATAACATTCGGCCATATTCATCTCTTAAATTATTGAGGAAATTCTCAAAAGCAAGGTTGATTTTACCCCAAAGACTTGATTTACTCAAAATCTCAACCTTGCCCCATCTTGATGCCAAAAGTGGAGTAAGTGTAAAAGAAACCAATAAACTCATGAGGGTTGAGAATACTACAACTAAAGAAAATTCACGTAGGATATTGCCAATCAAGCCGCCACTCATAGATAAAGGTAGGAAAACCACCACATCGACAAGCGTAATGGCAAGGGCAGTAAAACCAATTTCGTTTCTACCATCAAGAGCCGCTTGCACCTTATTCTTACCCATTTCGAGGTAGCGATAGATATTCTCTAAAACCACAATACTATCATCAACCAAGATACCTACTACCAATGAAAGTCCCATGAGGGTCATTAGGTTGAGCGAGAAGCCAAAAACATACATCAGAATGAATGTTGGTATCATGGCCGAAGGAATGGCAACCAATACGAACATTGAGCTTCGGAAACTGTGTAAAAAGAACAACATTACGCCTGCTACAATTACAATAGCCAAGAACAAATCA
The DNA here is from genome assembly GCF_000263195.1 of Emticicia oligotrophica DSM 17448. Lineage (GTDB taxonomy): Bacteria > Bacteroidota > Bacteroidia > Cytophagales > Spirosomataceae > Emticicia > Emticicia oligotrophica. Next base: position 2,816,653 of record NC_018748.1, read on the forward strand.
TGTACTACGGCGTCGGCTGAGGCAAGTGTATAAATCGATTGGTCGGCCGCAATTTCGTAGTTGAAGTTTTTAGAGGCATAAGATTGCTTAATTTTCTGTAATGTTTCTTTGACTGATTTACTCACATTTACAGCATTCGCATCTGCTTGCTTTACAATTTCAATACCAATACCAGCCTTTCCATTATTTCGATTAATGGTTTTAGATTCCGTTTGACCATCTGTAATATTAGCAATGTCTTTTAATAAAACTCTGCTTCCATCATTATTTTGTCGAATAATAAGGTTACGAAGTTCATCTACCTTTATAAGTTTCGCATCTAATCTGATTGACGTACGATTATCATTGCTTAATACGCTACCTGCTGGAAACGAACTATTGCTATTGGCAATGGTTTGATTTACTTGGGCAGATGAAATATTGTAGGCTTGTAATTTAGTATTATCAAGATTTACTTGAATTTCACGCTCATTTCCACCGATTAATCTAACTGTACCTACACCTGCTACATTTGAGAGAATAGGCTTTATTTTTTGCTCGATTAAATCATACAAAGCTGGTTCCGACATATTGGCCGAAGCACTTATTCTAAGTACAGGAATTTCATCAGTATTAAAACGATTGACTACGGGGTCATCGGCATCATCAGGTAATGTCGATTTTATTTGATTTATTTTACGTTCGGCATCTCGCTGTGCATCAAGTGTGTTGATACCTGCTTTAAGCTGAACAGTTACGATAGAAATCCCTTCTGATGAAGTAGAAGCAATCTTATCTACACCCTCGATGGCCGAAATGGCTTCTTCGATGGGTTTGGTGAGGGTATTCTGGATTTCATCAGAAGAAGCACCACGATATACGGTTTGAACCATGATTACGTTGGCTTCGAACTTTGGCAAAAGATTGTAATTCAATTGCTTATAGCTAATCGCACCAAACAAAATCAGCGTTACGAAAAATACCGTAATCAGCAATGGGCGTTTGATTGATATTTCGGTTATTGACATTTTTTTAATAGTTATTTGTTGATTAGTTACTGGTCTACTGAGAAACTGCTTATTTGTTTATTTCTTAAAAGTTACTGGTTGAGTGCATGATTTTTAAAATTTATATTAAATCACAAATTCCCTCATAATTAATTTACCAGTAACAAATCCACTATTAACCAGTAGACCAATAACCAATTACTTATTTGATGTTTTTACAATACTACTGCCATCTGTTAGGTTTATTTGGCCACTGATTACTACCTCTTCACCTGCTACTAAACCACCCACAACTTCAATGTTTTCTCCGATTTCTCGACCGACAGTAATTTTTCTAATTTTTGCTACATTATTCTCAGCAACATATACATAAGGATTTTTTATGCCTTCAACCAAAGCTAATTTTGGTATTTGTAATACACGAGCTTTACCGCCTAAATCAAATGCTACCATTACGTAAGTGCCAGCTTTAAGTTCGTTGGTATTGAGTTGTAGTTCTACGCGATAATTATGATTTTCATCACCTTTCGGAGAGATAAACTTCACATTTCCTGTAAAGTTTTTTGTTGGAAACACATCAGTAGTTATACTTGCTTTCTGCCCTAAACGTAATTGATAAACATCTTTTTCGTTGACGAATACCACTGCTTTTAAGTGTGCATCATCTACAACCGTTGCGATTACCGTTCCAGGACTTACAAATTCACCAGCCATTAATTTACGAGAAGTAACAATCCCACTGATTGGAGAAATAATGTTACCATCGGTAATTTGTTGTTTTACTTGCTCAATCTGGATACGTGTATTTTCAATATCGTATTTTCCGTTTACTACACTCAATTCTGTACCCGCATTACCTTTAAAAAGGTCTTCGTTTCTTTGTAAATCTCTTTCTAATTTGGCAAGTGTTAGCTCATTTGCTTTCAAATTCAACTGTTTGAGTCGAGAATCTAATGTTCCGATAACTTGTCCTTTGGCCACTCTTGAACCAACTTCAATGGCAAGTTTTTCTATTTTTCCTTGAATACCTACTGCAATAGTGGCTTCACTATTAAGTTCTAAGTTGGCAGGTAAAACTACTTTTCCGTCAAAATCTTGGTAAGCAACTGGCGTTGTAGCCACCGAAACTGGAATTTTCGTGCGGTCAACAACTACTTTATTGGCGTCTATTTTTTTCTTGTTTCTGGCAAGAGTAAAGCCGATAGCTCCCAATACCGCAACAACTGATATGATAATGATGATTGACTTTTTCATTGAAATATTTTTATTAAAACTGATTGATGTAATTTTTTAGATTTCCTTTCGATTTTTCGTATTCGAGGCGTGTGCTTAAAAAGTTGATAAGCGAATTCATATAATTACTCTGTGCTTCTTTGTAAGAATAATCGGCATTGAGTAAGTCAGAAAGTGTTGAAATCCCTTTTTGGTATTCAAATGTGCTGCTTTCAAATACTTCTTTAGCGAAGTTTAAATTCTCTTTATTAATTTTTAAGTCGGATTGTGATTTTAGCAGGAGAGAGGCTGAATTTTGAAATGCTAACTGCATACTTTCGGTGCTTAGCTTCAAATTTGTGCGTGCATTTAATAGGCTAATTTCGCTTTGTTTAAGCTGGCTATTTTTACGATAACCACTAAAAATTGGCACGTTTACTTTCAAGCCGACCGAAGAATAATCGAACCAATTAGTAAACGATTTACCGAAGTCATTGCCAAAACTCTGTGCTCCGTAGCGTCCGTATGCCGAAACGGTTGGTAAAAAAGCAGCTTGCTTACGCTTTACGTCAATTTCCTGAAGTGCGATGCTATTACTTTGTACTCGGTAGTCAATTATGTTATTTACATCCAGCGAGTTCTCTCTGATTAACTGTGTGAAACTTTCATAATTAATACTTTCATTAATACTTATTTCTTCGCTCAATGGCATACCTATTACATTTTTCAAGCGATTCAATGAAACTTCTTTATTGGCCTGAATGATTGATTTTTGAGCAAGAATATTATTAAGTGTTGATTGCGTGCGGTCTAAATCAGTTTTCTTGATGACCCCTTTTTCTAATCTTAATTTTAAGATATTAACCAATTCACGATACTTCTTCTCATTTTCGAGGGTAAGTTTCTCTTGCTCTAAATAAACAAGTACTTGAAAGTAAGCATTCGCCGTATTATAAATAAGATTTTCTTGTGTTTGCTCTTTTTTGAGGGCCGCTAACTGATTGTTCGGTTCTGCTGCTTTCAAACCTAATAGCATAGATTTATCATAAATCACTTGGTCAACTTGGGCAGCAGCATTGGTATTATACTGATTACCAAACTGGATACGAATTTCAGTTGGACTAAACGCACCCGCAGGAATAACCGAAACCTGACGTTTTAAATTATCATCAAAGCCTATATTGGCATTTACTTGTGGTAAATAGCCCGATAATGCTTCTCTCTCTTTTTCTTTCGCTGCCAAAATTTCATTGTTGGCAATCGTATTACTTAAATGATTCTTGAGTGCATAATCAACACATCCTTTGAGCGAAAGCTGTGTAGCATTGCCTTGAGCATTGGCTGTAAGGGTACTGATTTGCCAAATCATGTAAATAAACAGACTCGTTTTTTTCATTGGTATCTAAATTGAATTTTTCTTTGAAAAAGTTGATTTTAATATAGTTGATTTATCAACTATCTGGGTAAAAAATTTTACCCGCCAGCGTTTTCTTTGAGTTTTGTTAATACTTGTTTAAATATTAGTAGCTCGGCATCCGAAACACCTTTTAATATTGTATTGGCCATTTTGTCTAATGCTATTTTGCAATTATCTAATTTTTGAATGCCCGATTCGGTAAGTACAATGTATTTTTTTCTGCGGTCTTGGGCATCATTTACACGTTGTACGAAACCTCTTGCCTCCATTTGGTCAATGTGTCGCATAATTCCCGATTTATCTAGTTGCATAATTTCGGCTAATTCTGCTTGAATTGAATCTTCTTTTGAGGCGATAATTTTAAGTAAATGATATTGTTCTGGAGAAATCTCCAAACCGCTTTTGTCAAATTCTAAGGCAGTTGCTTTGTGTAAAGCTCGAATAGTACTACCAAAAACGAATTGAAGTGAATCTTTATCTAATTCCATGAAAGTTGACTTTGATATTGTTGATTAATCAACTAATTGGTCATTAAAAAAGTTTCTATGATTCCTGAAAAAATAGATAAAATAAAAACAATTATGTTTAAACTTTGAAAAGTACAGAAATGAATAAGTATGGACTTCTGTTGAATCCCTGAAAAACAATCAAACCATCTATCTTAATGACTATTCAATCAAATCTGCAACTATCTTTGCAGAAGACAAAGCCAACGGGATTCCTCCTCCGGGATGAACACTTCCACCGACAAAATATAGATTTTTAATTTCAGAAGAGAAATTGGCATGTCTTAAAAATGCGGCAAACTTATTATTCGAACTATTGCCATATAATGCTCCTTGTGCCGAAGAAGTGCGTAATTCGATGGTTCTTGGGTCTAGAATTGATTCGTTTTCAATTAATTCACCAATATTCACACCTAAATTTTTGCTCAATTTATTAATAATATTTTGGCGAGTTGAAGCAATTATTTTTTCCCAATCTTGCCCCTCATTGGCAGGAGCGTTGATTAGCAAAAACCAATTTTCACAACCTTCAGGAGCATCATCAGCTTTGCATTTAGAGGTAATATTAAGATAAATCGTAGGGTCGTGATAAATTGTCTTTTTTTGAAATTGGTGTTCAAATTCGGCTTTGTAGTTATTCGAAAAGAATATATTGTGTAAGCCTAATTGAGCAAATTGTTGTTTAATTCCCCAATAGAAAATCAAGCCAGAACCACTTTTTGCCTGATTTAAAATCTTGTCAGGATGCTTTACTTTAGGAAGTAACTTACGGTAGGTAGGCGTTACATCCATATTCGAGACGACTTTATCGAAGGCAAGTTCGTGGTTGTTTACCCTTATTTTTTTTGCCGAACTATTTTCAATAATAATTTCTTCAACTTTTACCCCAAAATTGAATTTCACACCCAAATCTTTAGCTAAATCGACCAAACTTTGGGTGATACCATACATGCCATTTTTAGGAAAAAAAGCTCCAACATTATATTCCAAATGTGGAATAATATTAAGCGTCGCTGGAGTTTGATAAGGGTCAGAACCATTGTAAGTTGCATAACGGTTAAATAATTGAACGGCCTTTTCAGTTTTAAAAAACCGTTCATTGGCTCTATTCATAGTGCCAAAAATGCCCATTTTAGGCAAATTCCAGTAACCTCTGAATGCTTTTTTTGAGGTCCAAGTCGATACTTTATGAAGAGAATCTTCTAAAAAAAGGCCACTCAAAACTTCATATTTAAAAGCGGCATCTTTTAAAAATTTGATTATATTTTGTGCTGGTTCGCCAAGTTTGTATTCTGCTTCCTGAGCAAAAGCTTCAATATCGGCCGAAACGCTAAGTCTAGTTCCATCATCCCAAAAATATTTACAAACTTCGGGTAATTTGAAATATTGGAAATAGTTTTCAGGATTTTTGCCTGAAAGTTCAAATAGTTCAGTCACAAACTGCGGCATCGTAAACAGCGAAGGCCCAGCATCAAAGCGGTATTCTCCTTGCTGAAATTCGCTTAATTTTCCCCCGGCATAGTCGTTGGCCTCAAATACTTCCACCGAGTATCCTTTATTAGCCAATCTGATGGCTGTTGCGATGCCTCCGATACCCGCTCCTATAATTGCTGCTTTCATTGCAAATACGATTTCTTAGTTTTATCATAACAACACGCGTCAGCGGTTTAGTGTTAAGAAAATTCCTAAAAATATATACCTAGAGCTTTTTTAAATATTAAAAATATCAGTGATGTTGAGATTTTTTCATTATTTTGCGTCACAATTAAAATTTCCCCTTAAATCATAAAATCAATTAAGCTCACTAAGAGTAAAACCAAGCAATGGCAAAATTATTGATTGTTGATGACGAAAAAAGTATTCGAGATGCCCTTCGTGACATTCTAGAATATGAAGAGTACGAAGTAGATGAAGCAAAAGATGGAGAAGAGGGCCTCGAAATGGTGCTAAAAACACAATATGATGTTGCTCTTTGTGATATCAAGATGCCCAAATTAGATGGTCTAGAAATGCTGTTGAAAGCCAAAGAAGAAGGGGTAATGACCCAATTTGTTATGATTTCGGCTTTTGGCAATGTTGAAAATGCAGTAGAAGCCACTAAACGTGGTGCCTTTGACTTCATTACGAAACCACCTGATTTGAATCGTTTGCTGGTTACTGTACGCAACGCCATCGAAAAGAGCAAAGACGTTGAAGTAATCAAAGTACTCAAACGCAGAATTTATAAAATTAACGAAATCGTTGGAGAATCAGACCTTATTAGAAAGGTTAAAGAAACCATTGATAGAGTAGCACCAACAGAAGCTCGTGTGCTTATCACTGGACCAAATGGTTCGGGTAAGGAAATGGTTGCTAAGCAAATTCATGAGAAAAGTAATAGATGTAATCAGCCTTCGATTGAGGTAAACTGTGCGGCTATACCTTCTGAATTAATTGAAAGTGAACTCTTTGGCCACGAAAAAGGGGCATTTACTTCGGCGATAAAACAACGTATCGGTAAATTTGAACAAGCCGATGGCGGTACACTTTTCTTAGATGAAATTGGCGATATGAGCCTTTCTGCCCAAGCAAAAGTGCTTCGTGCTTTACAAGAAAGTAAGATTACACGTGTGGGTGGTGATAAGGAAATAAAGATAAATGTGCGTGTGATTGCGGCTACAAATAAAGATTTGCGTAAAGAAATTGCCGAAGGTAACTTCCGTGAAGACTTATTCCACCGCTTGAATGTCATTCCGATTCATGTTCCTGCTTTGACTGACCGTAAAGATGATATTCCGTTATTAGCAGAGAAGTTTTTGTGCGATGTGGCTGATGAGTATGGCGATAATCCGAAAGAATTTGCTCCCGAAGCAATGGAATATATGAAAAGCCTCCCTTGGACAGGAAACGTGCGTGAATTACGCAACGTAGTTGAGCGATTGGTCATTATGTGTGGACCAACTATTACACTCGATGATGTGAAAATGTATGCAGGTGGCGGTTTCTGATTTTATTTAAAGTAATTAGTAATATAACGTCGGCAAGGCTCAAAACTTTGCCGACGTTTTTTGTGCTTCTTAAGCAATACTCAAAGTAGTACCCGACAAGGTAACTGTATAGGCTGTAATGCTTCCATTGCCAACCCCCGTACCATTAGTTTTAAAATACCAATCATGTGCGGTGCACTGAAATTGACCTTTTGCGGAATTATAAACTATTTGGTCTTTCTTTTCATGTGGGCAAGTACGAGCAATGGCAACAAACGCTGAACTTGTATTGCCTGAGGCGATTCGAGCTAAAACTACGCCATTTGTTTTGATGTACCCACCAACATTATTAAGGGCGGTAGTGGTAGATAAATCTACTGTAAAAGCAGAAATTGGGGTGACAGTATCCGTACCTCCGCATGAGGTAAGTGCAGCCATTAATGCAGCACCACTAAAACCAATTTGCATCAAAAAATCTTTGCGTGAGATAGCCTCTGAATTCTTCATAAATAGAATCTTTTAAAGTGAATAATAGAAAATTTGTAAAGAATCTATCTATAAGAAAATGCGGTTTAATAAATAAATAGGTTTTGTAATTCTAAGGACGAAAAAAAAGGAAGTGCAAGTTGCACTTCCTTTGCTATATTCAAATAAATTTAGAAAAATTCTTAATGAAGGTCTTGATTAGTAGGTAAATTCACCAAATTCGCTATTGATGCTTACCTTCTTACTTTGTGCAGCTTCAACTCGACCAATTATTTGAGCTTCGATGCCAAAAGAATTAGCTATTTCGATAACTCTTTGAGCATATGCTTCTTCGAGATAAACCTCAAGTCTGTGGCCCATGTTAAATACTTTATACATCTCTTGCCATGAAGTTCCACTTTGTTCGTGAATAAGTTTAAACAAGGGTGGAATTGGAAAGAGATTATCCTTAATTACGTGTAAGTTTTCGATAAAATGTAAGACTTTTGTTTGAGCCCCACCACTGCAATGAACCATGCCATGAATATGCTGACGAAGTTCGGCCAAAAATGCTTTCGCAACTGGAGCGTACGTACGCGTAGGTGAGAGGATAAGTTTTCCTACATTAACACCTGCAATTTCTTCTGTTAGAAGTTTAGCTCCACTATAAACTAAATCTTTATTGATTTCCCCATCAAAACTTTCTGGATATTTTTCTGCGTAAATTTTACCTAAAACATCATGGCGAGCTGAAGTCAGACCATTACTCCCCATACCTCCGTTGTAGGCAGTTTCGTAGTTTGATTGTCCATAAGATGCTAAGCCAACAATCACATCCCCAGCCTTGATATTGTCGTTTGAGATAACATCTGAGCGTTTCATGCGGGCAATAATGGTGCTGTTTACGGCAATTGTACGAACTAAATCTCCTACATCAGCTGTTTCCCCACCAGTACTGTAAATTTCCACACCATGACTACGAAGCATTTCTAAACATTCTTCGGTACCGTTGATAATTTCAGCAATGACTTCTCCCGGAATTTTATTTTTATTACGGTCGATACTTGATGAAATAAGCATCGGGCCAACGGCTCCTACGCAAATTAAATCATCGGTATTCATCACAATCGAGTCTTGTGCAATGCCACGCCAAACCGAAATATCACCCGTTTCTTTCCAATATAAATATGCCAATGAAGTTTTTGTTCCAGCACCATCGGCATGCATGATATTACAATATTCGGCATCTCCACCTAATGTATCGGGTGAAATTTTGCAAAATGCTTTTGGAAAAAGACCTTTGTCGAGTTTTTCGATGGCTTTATGCACATCTTCTTTTGCAGCCGAAACTCCACGCTGCATATAACGGTCAGTCATTTTTTATCTAATAATTGAGCTACAAAGGTAAGGCTTAATTAAGAATTAAGAATTAAGAATTAAGAAATTTCTCGAAAAAGAATGAAAATTAGTGATAATTTGTGCGTTTTTGCTTAAAAACACTACCTCTTCTTTCGTTTTTTCAAATTGTATTTTTCTCCTTTTTCGAGTATAATAAACTTCATTTCTTTGGCTTGTTTGGTTGTTTCAAAAATCATCACTTGACTTTCGCCCAATACTTCTGCATTTCGATTATCTTGTACCCAAAGGGCTGTATTTTCATCAATACCAATACCTAATAAAGTAGGATTTTGAAAAATTAAACCAATAAGTCTATTTTGTCTTTGGCGTTTAATAAAATGTTGGTCAACGATGATTTCATTCATTAAGCCGAGCCCTTTTTTAGTTTCTACTTTTGTTCCATCAATTACTTTAAAATCACCTTCGCCTGTAATCATAATTTCCGACATAATGGCAGTTCCAGCACTTGTTCCAGCAAAAACCACTTGATTATTATAGCGTTCGTGCATCGCTTTAAAAAGTTCTTCATCTTTCAACACATCCATGATTCGATTTTGGTCTCCTCCACAAAAGAAAACCCCCTTAGCGGCTTTGAGTTGATTTAAAAGTAAAGCTTTACTTTCAGTGGTAAGAGGTGCCAAAGGAGCTTTTTCAACCACAATTTTTGAAAGAACTCCAATCTCATTTTTAATATTGGAATAAGCAGCTTCTTGCTCGCCACTCGCCCACGGAATCACCAATATATTTCCTTTTTCATTGCCGCTTAGTTCGATAAATTTTGTGAGAATATCAGGCGTGCGTTTGCCGCCCCCAATCATTATAAGTTGTTTTTGGGCGAATAATAAATTTGAACAAATAAGGGTAAGTAGAAATATTTGAAATGACTTTTGGATATTTTTCATAAGCGTAGTTTTTGATAATTTATCTATATCTTTGGGCTGAAAATTCAACCAAAAATATTCATACAAACCTATGAAAAAATACTTTGTTCTACTCGCTGTTTTAGCAATTTCGTGTAAAAATAAAACCGAGCAAAGCTGGCAGCTTACGCCATTCATAAAGGCTGATGTAGAAAACCCAATTTTATTACCTAATGATACAACCACATTTAATGACCCTATTTTACAGAAAAGCATAAACTGGGAAGCCAAAGATGTGTATAATCCTTCAGCCGTTGTACGCGATGGTAAAGTGTATATGCTTTATCGTGCAGAAGATACCCTTAAAGTTGTAGATGGTACCTCTCGTCTGGGTTTGGCAGTAAGCGAAGATGGGGTTCATTTCAAGCGTCAAACAAAGCCAGTTTTCTATCCTGATAATGATTTCATGAAAAAATATGAGTATCCGGGTGGCTGCGAAGACCCTCGTTTGGTAGAAACCGAAGATGGGAAGTATATCTTAACTTATACCGCGTATGATGGAAAAACGGCACGTTTATGTGTGGCTTCGTCGACTGATTTACAAACATGGAAAAAAGAAGGCTTAGCTTTTAAGGAGCCTAAAAATGAAATGCTTTGGTCGAAATCAGGAGCTATCATTTGTAAGCAAATAGGAGATAAGTTTGTGGCCACAAAAATCAAAGGGAAATATTGGATGTATTGGGGAGACACCAATTTATTTTTAGCAAGTTCGGATAACTTAATTGATTGGAAGATTCTTGAAGATGAAACGGGTAAGCCTAAACCAATTGTAAAACCCCGTGATGATAACTTTGATAGTTGGTTAGTTGAGTCGGGTCCAGCAGCTTTTATCAAAGATGAAGGTATATTTTTGATTTATAATAGTGCCAATAAAGGTTTTCAGAACAAAAGTACTGATACCAAAAATGCTTATCGTGCAGGGCAAGTGTTGTTTGATAAAAATGACCCAACTAAAATCCTTGACCGTTCGAAAACATTTTTCTTTGAACCCGATAAACCGTACGAATTAACAGGGCAAGTAAACAATGTGGTTTTTGTAGAAGGATTAGTTCATTTCAAGAAGCAGTGGTACTTATACTACGGTACGGCCGATTCTAAAATTGCATTAGCAGTATGTTATAAGTGAAGTCATAAAGTTCGAAAGAATGAATTGGATAGTTTATAATTATCAATAGAAATTAATTTATTGCCATTAGTTCTAACTGATAGGTACTTTTCAACTAACAAACTTGACTTTAGTCAAACAATTTATTTAGATTAAAGTCAAGTTTGTGTTGATTTTACTAGATTCCATCAGTTAAAACTGACGGCAAGGTAAAACTGATGGCAATGTAGGGCAATGAGTTTCTTTCGGAAAGACTCCTGTTTTAATTATTTCCAGTTTACTAATTTATCTAAAGCTTCATCAACTTTTTCAAAACCAAAACCAGATAATGTTTCTTTCATTAATCTGCTAATTTCATCATTGCAAAGATTACCAATACTACCTTCAAGAGTATGGTTCAAATCACGCGATGCTACGTAAGTTCCTCCAAATACTTCATCTTTTACTTGTAAGTAGGCATCACGGAAAGGTAAACCTTGCATTACTAATTCGTTTACTCGTTCAACCGAGAAAATTGGGTCGTATTTTTCATCGGCTAATAAGTTTGGTTTTACCTGAATATTAGAAACCATAAAATGGGCAATATCCAAACACTCAAAAACTTGGTCGAAGGCAGGCATTAAGATTTCCTTCAAAATTTGCATATCTCTATGATACCCACTTGGTAAGTTGCTTGTCACGAATGCCAATTCAGTAGGCAAACCTTTTAGTCGATTGGTTTTAGCTCTGAGTAATTCTGCCACATCCGGATTTTTCTTGTGCGGCATAATACTGCTGCCCGTCGTAAGTTCGTCGGGTAAAGTCAAGAAATTGAAGTTCTGAGAATTATATAAACACACATCCATTGCCATTCTTGAAAGGGTATTGGCTAATGAAGTAAGTGCCGAAAGAACAACATACTCACTTTTACCACGAGTCATCTGAGCATAAACAACATTGTAATTAAGTTCATCGAAGCCTAAAAGTTTTGTTGTGAGTGTTCTATTTAATGGAAATGAGCTACCATACCCCGCACCCGAACCTAGCGGGTTTTTATTGACAACTTTATAGGCCGATTGCATGACGATGGTATCGTCTATTAAACTTTCAGCATAAGCTCCAAACCACAAACCAAATGAAGAAGGCATGGCAATTTGGAGATGTGTATAGCCTGGTAATAAATCATGTTTGTGTTTATTGCTCAGTTCGACCAATTTCGTAAACAATGTATTTATTTTTTCAACGACAACGCGTACCTGATGACGCATAAAAAGCTTTAGGTCAACTAAAACTTGGTCATTACGAGAGCGGCCACTATGTATTTTTTTTCCAGCATCTCCCAGTGTTTGTGTCAATAGCCATTCAACTTGTGAGTGAACATCCTCTATACCATCTTCGATTAGAAATTTACCCTCTAATATATCATTGTATATTTTTCGACATTCCTTCAATATACGCTCTAATTCATTGTTTTTGAGTAATCCAATACTTTCTAGCATGATGGCATGTGCCATTGAGCCGAGTATATCAAATTCTGCTAGATACAAGTCCATTTCGCGGTCTTGTCCAACAGTAAATTTTTCAATCCGAAGAGCAGCCTCTTTCCCAGATTTATTTATGCTTTCCTTTTGCCAGAGCTTCACTTATGTATTTGTTTTATTGTGCTACAAAATAACGGCGATTTTCCATGAAAATAAAGATGTTGCCATGTATTTTATAAATATATATCCGCTTACTAATTTTTTAGCATGATTTTTGTTTAATTTATTACTGATGATTGAGTGTCAATGAAGATATTTTAGCAAAGACGAGAAAGGTTTGAGTAGTCACCTTCTTGAAGTATTAAAAAGCTTCATCCAATAAAACTAGCATAGATTTAAAATAGTGCAACGGGTATTGGCAAAAAATAAGCCACTTAACATTAGTGTTTAAAAGTTCTATGGAATGTGAAAGACAGATAATATTTAATTATTTATTAAATAAGTATTGCTAGAGCAGCGTTTTATAAAGTTTTAAACTGAAACAATTACTATTGAGTGTACTTTACAAAAGCAGTAAACTTTATGTTTATTGCTTTGTCATTTGGGCTTTATGCCCAAATGACATCTTTTACTTATATACAAATTTTTGTATTTAAGTTAAAATCTTAATTATCTTTTGCCCAATTTTGAGCGATTTTGAATAGAAATTTTGAAATTATAAAGAGACCCTCGCTGTAAAAACTGATGGCATTCAGATGACACTCAAATAATAAAAAGATTAGTTTTGCAGAAAATGTAAAATAATATCAGCAAAATTAGCATTGATAAATTTTTTGATATCTAGAGTTTAAAAATTTGTGGTAACATCTTTACAATTTCGCAAATTTTTAAACTTTTTCCTAAGCCATTAAAAATTCTAGCCTGACTAATTATAAATAACCAACTTCAATTCTGCTTAAAATAGGTATTTCAATAACCCTCTGCATTTGAATTGATCGGTTGGTTATCAATTCAATAAATAAATATTAAAATTATTATAATAGTTAAAGGCATGGTTTTTGACAAAGGCTTATGTCTAATTTAAAACAGTAATCTTCAAGTAATGCCAAAAAGGATAATCATAAGTTTGATATATCTCATAACATTTACTTTTGCTTCTGTGGCCCAAAGTTCTTCAAAGGTTTTTCAAAAAGCGAATACCCAATTCGAAACTTTAGGCTATGCGAAAGCAATTGAATTGTATGAAATAGCATTGAGAAAGCCAAAGGGTGCTACTGATGAGGAAATTCTAAAGGCAAAATTAAATTTAGCATTAAGTTATAAGTTAGTAAAGGATTATCAAAATGCCGAACGGGTATATCGAGAAACTTTAAGTGCAAATCCAGTACTCAAGGGGGAAGATATTAAAGCCTACCGACATTTTGCTCAAGTACTTACCAGTAATAGTAAGTTTTTGGAGGCAAATCAAAACTGGCAAAAGTTTAATGAATTGCAGGAACAAGATAAAAGAGGAATCGAATTTATCAAACTCAACAGCAACCGCGAAGCATTAGAACGTAATGTTGGTAGTTATAAAATCGAATACGTAGGTATCAATTCAAGTAGTGCTGATTTTAGCCCTGTTTATTATAAAAAAGGCTTAGTATTTGTTTCAGGTCGAACCGAAAACTCACAAATACGACGTGTTTTTAATTGGGATGCTTCTTCTTTCCTTGATTTATTTTATCTCGAAGACCTTAAAGCACTTGGAACAGAATCGGGGGCTTCTGCTATTGGTTCAAGTAGCCAAATGGTTACTCAAAAAAATGCCCAGCCTTCAAAAAAACTTGGAACCGACTATTACACGCCACCTACAGCCAACGATGCTAAAACTGTGGGTCGTAAGGGAACCGAATATATTACAGGAAGTAAGTACCTAGATTACGAAGAAGAGCCTTCAATTCAAACCGAAAAATTTAGCAAGAATCTCAATTCGAAATATCATGAAGGTCCGTGTGCTTTTTTCCATGATGGAATGAAAATTGTTTTTACCAGAAATACACTAATTGGGAGTGGAGGCGTTTTGGGTCCGAAGAAGAACGGAGCAATCAGTCGGTTGAAGCTTTATACAGCTGACTATGAAAATAATGATTGGCGTAAGATAAAAGAAATTCCATTCAATAGTAATGATTATTCTTGTGCCCACCCAACCCTCACTATCGATGATAAAACCATGTATTTTGTTTCGGATATGCCGGGGGGATATGGTGGTACTGATATTTGGATGACTCGATATGAGAACGACGAATGGTCAAAGCCACAGAATTTAGGGGGTAGTATCAACACACGAGGAAATGAAATGTTTCCATTTGTTGATGAAAGAGGAAATCTCTATTTTTCATCTGATGGCCACCCAGGTTTGGGCGATTTAGATATTTTCTTTGTTCCGATGAGTACGGCGGCTGGTATGCCAAGTGGAAAGGTTAGAAATTTAGGAGCTCCACTCAATTCGAGTAGAGATGATTTTGGAATTATTACTGATAGTGAACGCCGAACAGGATTTATTAGTAGTAATCGAAAACGTGGCGGAATAGATGATGATATCTATAAATTTACCCGCCTTGGCACCCTCTATGGTTGTAGGGAAGTGGTTGTAAATATTTTCGATAATGATACCAAAAAGCCATTTGATAAAATAAGGTTTGAATATGAAATTAAAGACAATGTAACTACCAGAGAAAGTGCTATAACAAATGATATTGGTACGATAAAACTTTGCTTAGAAGCTGATAACGACTTTATTTTTTTAATAAAACAAAATGGTTATCAAGCGGAAAGTATTAGTTTCTCTAACAAAGATGCCTCAGATTATGAGGTTTCAAAGTTGGATATTTATTTGAAAAAAGAAATAATTATAGAGAGAAGTAAACTAGATAAGAAAGTAGAAAAAGTTGATTCTGTGAGTGAAACCTTGGTTTCTCGCAGAAACGATAATATAAGTTCAAGCATTTTTAGAGGTGTCGTTACCGCAGGGAAAGATAGTACGCCAATTGCTGGTGTTCGTGTAAGATTTATCAATCAATGCACTGGTATTGCTCAAGAAATGACTACAGGTGCCGATGGTTCCTATGAGTTCAAACGTGAACTTAATTGTGATTATGTTTTAGAGTCTTTCAAAGAAAACTTCGGAAAATCTTCAGAAACGATTCCCAAAATTGAAGAAAAACGTAGTATCATAACAAGTATTTTCAAGAAAAAGAAACCAGTAGTACCTGCCACGGGTTCGTTTTTTGATACGAAACTGTATAAAGTTGGCGATATAGTAAAACTGGATAATATCTATTATGATTCTGATAGTTATAAGATTCGAAGTGATGCTGCACGTGAATTAGAGAAATTAGTACGAACTATGCAGAGAAATCCGAATATGATTATTGAAATTCGTTCACATACCGATACCCGCGGGAATGCTCTTGATAATCTCATGCTTTCACAACGAAGAGTCAATGAGGTAGTCGATTATTTAGCAGATAAAGGTATTGCTCGTGCACGCATGCGTGGGGTAGGAAAAGGAGAATCCGAACCCGTAAATTCATGTGGTGATGGTGTACAATGTACAGAAGCAGAGCATCAAAGAAACCGCCGAACTGAGTTTAAAATTATTTCGATTGAAAGAAAGTAGAAAAAGTAAAATAGTGAAAATTTAAAAGGCATCAATTATCTATTGATGCCTTTTAAATTTTATAATTTCAAAATAATTTAGAAAGAACCTACATTTAATCTTCCACCCGTTACGCATTTACCAGAAAGTGATGCCGTAGGCGTTACTGAAGACAAAATGGCGTTTTTGATAGTTGCTGCCGATGCCCCTGCATTAACAGAAGCATATAGAGCAGCTGCTCCTGTTACGTGAGGAGTAGCCATTGAGGTTCCATTATAGCTAGCATAACTCGAAATTATTTTTCCTTTCGAACTTGCAGGCACTGTTGAGAAAATTCCTGAACCTGGAGCTCCTAAATCAACTTGAGTAGCACCGTAATTAGAGAAACTTGATAATCCACCAGTGTTTGTAATAGAAGCAACAGCAATAACATTTGGTACGTTATAATTAGAAGGGTAGTTAGCCGTAGCATCATTATTACTACTATTATTACCTGCAGCTGCAATAAATAAGATCCCTGCATTATTAGCACGTGTAATGGCATCTTGTAATGCTTGCGAGAAGCCACCTCCACCCCAAGAGTTATTAGTAGCTACAATATTTAAGCCGCTTCTAATCTTTAAATCAGTAAAGTAATCAACAGCTTTGATAGCATTTGCAGTTGTACCGCCACGACTTCCTAGAAATTTAGCACTTAAAAGTTTAACGTTCCAGCATACACCAGCAACACCAATTCCATTGCCACCAACACCGCCTATGGTTCCTGCCACGTGTGTACCGTGGTCATCGCCAGTGCCATCAAAAACTGTATTATTATTTCCATCAAAATCCCAGCCGTAGACATCATCTACCAAACCGTTACCATCATCATCTCGACCATTACCGCTAATTTCTCCAGGATTTACTCCAGCATTGGCAGCTAAGTCTTCGTGTGTGTACATATAACCTTCGTCAATGATACCTATATAGACAGTATTAGTCCCCGTTTTGCCATTTGCCCAAGCAACAGCAGCATTTGAGCCAAATTGGTTGGCAGGAGAGGTAGTTGAGCCATACATCCCCCACAATGAACCATTAGTAAAATATGGGTCGTTTGAAACAGCATCGTGTGTGTAAATATAGTTTGGTTCGATATACTCAATTTCACCAAGGTCTTTTACACGTGCAATTGCTTCTAAAGCATTCATTGGTATTTGTACGAGTTGAATTCCATCATTATCTCCAAACCTTTCCATGAGTTTGGTTAAGATTTTCTCTTTCAGTTTTCCACCAATTTTGTCTAAAATTTCTGATTTTTTTGACTCTGAAACGCCAGTTTTAAATTTTACTAATACTTCATTTGGTTCGAAGTTTTGGGCAGTTGTTCTGGCGGCACTTCTTTGATTTGTAGTTGATGAAGATTTAGAATCTGAAACTTCAATAATCTCAGATGTACAAGAAGTCATAAACACACCCAAAGATAAAATGGATGCTAAGGTTCTGATTAGTTTTCTCATGTTATTAGCTATAGTTAATTAGTTAGTACACTTTTTATAAAGTGCCCCTAAAATTATATAAAAATTAGAAAGTGCAAAAATATTAGCTAAAAAATTGCAAAGGTATCGTTATTCTTTATTGAATGTTACTCTTGACAATTGCGAAGATATATTCGAAGGGGCTTTCAGTAATTATACAAAACAAATCAGTTTTCAATGGTATATCTCAGAAGGATGTGCCATTTTTGTTGTTGAATAATTATTCAAATCAAATCCATGATTAATTATCGGTTTAATCAAATATGAAAATACTTCATACTGCCGACTGGCATTTAGGAAAAAAACTCCATAAATATGACCTTTCACAAGACCACCAGTTGTTTCTTGATTGGTTGATTATGATAATCAAAGAACAAAAAATTGACCTTTTGTTGATTTCAGGTGACATCTTCGATTTGGCTAATCCACCACTCGAAGCTCGTGCCATGTACTATTGGTTTTTGAGGCAAATGATTCAGCTTCGTTGTAGAATTATTATAACAGGTGGCAACCACGATTCGGCACAAATGCTCGATGCACCTAAAGAAATTTTGAACTTGCTCGATATAACGGTGGTAGGAGGAGCCACAACTCCAATTACTAACGAAATAGTTGTACACGAAAATGTAGTGATATGTGCGGTTCCATACCTACGAGATTCGCATATTCGACAAGCTATTGAGGGAGAAACGGGTGCTTCAAGAATTGAGAATGTTCGTTTGGGTATCAAAAAACATTACAACGAACTGGCAGAATTTTGTCAGGAAAAGTATGCCGATAAAGTAAAGATAGCCATGGGGCATTTGTATGCACAGGGGGCAAGTTCATCAGAATCCGAGCGAGAAATTCAAATTGGAAATTTGGCTGCAGTAGAGGGAAATGATTTTTCAGAGATTTTCAATTATGTAGCATTAGGGCATATTCATCGACCACAACGTATTGGTGGTACCGATAGGGTTCGCTATTCTGGCTCTCCAATTCCATTAAGTTTTAGCGAAAAGGATGACAAAAAAATAGTTTTAATTTTAGATATCACTGAAAATACCATCAGTCAAATTTCAGAATTTCAAGTACCTAAATTCAGAGAATTAAAACGAATCTCAGGTACATTTGAGTCTGTTAAAGCAAAATTGGCTTCCTATCAAAACGAATTTCCCCTAAAAGCATTTATTGAGGTTGAGGTAATCGAAGAATCATTCGATCCATTAATAATTAAATTGTTAAATGATTCTATTGCATTATTTGATGATGAAAATGCAGTTGTATTAAAGCATCGTCTAACATTCAAAAATGAAGTAAAAAGCAGTGAAGAATTGTTTTTAGAAGGGCAAAGTATAGACGAAATTACAGAAAAAGATATGCTCCAAAAAAGGCTCGAAAGAGAAAATACCTTGTCGGAGGAGCATAGAAAATTGATGATGGAAGCATTCACAGAACTTTTACTTTTAGTAGAGCAAGAAGATGAAAATTAATAAAATATACCTCCGAAATATTAATTCTTTCAAAGGTGAACATTCTATAGATTTTACTGCGAATCCATTGGGTTCTGCTGGGCTTTTTGCCATAGTCGGGCCGACAGGTGCAGGTAAATCAACCTTACTTGATGCCATTACTTTAGCACTTTTTAATCGAATTCCGAGATTCGACAAAAAGATTTCAAAAGATTTCATCGCATCTGCGGGTTCAATCCTTACTAAAGGAGAACGAGAATGTGCCGTAGAAGTTGAGTTTTCGTGCAAATCTGGCGTATTTACTTCAAAATGGTGGATAGAACTGAACAAAAACAATAATTTCAATGACTATGGCATGGAGATTATTGACTTAAGAACACAGGCAATTTTACCTCTGAAAAAGAGTGAGGTACCCGATAAAAATCAAGAATTGATTGGTTTATCTTATGACCAATTTATTAAGTCGATTTTGCTTTCGCAAGGTGAGTTTGCGAGATTTTTGAAGTCGGGTAGAGATGAAAGAGGTAAATTATTAGAAGATATTACGGGTACACAAATTTATCGTAAACTTGGTAAAAAAGCATTTGAAGTTGCCAAAGAAAAAGGGCTTGAATTACGCGATGTTCGTGCATTAATTGATGCAGAAAAAAGAAAATTAGCAAGTCCAGAGCAAGAGCAGGATTGGTTGAACAAGAAAATTGAGATTGCTCAAGAATTAGAGAAAATTGCTTCAGAAATTACGCTTTTAGAACAAAAAATTGCTCAAAAAAATAAGATTTTTGAACTCGAAAAACTCATTAAAGAAAAACAACAACGCCTCGAACAAGCCCAAGTGGCTTTACTTGAATTTGAAAAAAATGAGGCGGTTCAATTACAAAACCACGAAAAAGCCGAACCTTTTCAAGCATTGATTTTAGGCTTACAGAATCAAGAAAATGAGCTAAAAAACTTAAATCAAAGATTACAGGAAGAAGAAAAGCGTTTTGCTGATAATTCTAAAGTTTTGAATCAAATTCAATTGAGAATTGCTGGACTAACAAAAGAGCCTAATCTTACGCTCGAAAATGCTTTAATAAGTCTTCAGCAGCTTAGAGAAAATCTTAGTCAATTATATAATAAAAAAGCGGCTCAGGAGGCAGAAAAGAAGGCATTCGAAGCTCAAATTACGGAGTTACTCACAAAAATTGCCGATAGAAATTTACAGTTTTCTGTTAGCCAAATCTCAGATGAAAATATTCAGCAGATAAAAAATGTAGGTATTTCTCATAAAAATATTTTAGACGAAACACTCAAACAAGCTAATATTACGGATGCCTCTGAAGCTGCTGTTAAGCGTGAAGTTTTAGCTTTTGAATTTAGAAATTATGCTCAACTCAAAAACTGTGTTGTGCAGTTTGTGAATGTCAATCGGGCAATTGAGAAGGAACGAACCCAAGAAAAAACACAAACTGAATTGATTGTTCAACAACGTCCAATTCTCGAAAAAACGCAAAAAAGACTGGTTGAATTAGAACAAATTATCAAACAGTTTGAAACAGAGAAAGAGCGTTTGGGTAAATCATATAATTTTGAAAGAGACCGCCAAAATCTATTGAAAAAAGATGAGCCTTGTCCGCTTTGCGGTTCGCTCGAACACCCTTTTTTAAGCCATTATGCCAATAATTACGTTGAGGTTGACCAAAAATTGACCGAGGCTAAAAAAGAAGAGAAAGAACTCAATGAACAATTTAAGTTACTCAACGGACAAATTGTTTCGGCGGAAGCATTGAGCAAAAGTGCAGTTCAAAACCTCAAAGAGTTTGAGGTTCAGAAAAAAGCAGTTTTGACAGAAATTGATTCGATTAAAACTGCCCTTAAAATTGACAAAGTCGGAAATAGTGATAGTATTGATGGACAATTAAAAAATATAGAAAGTCAACAGTCGGCTTTACAAAGTGTTGAAAGTAAAGTTGAAAAATACAAAGATTTGCAATTGCTTTATAAAAGATGTAGTGAGGCGAAAGGTTTGCAATTGGCGTATAATCAATTAATTGGACAAATAAAAGAATTATACGCTGGGCAAGATTTTGAAAAAGAATTTAATGATATTCAAACCAATTACTTGCAAACACAAACGGCTATCCAAACTTCGGTTAAAGTAATAAATGATTTAAAAAATGAGATTGCACCTAAAAATAAAGCATACGAAAACGAATTTTCATCGCTCGAATCAAAGATAAAATTGGCAGGTTTTGAAAATACATTGGCTTGTCAGGCGGCTATTTTAAGTGCAGAAATGCAAAGAGTTTTACGCGAGAAAAAACAAAATTTATTGGTGGCAAGTCAAACACTTATGGGTCAACTCAAAGAACATGAGCTTGAAATTGAGAATCTAAGAAAATCAGATGATGCTACCACAAGTTTGGCGTTCATGCTTGAAACACAATTAGAAATTAAGAAAAGACAAACAACATTGCTTGAAGAACAAACTCGCCATGAAGTTACGTTGACTTTATTACAAAATACCAAGCAGGAAATTCAGCGTTTAGAAATTCAATTAGCAACTTTAGAAAAGGATAATTTAAAATGGGAGCTATTGGATAAATATATTGGCGATGCTACTGGTAAAAAGTTTGGAACTTTCGCTCAAGGACTTACGCTCGCTCGATTAATTGCTTTAGCCAATCGACGTTTGAAGGATTTATCGGATAGATATTTACTCGATAAACCGAGTGAGCAAGACGAGGACGAATTGATGATTGTTGACCAATACATGGGTAACGAACGCCGCTCCGTAAAAACCCTTTCGGGTGGTGAAACTTTTATGATAAGTCTTTCGTTGGCATTGGCTTTATCTGATTTGGCATCAAAGAATATCAAACTTGATAGCTTATTTATTGATGAAGGCTTCGGAACGCTCGACCCCGAATCTTTAGATTTAGCATTAAATACTTTAGAAAAATTACAACAGGAATCACAGAAAAATATCGGAATTATTTCGCACGTAGAGTCAATAAAAGAGCGAATTTCTACACAAATTCGACTCGAAAGAAACAATAGAGGTTTTAGCAGAGTGATTATTCAATAAATAAAAAAAGGACGAGGTTTATGCTCGTCCTTTTCTCGTTAATATAATGCTTTATCAATGGCTTTTACCACTTCAGGTACCGAAATAAGGCCAGTGTGTCGCCAAAGTTGTTTATTATTCTGAAACAAAATGAGGGTTGGAACTGCCTCAATTTTATATTTTTTACGTAGAGCAGGATTTTTATCTACATCAATTTTCATCACCAAAACCTCTTCATCAATTTCCTCAACTAATTGATTGAGCATTGAGTCTATTTTTCTACAAGGTTTGCACCATTCGGCCGTGAAATCTATTAAAACGGGTTCATCCGAACTTACTAATTCTTCAAAATTGCCTGTCATAGCAGTAATACATATTGTTTGCTGAACTTATACTACATTTTTTTTATGGTTTTGGTTCTTTTCAGGCATAACTTTCTTAAAGCATTACTAAAAGCAATGTAAGTTCGGGATTAAGTATATGTTTTTATAAATTTTCAAACCGCAGATAACACATATTTATCAACGCAAATTTTCACAAATGTTTATTATATTTTCATCGAAAATCAGCATTATATGTGGGTCTGCATCTTAATTACGAAGGTAATTCTTATTGAGGAATTGCCTAATCATTGGCGAAAAACCTTAGAAAATCTAAAAAATTTACTCATTTCATTAATTTCAAACTACCTTTGAATATAGAAACAAATATTGGAAGCTGATAAATTAAAATGCTCAAACAAGATAAAAGACAAAATAATAAACCTAGCAAGTCTGATTCTACTCAATTTAAAGTTGAGGTTGAAAGTGAATTGTTGGTGTTTTTACTCGAAAAGATAAAAAATCGTAGTAGAAATGATATAAAAGTTTTATTGAGAGAAAAACAGATTTTTGTAGATGGTCAGGCGATTTCTCAATTCAATCATCCGCTTAAACCACAACAAAAGGTAGAAGTAAAGTGGAGAAAAATGCCTGAAGAACAGCGTTATAGAGCTTTGAATATTGTTTTTGAAGATGAGTACCTAATTGTTATTGAAAAGCAGGCTGGCATTTTATCGATTGCTACCGAAAAACAAAAAGATAATACGGCATATAGTATTTTGAGTAGCCATGTAAAAAAACAAGACCCCCGAAATCGAATTTTTGTGGTGCATCGCCTCGACCGCGAGACTTCGGGTTTGATGATGTTTGCTAAGAGCGAAAAAATTCAGAAACTTTTACAGGAATCTTGGAATGATTCCATAGAAGAACGCACTTACTTAGCTGTAGTTGAGGGAAAAGTTGAAAAACAAGAAGATACCATCGTATCATATTTAGTTGAAAGCAAAGCTTTGATTATGTATTCAACCAAAAACACGGAGGTAGGGCAGAAAGCAATTACGCACTACGAAGTATTAAAAAGCAATAAAAACTACTCGCTTTTGAAGGTAAATCTTGAAACTGGTCGAAAAAATCAGATTCGTGTGCATGCCAAAGATATTGGGCACCCAGTGGTTGGTGATGAAAAATATGGGGCAAAATCAAACCCTCTCAGACGTTTGGGTTTGCATGCTTGGGTATTGGCATTTAAGCATCCCATTACAAAAAAAGATGTAAGATTTGAAACTGAAATGCCAACAAAATTCACAGGTTTATTCAATTAAAATGCCCTTTCGACGAATTTTCTGAAACTTTGGTCTTTATAAAACACAAACTCGACGTTTTCTATTACAGCTCAAGCATTTAGCAAATTATATTTGTATTATCTAATACGAAAAAACTAAAAACGCTCTTTTCCCAAAGATGAAAAAAACATTGATGCTTTTGTTTATGTTGTTTTCGTCTTTGGTTTTTGCTCAACCTAAATCAGTAGTTAGAGGAATTGCCATTGACGAAAATAATCAAGTGCTTCCTTTTGCAACTATTAGTGTGCTTGTTACCAAAGATTCTTCTAATATTAGTAGCCAACTCACGAAAGAAAATGGCTCTTTCGAATTCATTCTAAGTAATTCCAAATCATATTTATTAAAAATATCCGTAGTTGGGTATCAAACGACCGTTTTCCCATTTACAATTCAGGGTGATTTTACTGATTTGGGAAATGTATTAGTTAAAAGTGCCGATAATGTGCTGAATGAGGTAATAGTAAAAGGTAACAAAGAACCAGTAGCTGTAAAAAAAGATACCCTTGAGTTTGATGCAGGCGTATTAAAACCCCAGCAAAATGATAACCTTGAAGATTTATTAAGGAAAGTACCGGCTTTGGAAATAGATGAAAACGGAGGAATAAAAGCTCAAAATAAGGTTATTAAAAAATTGTATATTGATGGGAAAGAGTTTTTCGGAAATGACCCGCAACTCGCTTTGAAAAACTTACCAGCCGAATCGATTGAGAAAATACAAGTCGTTGAGAAAAAGACCGAACAGGCAGAGTTTTCGGGAGTAGACGATGGCGAACGTGAAATGGTCATTAATGTTACGCTGAAAGATTCTCACAAAAAAGGAACATTTGGTTTTGGTTCGGTAGCGGGTTTTCCGAAGTTTGATAATTCTCCTGCTTTCTACAATGCCAAAACTTCAGTCAATAGATTTAGTCCGAGTGAGCAGTTTTCAGTAATTGGGCTATTAAATAACCTCAATCAGCAAGGATTTACGCCACAAGATGCTGCCAATTTTTCAAGCTTAAATTCACAATCAAATCGTGGAGGTGGTGGCGGAAATGCCGCAAATGTAAACTTACCGATTGTCGTTGGTAAACGGCCTGGCATTGTTTCGACCGAAGGTGCAGGGTTGAATTATAATAATCAATATGCCAAGAAGTCTTCATTTCAAAGTAGTTATTTCTTTAATGCAGGGCATACTGACTTGTTGAGAAACTTGTTTCGACAGAGTTTTTTACCCTCTAAAACTATCAATACTGACCAGAATACACAACAAAATCGTGATAACAATAACCACCGACTGAATGCCATACTTACACACCATTTCGATGAAAAAAACTTACTGAAACTCACCACTTCCGTGAACACTGTTGCTGGTGATGCCCTCACGAATACACTTTCTAAGATAAGCACTTTTTCTTTAGGAGACACGGTGGTAAATACTTCAAACAGAACGGTACGGAATCACTCTAATGGACAAAGTTATAATAATAGTCTTTTACTTCGACACAGATTTGCATTGCCACGCCGAACAATAAGCTTGAATGCTGTTTTTAATTTGAATAAAGATACCAACAGCGACTCAACCAATACACTAAATCGAAATCAAGTTAATGGAGCAATTGTAGAAAGAACAATCAATCAGGAAAACCTTCGAAAAACCAAACAGCAAAACCAACGCATTCAAATAGCCTATACAGAGCCGTTGGCTAAAAATATGACATTAGAAGGCAATTATGCCTATCAACAAAATATCAATAGTTCGAATTTCGATGTTTGGGATATTGTCAATGCCACTTTTGTGCAAAATAATGTTTTGAGTAATGCTTATAGTAGTCGATTTGATTTTCAACAAGCAGGTTTTAAGTTAAATAATGAAACCAAAGAGAAAACTTTGATGGTAGGCGTTTTTTATCAGAAATCTATTTTGCAAAGTATTGTGAAGCGAGCATCTGATAATGTCTTAGAACGCAGATTTCAGAATATTTTGCCGTCAATGCGATATTCATTCCGTAGAAGTGCCGATAATAAAAACCTTAGAAAAGTAAATAATAATGTCACTTTTGAATATAATACAGCTGTAAGTGAGCCATCGGTAAGAGATTTACAACCAATTACGGTTAATAATAATCCACAGAATATATTTCTTGGAAATCCAGACCTGAAGCCTGAGTATGTACATAGATTATTTTTGAATGATAATATCTTCAACCCCAAAACTTTTACGAATATTGGTATCAGTGGGAATCTAAATTATACACAAAATGCCATTGCCTACGCCCAAACGGTTAGCGAAACCCTTGTGCGTACAACACAACCCGTAAATATGCCATATCGTTGGAATGCCAACTTAGGAATGAATTATACTTTTTCGATTGGAAAAGTAAAGAATCGCATGAGGATAACGATAAGTCCGAGATATTTGGTTTCGCAAGGAAACAGCTTAGTAAATGGTGTGAATAATTTGAACACGCAAAATCAATATCGAGGAGATTTTAAGTTTACTTATTTGACAGATAAGATTAACTTTATTGTTGCGGCAAATTATCAGAAATCGTTTGTTACTTATTCGGTCAATCAAGAATTTAATCAAACGTTTTCAATATTAAAAAACACCACAGATTTACGTTGGAGGATAACCAAGGAATTTACACTAGCAACTGATTTTGATTATACTTATTATCAGAGTTCTCGCTTAAATAATGCTCTCAAGCCGATTCCGATTTTAAATGTAGCCGTAAAACATTTATTTTTGAAAAATAATAGGGGAGAACTCATGTTTTCTGTGCAAGATGTATTCAAGCGGAATATTTATCTTTCGCCGCGTTCGGATGAGAACTTCTTTGAAATAGACCGCTCGAATACTCTTAGTAGGTATTTCTTATTGACTTTTACTTATACCGTCAGAAATCAAGGTAAGCGTTAATTGGGTAAGTTTCTGAGGAAAAAATCTCTGATATTTCCGCCCATAATTTTAGTAATATCTTCTTGATTGAATCCTTCTTTTTCGAGTGCTTTTACGATAAGTGGCAAACCAGTTACATCAAAATGAGTTCCAATTGCACCATCGAAATCTGAACCTAAACCTACTTTGTCAACGCCAATTTTATCGGCTACATATTTGATACTTTTGGCAGTTGCGGCGGCATCAGTTCCGCAAACGGCTGTTTCCCATAGACCAATGCCAATGATTCCATTGTGTTTACCGATTTCGATGATTTGTTCATCAGTTAAATTTCGATTATTATCGCAAACACCTTTAATACCCGTATGTGAGACAACTACTGGCCCGCTATGCAATTTCAATACATCGCTTATGGTTGCTTGAGAAGAGTGAGCCAAGTCAATAACCATATTCTTTTCAGCCATTTTCTTGATTAAATCTTTACCTTTTTCAGTTAGTCCACCCTTTTTTACACCGTGAGCAGAACCCGCCCATTCGTTATCAAAAAAATGTGCTAAACCAATATATCTAACCCCTGCATCATACAAAACATCAAGATTGTTTATATCATTTTCTAAGCAGTGAGCTCCCTCAACCCCCAACATTCCAGCAGTAATGAAACGATTTTGTTTTCGGTCCGCTATATATTTTTCTAAGTCTCTTTTGGAAGTAATTACTCTAAATTTTCCACCCGATTCTTTGGCAAAGCTATGAAGGTCATGGCATTGGTCTAAAGCACGCGTTTTGATACTAAACCAATCGGCTGGCTTGCGAAGTTGGGCAAAATTAAGCAAAGCTACTTGGTCGGTGTGGTCATCGTTGTGCTCGATATTAATTCCGCGGGGTGTTTTACTTACAATCGTAAAAACTTGTAAGGCCATATTTGCTTCAAGCATTCTTGGTAAATCAACGTGGCCATAATTATGTTTTTCGAAGAAATCTCTGTCCCAAAGAAGAGCGTCGCAGTGCAAATCAGCAATGAAAGGAATGGCTTCATAAACACTATCTTTCGGGAATGGGGGTTGGCTAGTTACTTTATTCATTGATTTATCAATCATGCTAGGTAAGAAGCCAAAGAAAAAAATAGCAACGACGATAATAGTAAAGAAGAAAATCTTTAGGGCTTTTTTCATGAGTAAGTGAAGTGTAATATTAGTGTAATTAGGTAGGACAATTTTAGTGATTATATCCCTAAAAAACAAAACCTGTCTTTGAAAAAGACAGGTTTTGTAGATAATTCTGAATATTTCTTTAGGCTTCTTGGAGAAGTGAACTGAATTCAACGTATTTCCCTCGGAAAAGCATTTGGTATCTATCCGAAATTCTTTCACGATGCTGCATCTCAAATTCCATATAATCCTCCATATTTTTGAAATGAAATTGAAAAGCAAAAGTTTTATCAGTATTGGCTTGTTCGTTGAGAAGTCTGAAAACTTTAATGTCTTTAGGCAAATTCGTAGATAATGCAACTGGTATAAAATTTGATTTCATCCACTTTAACCATTGTTCGTTTATTTTATCTTCAACATTAAACGTAATATTAAAAATGAGCATTGGTGCGTTTGTTTGATTAATATTCCTGCAAAGTTCGTAAAGATTTTTGGTCTTGTTCATACCTAATTTACTTTTTCTTTGCGTTCTTTGTAAGATATTATAGCAGAATTATACGAATTGTTTTGATAATTCGGTAAACATGCTGCCAAATTCAAAAGATAATTAGCTAACATATTTTCCAAATCAATGTTTAAAAAGTATATTCCTCATCTCATCGCGGCGGTTGGCTTTGTGGTTGTGAGTTTTATGTATGCATCGCCACTCTTGCAAGGCAAACGCCTTGCCATGCACGATACTCAAATGGCTGCGGCCTCGGCTAAAGAATTAAATGATTTTTATAAGCAAACAGGCGAGTGGGCTTGGTGGACAAACTCAATGTTTGGTGGAATGCCAGGGTATATGGTGGCAGGCGATTATGAAAATAGCCTTTCAACAAAGATTGGTTCATTTTACATGAACAATATTCCTTCTCCAGCCAATGTTTTGATACTCTTGATGTTGGGTTTTTATGTGTTAATGCGAGTATTAAAAGTAAATAATTGGCTCGGTTTTTTCGGTTCGGTGGCTTATGCATTCAATACCTACAACCTGCTTTTTCTTGAGGCTGGCCACGTTTCAAAAATTGTAGCCATTGCTTTTGCACCTGCTCTTTTAGCTTCTTTTATAGCTGTTTTTAGGGGAAGATATTTGTTGGGTATTGCGATGACCACCTTCTTCATGGCTATGGAGATGTATGCCAATCACCCACAAATTACTTATTATTTATTCTTCTTATTAGGTATATATGTACTTTTTGAAAGTTATTTACATGTAAAGAAGGGTAACTTTTCGGGTTTAATTAAGGCTTATGTAGTTGTATTGGTTGGGTCATTGATTGGTTTTGGAACTAATAGTATGCACTTATGGAATAACTTTGTTTACTCGAAAGAAACCACACGCGGCAAATCAGAGCTTACACTCGGAAACTTGAATCAATCAGCTGATGGTTTAGGAAGAGATTATGCTTTTTCATATAGTCCAGGTAAAATAGAAACGTTAACGCTCTTGGCTCCAAATTTTGTTGGAGGTGCTTCTGCTGCCAACTTGGGCGAAAAATCAGAGACTTATAAAATGCTTGTAGGGAAAGGTGTTGATGCTACTACAGCAGCACAGTTTAGCTCAAATCTACCGATGTATTTTGGCCCACAATCTTATGTTTCTGGACCAAATTATTCGGGTATCATCATTTTATTCTTATTTATCTTGGGGTTAATCTTGGTAAAAGATGGTTTAAGATATGTGCTGATTCTGACCTCAATTTTATACTTGTTTATCTCTTGGGGGAGTAGTTTTAGTGGCTTCAACTTCTTTATGTTCGATTATTTCCCTTACTACAATAAATTTAGAGATAGTAAGATGGTTGTTACACTCATGCACTTGTGTTTTGTATTGGGGGCTATGATGGGTGTGAATAAAATCATTACTGAAAAGCTATCTTTCAATGAACTTAAGAAACCTTTACTTTATAGTATTGGAGGTTTAGTGCTATTGATTTTACTTGGTTATTTCATGCTTGATTTCCGATCAGAACGTGATGCTGATATGTTTAAGAGTATGGCTCAGGCCAACGGACAGGAGTTTGCCGATGCTTTTGCGGCTTCACTTCATGCCGACCGCCAATCGGCAGTAATGGGTGATTTGTTACGTTCGATATTTTTATTAGTAATTTCTGCTGGAGTAATTTGGGCTTATACTACCGAGAAAATAAAAGCTAATGTATTTGTCATTGTTTTAGGTATTTTGGCTGCTCTTGATTTAGCTTTGGTTGATAAACGCTACTTTAATAATGATGATTTTCAAACCAAAACTCGTGTAGCTGAGCGATTCAATCCATCGCCTGCTGATGAGCAAATTTTACAAGATAAAGACCCAGATTTTAGAGTGGTGGATTTAGCAACAAACCAAGGCTTCTTTGCAGATGCAACTGCTTCCTACTTCCACAAATCTATTGGTGGATATCATGGTGCTAAATTGAAGCGTATTCAAGAATTATATGATAATGCAATGACCAAAGATGGTAAGTATAATTTACCAATCTTTAATATGTTGAATACGAAGTATTTCATTACACCAGGACAAGATGGAAACCCAGTGGCACAAAAAAATCCAGATGCATTAGGTAATGCGTGGTTTGTGAATGAAGTAAAAGTGGTTAAGAATGCCGATGAGGAAATTAAAGCTGTTAGCAATTTTAATCCGCGTAGCGTAGCTTTTGTTGATGAACGTTATAAACAATATTTTAGTGATAAAAACATTAAACAAGATACAACGGCGACTATCAAACTAACTGATTATAAGCCAAATTATTTGACTTATGAGTCAAATTCTCCGACTAGCCAAGTAGCAATTTTCTCTGAAATTTACTACCGTGGAAATGAAGATTGGAAGTCTTTTGTGGATGGACAAGAAACGCCACATTTTAGAGCAAACTATGTGTTGCGTGCCATGACTATTCCTGCTGGTAAACATAAGATTGAGTTCAAATTTCAACCAAAATCAGTCATAATTGGGGCAAAAATAGATTTAGTTGCATCTATTCTTATGGTTTTACTACTTATTGGAGCTTTAGTGATGGAGCTTCGCAGTGAGAAAAAAACTGAACAAACAGAAATATAAATTATGGCATAAATCCCGAATGAAGTAGAAGATTAGCATTCGTTATCTAAGTTTTCATTCGGGATTTTTTATCAACGAATAAAATAAACGATGTTTGATTATTATTTGAAAATCGGAGCCTTGTTTAATCATACGATTCAAACCTTTGTTTCGATTTTGAAAGTATTATTATTATCGAAATTTTGGCTACCCAAATTTTCCAATCAAAAAAAGATTGCTTCCATTTTAGGAAATGGTCCTTCGCTTAATCACGCTTTAGCAGAAAACTTAAATTTCTTGCAAGAAACAGATACCTATTGTGTAAATCTATTTGCATTGTCAGAAGTTTACTCTTCCTTGAAGCCCCAAAATTATGTTTTCTTAGACCCTGCCTTTTTCATGTACGATGAACAAAATGATGGGCGTCAGGATATTAAGAAAACATACGAAGCTATTTTTGAAAAGACTGATTGGCCAATGAGGTTTTTTGTTCCGGCCAGTGGGCGTAACTCTTATTTTGTAAAAAGACTAAAAAAAGAGAAGCCTAATGTGCAAGTGTGCCTTTTCAATTATACCATTGTGCGTGGTTTTCCTGCTTTCAGAAATTGGATTTTTAAGCATAATTTAGGAATGCCTCAATGTCAGAATATTTTGGCGGCATCGCTTTATGTAGCATTAGTTCAAAACTATGAAAGTGTTTATTTGTTTGGTGCTGACCATTCATGGCATGAAGAAATGAGAATTACCGAGCAGAATGAATTTGAAATGCGTCAGATTCATTTTTATGACAATTCGGCCGATATCAAACACGAAAAAGTAGTAGATGTGCGAAATAATTCGCGACCAAGTTTGCAAGCACAATTTCTCTCTTTGCACAAAGTGTTTTTTTCTTACGAAATATTAAAATCTTTTGCTCAATCAAGAGATATAAAAGTACTCAATGCTAGTAAAAAGACTTACATTGATGCTTTTGAACGAGTAAAGATTTCTTAAAAAAAGCGGAGCTATGTTTCGAAACATAACTCCGCTTTTTGCTTTCTAATTTCTATATACCCATTACCATCACATCTGATGTAGGAACTGGGCTTCCACCTTTTTTCTCTAATGTAACTGCAAATGCTTTTGCTGTTGATATTTTCTTCACTTGTTGAGTGTTATTTTTTATATCAAACACACCCGCATCAACGGGTTTATCATCAATAATTGCCCACAGTTGATACTGCATTCCTGCGGGAGGAGCTGGTAAATTACCCCTCACTACATAAACTTGGTTAGTTTTTGTATCCCATGCGAGCATGACAGTTGAATTTTCTGAACCTTTTTGACCGACTAACTTACTCATTTTCACGCTTGGGTCCATCAGTAATTTAACTTCATTGGCTGACATCATTTCTTCCTGCGATTTGATATCTTTTTGGAGTTTTATATTTTCATTTACAGCTAAATCAAGATTTGATTTTGTACTTTTCCATTGGGTAGCTAAGTAAATATTAGCTAAAATACTACCCAATAATGCTACTGAAGCGGCAATTCTTAGGTAAGTTCCGTAAAACCCCGAGATTCTGGTTGCCCGTTGGGCATTGAAATCTATTTCTTGGCCACTCTCAAAGTCAATAACTTTACTATTACCCTCCACAATTTTTGACCAAATTTGGTCTTGCAGATGAGCTGGAGGAGTTTGAGCATTGGCAAAGGCATAGCTTTCTAAGGCTTCTTCGATTGCTCGAATTTCGGCCTTAATTTCGGGGTATTGCATAGCCAATTGCTCGATTTCGGCCACTTCTTCCGTCGAAGCCAATCCAAGCACGTAGCTTTCTATAATCCCAGAGGCTATGTATTCTTTAATATTCATTTTACTAAACGAGTGAAAACTTCACTCTAAGTTCTCTTTAGTTTTATTCAATAATTAAAACTCATAAAAATAGGTATGATAAGACAAGCCATAGCACACCCAATAGATTCCTTAGGTTACCGATAGCCGCTTTTATTCTTGTTTTTACTGTACCAAGTGGAATGCCGAATTCATCTGACACTTCAGCTTGTGTATAACCCTGAAAATAAACTAAATCAATGAGTTGTTTATATTCAGGTCTTAGGCCATCGACAATTTTTCTAAGGCCAATCGCATCAATTGATAAGTTGGTTTGATATTCACTATCTACTTGGAAAATTACAGAATCTTCCATTGATACATTCTGAGATGAATCTCTGTAATCAGCCGAACGAACTTTATCGATGCTTAGATTACGAGCAATATTCATCATCCATGTAAAGATGCTTCCCTTCGAAGAGTCATAATTATCAATATTTCGCCAAATTTTTAAGAATGTATCTTGTAACAAATCACTGGCGTCATCATCTGATTGGACGATTTTGTTAATCACACCAAACAAAGCTCCTGAATAATTATTATACAGGATATTAAAACCCTTCTGGTCTTTATTTCGCAATAAAGTTACCAAATCTTCTTCTGCTATGCTAATTCGACGTGCCAAGCGTTTTTTTTTAGTTCAAACTAAATAACAATACTTTCAATAAGATGTTTAGTTACTTTCTCAATCAAAATATAGAATTATTTAATCTGATGGTTTTAACGGTTCTAAGATGATTAATTTATCATGTCTTTTTGATAACATTTACGGTAAATCTTAAACTTTGGATTTCCTCATTTCAGAATTTATAGATTTTCAGCTTAACTTTGTAGAAAAATCTATAATCAAGAGGTTTGCAGTGGGTAGTTTGCAATATTAATGATAAGATTTCACAAAAGGAAACGGTTTTACTACCCAATAATTAAAATAGAATGACTCCGAAAGAACAAGGCTTTTTTTTTCCTGCCGAATGGCACCCTCATAGAGCTACTTGGCTTAGTTTTCCGCAAAGTTCAGATTCGTGGGATTATGGCGAGCGTTTAGAACGAATTTATCCTTCATACATGGCCTTTGTGAAAGCCATTACAGAAAGTGAAAATGTATGTATTAATGCCAAAGACGAGGAGCATCAAGCCCTTATTTGGCGATTAATAGAAGAATATGGGATAGATAAAAGTAAAGTAGAAGTTCCGATTCATCCTAATAATGACTCTTGGTGCCGCGACCACGGCCCGGCGTTTTTGATAAACCCCGAAACTAAACAACGAATGATTGTTGAGTGGGGCTATAACGCTTGGGGAGGTAAATATCCTCCTTATGATGATGATGATAGAATTCCAATAAAAATTGCCGAATATTTGAATCTACCTTATGTAGTACCTGGTATTATCATGGAAGGTGGTTCGGTAGAATTCAACGGAAAAGGTACAGTATTGACCAGTAAATCTTGTTTGCTTAATCCGAACCGAAATCCGCATCTTTCTCAGTCCGAAATTGAAGATTATCTTCGTAATTACTATGGAGTGGAGCAAGTTTTATGGGTTACTGAAGGAATTGTGGGCGATGATACCGATGGCCATATTGATGATACTACTCGTTTTGTGAATGAAGATACCGTTCTAACAGTGGTTGAACCCAATGAAGAAGATGATAATTATCATCCGCTCAAACAAAACTTGGAAGATTTAAAAGCCATGCGTTTGCCTAATGGCCAGCCACTAAATATTATTGAGCTACCAATGCCTGACCCCGTGTATGATAGTGGCGTAAGGCTACCAGCTTCTTATGCTAATTTCTTGATAACCAATAAATCTATTATCGTTCCTACTTATGGTTGCGATAAAGATGACCTTGCTTTATCAATTATTCAAGAGTGTTTTCCTAAACATAAAGTTGTTGGTATTAATGCTACCGAAATCATTTGGGGTTTGGGTAGTTTTCACTGCTTGTCACAACAAGAACCCATCATTTAATTCATATTAGGAGCGAACTTTGGTTCGCTCTTTTTAATTTTGCTATTTCCTAAACTTTTGTTTTATGTCAATAAACTATCATGGAAAAACCTTCAAATCTGTAAATAATACACCCAATGGAGAAGTTGGGGCTGAAACTATATTCAATTATCAGCAACAGGGAAATGTAGTTTGGGCAGAATATCGTGGAGGCTCAATCTTAAAAGGTTTTTTAATTGCTAAAGTTGTTGAAGAAAATGCTTTAGATATGCGTTATGAACACATCAATCAGTATGGTGAGTTAATGACGGGTATTTGTTTTTCAAAGCCTGAATTATTACCTGATGGCCGTATTCGCTTACATGAACAATGGCAATGGACAAGCGGTGATTTATCATCGGGCCAGTCGATAATAGAAGAAATTATTGAATAAAATTTCGTAAAAAGCAGAAATTTCGCTTAATTTTGGATTCTTTAATACCTTTTGTTTGATGTTTATCATCTTTAGAGGTGTCTCTTACTCAACAAAATCAGTTTCATCACAATAAATTCTAACCTTTGCAGTTGTTTATTGAGGATGATTGTTTTATGCTTTTATAATGAAATACAATAAATATATATATATAACATTAGTTTTTATACAATTAGCTTGTCAAGTTGCCAAGAAACCCCTACCTAAAACTAATCAGGTAGCTTCTACGAAGTCTAAAGAAGATATTTTTACTATTTCTTCTACAACTCCACCTCTTATAAGCACACCTTCAGTAGCAGAATCTAAGCCAGAACCTGTTGCGTTGACAGTAGGTAATGTAGCGTTAAAAACTGCCGATTTAAAATTTGCTTTCGAAAATCAGATTTCAGAAGATTCGCTCTCGCCTAAAGCTTTTTTAGAGCAGGTCATCAACGACCAAAGGATTATCGCCGATGCAAAAAAGAGAGGCTACGATACTACCGCATCATTCAAGCAAGAAATAGAAGATTATCGAAGTACTTTAGCCGAAGCGTATTTAACCGATAGCACAACGATTAAAGCTCTACTAAAAGAAACTTATGAATGGATGAAAGAAGAGGTTCGCGTAGCTCATATTATGTATCCTATTTCAGAGTTTGCCGAGCCTACAGATACTTTAGCAATTTATAATAAATTAGTTGATATTCGAAATAGAGCTCTAACAGGAGAAGATTTCGACACTTTAGCTCAACAGTTTTCACAAGATAAAAAAACAAATAGTGTTGGTGGTGATTTGGGTTGGTTTAGAGCGATACGTTTTCTGTACCCACTTGAGAAAGCAGCATATACTACTCCGGTTGGACAAATATCTATGCCAGTTCGAACAAAGGGAGGGTATCATATTGTGAAAGTTTTAGGTCGCCGACCTTACAGTGGAAGTGTGTTAGTACAACATATATTAAAAACAGTTCAGCCCAATGCTATTGAGGCAGAAAGCCTTAAAGCAAAAAATACGCTGGATTCATTAAGAGAAGTGATTGCCAAAGGAGGAATCTCTTTTGAAGATGCTTGTAAAAAATATTCTGATGATACACGCTACCGAAATTTTGGTGGTTTTTTGCCAGTATTCGGAATTGGTGGTAGAGAAGAAGTATCATTTGAACAAGCGGCATTTGCTTTGCAAGAAGGAGAAGTATCAAAACCAGTACGTACTACAATTGGCTGGCATTTGATAAAGCTTTCTAAAAAAATCCCAATGGAGTCTTTTGATGAAGCTCAGGTAAAGTTGAAAGATAAAATTGTGACAGACTCAAGGGGCGATGTAGTAAAAGAAAATACGCTCATCAAACTAAAAAAACAAATGAAGTTTGATGAAGACCAAGAGGTTGTTAAAAGAGCCATTACGGCCGCTGATACTAACATTTTGGTGAAAAAATGGGCTTATGCAGTTAATAATGAATTATTGAATAAACCAATATTCAACATTGGCTCAAAAGCATACAAAACTAAATTGTTTTTTGATTTTGCTGTTGACCATCAAACTTTCGAACGAATACCAACGGGCTATACTCCTACAATGGTTATGCGTAGTTTCTATAAAAAGTTTGTTGAAAATACCGTAAAAGAATATGCCGAATCTCATTTAGAGGAATTGAATCCTGATTTTAAGATTTTGATGAATGAGTATTCCACAAGTCTTTTGAAAATGGAATTACTCAATGATTTAGTATATGAAAAGTCAACATCTGATACAACCGAACAACGCCTCTTTTACGAAAAAAATATTGTACGCTACCAGATGCCTGAACGAGTACAAGCTACTATTATTGCCTCGAAAGATGCTAAAGTGGTTTATCAGGTAAAAGAATTACTCGAAAAAGGTAAGCCCTATAACCTCAAAAGACTCTATCGTACGCCATTATATTTTACAAAATCATCGAGCAATCTAACCCCTGACCACAAGCAGACTTTAGTTTATATCCTAGAAATTATGCGAAAAAATAAAGGATATGTGGTAGAAATAGGTGGGCATGCAGACCAACACGAAGAAGATAATATTTCGGCTGAACGTATAGAAAAAGCTAAGGCGTTCTTGGTGGCTAATGGCTTATCAATTGAAAGAATTATCGAAAACGACTACGTAAAAACCAAACCCTCGGGTGATAAATTTGATTGGTCTAAAAACCAAAGAGTTACTTTTGCTTTTTATAGTAATTCACAAAAAGATGTAGAAAAAATATTTAATGCTAAAGAAGCAAATACAGTAAGCATTGAAGAGGGATATTTTAAACACGGCGATAATAAGTTTATTGATTTAGTACAGTGGGTTGTAGGAAGGCACTCAGTAGCAAAAGATGGGCAGTTTGCTGATGTGATTATCGAACAAGTAGAGCCAGCAAGAAGCAAAACACTAAGAGAATGTAGAGGACAAGTGTTGGTGGATTATCAAAAATATCTTGAAAATCAATTTAAAACAGACTTGATTAATAAATATCCTGTAAATTTGAATCAAGAAGAGATTGATAAAGCCTTAGGTATAAAAAAATAAACTTTAGTAGAGATATAGCCTAAGTGCCATTAATTACGTTTACAAAAGAACAATAGTAGAAATTATAAGTATTCAAATAAATAAAATGTTTAAGAAATTATTCCTTTTGGTTTGTCTGCCAATATTGGCATTTTCCCAAAGTGCACCTATCAATATTGACAGAATTGTTGCAAAAGTTGACAACTACATCATCCTACGTTCAGAAGTTGAGCAGCTTTATATTAGAGGCCAGCAACAGCAACAACCAGTAAGTAAATGCCAAGCTCTAGAGAGTATGGTTGTTAATAAACTTTTGGTTGCGAAAGCAGAAATAGACTCTGTTTTAGTTGAAGATAAAGAAGTTGAAGCTCAGCTTACAGCCCGTATGCAACAAATGGTGCAGTTGTACGGAAACGAGAAAAATATTATCGAACAATTCGGTAAATCGCTTGAAACACTCAAAAGTGAGGTACGCTCACAAGTGAAAGAGCAACTTACTGCCCAAAAAATGCAGGGAAAGATTACGGAAGACCTTAAGATTACTCCGAATGAAGTAAGAAGGTTCTTCAATCGTATTCCTAAAGACAGTATCCCCGAAATACCTACCGAAGTAGAACTGGCACATATTGTGCGTTTGGCTAAGGTAACGAAAGCTCAAAAAGATGAGTTATCCGAACGTCTCCTCGATTATAAACGTAGAGTTTTGGCCGGAGAAAAATTTGAAGACCTAGCCAAAGAATATTCTGAAGACCCAGGTTCTCGTCAATTTGGTGGTGATTTATCTTGGGCTAAACGTGGGCAAATGGTACCGCAATTCGAGGCAGTAGCAATGAAACTTAAACCCAACGAAATTTCAGATGTAGTAGAGTCAGATTTTGGTTTACACCTCATTCAAACGCTTGAAGTTCGTGGACAAGAATACCATGCTCGCCATATTTTGTTAAGACCAGATTATAATAGATTAGATATCACTGATGCTAAAAAGTTTCTTGATAGTATCAGAACTGAAATTGTAAAAGATAGTATCAAGTTTGAAAAAGCTGCCAAAGAGTTTTCTGAAGATAAGCAAACTCAAGATGGAGGTGGTATATTACTTGACCCTCAAAGTGGTTCAAGCAAAATGGCTCTTGATGAGAGCATGGAACCTACGCTTTACTTTACGATTGATACCATGAAAGTTGGCACGATTACTGTTCCGCTACCTTACAGAAGCGAAGATGGTAAAACTGGCGTAAGAATCATTTATTATAAAGCTAAACATGCTCCACATAAAGCAAGCCTGAATGAGGATTTTGAGCGATTAAAGGAGTTTGCTATAATGGAAAAAAGAAATGTTGAGATTGAAAAATGGTTCAAAAAGGCTACAGCCGATGTATATATTAAGATTGA
The DNA here is from genome assembly GCF_000263195.1 of Emticicia oligotrophica DSM 17448. GTDB lineage: Bacteria > Bacteroidota > Bacteroidia > Cytophagales > Spirosomataceae > Emticicia > Emticicia oligotrophica. The sequence continues at coordinate 2,855,700 of NC_018748.1, forward strand.
CCCTGAGTTTGAATCTTGTAACATTTTTGGCAAAGACCGAATTAGTGGAGGGGTACAATATTAAATAGTGATAAAAACTGAAAATGTAGCGTTTGAATAAATAATTTTTCTATTACTAAATCACATATTACATACATCCTAACTCATATCTAAAATAGATGAGCAAAGTTACATTTACTTCTGACGTAGAAGCAGCTGATGCCCTAAAAGTGGCGTTTAATCAATTACAAAATGAAATTGGGCAGGTGATTGTTGGACAAGATGAAACTGTTCGTCTGCTACTCACTGCCATCTTTTGTCAAGGTCACTGCTTATTGGTTGGAGTGCCAGGTTTGGCAAAGACTTTATTGATTCATACTATGGCATCGGCTTTGGATTTAGATTTTAACCGAATCCAGTTTACGCCCGATTTAATGCCTTCTGATATTTTAGGTTCGGAAACGCTTGATAATGACCGTAATTTCCGATTTATCAAGGGCCCCGTTTTTGCCAATATCGTATTGGCCGATGAGATTAACCGTACACCACCTAAAACACAATCTGCTTTGCTTGAAGCCATGCAAGAGTTTGCCGTTACGGTAGGCGGAAAGAAACATGGTATTGGCCGCCCTTTTTTCGTTTTGGCTACTCAAAATCCAATCGAACAAGAAGGAACTTACCCTTTACCAGAAGCACAGCTCGACCGTTTTATGTTTATGGTTACCCTTGATTATCCGTCTTACAAACAAGAGCTTGATATTGTTAAGAATACCACTTCCGACCGCAAAACGACAGTAAATAAAGTTCTTTCGGCCGAAGAAATACTTTATTTTCAACAATTAGTACGTCGTGTACCAGTACCTGATAATGTAGTAGAATATGCAGTTGCATTGGTTCATAAAACTCGTCCGACATCGGAAATGGCTTCAGCTGATACTAAAAAATATTTAGAGTGGGGTGCTGGGCCAAGAGCTTCTCAAAATCTAATTTTGGGGGCGAAATGTAATGCTCTTATCAATGGTAAATACTCGCCAGACATTGAAGATGTGAAGGCTGTGGCAGTTTCAGTATTACGTCATCGTATCGTAAGAAATTTCAAAGCAGAAGCTGAGAATGTTTCTGTAGAAGATATTATCAAGAATATGTTGTAAAAAATTAGATATTTCAATAAAAAAAGGCTCAAAAGTGTAAACTTTGAGCCTTTTTTATTGGATATATTACTTAACATTATTCTTCATTCATCAAAGTTTCATACACTAACATCAGAATTCCATCTTTTAATCCTAAGTCGGGTACCATAATTTCGTTGGCTCCTGCCCATTTCATTACCGAAATATAAATATCTGATGCTGGAACGATTACATCGGCACGGTCGGCATTGAGTTGAAGTCTATTAATTCGTTCTTCAAGACTAAACTTTTCAATAAAGTTTCTCATTTTCTCTAAATCTTTCAACGAAGCTTTATTATCTTTTTTCCCTTCAATCATATTAAAGAGTTTTGAGACATTCCCACCTGTTCCAACGGCAATCACTTCTTCTCCTTTAGGTATATTTTCATTGACCCAAACCTGCATTTTTTTCCAAACATCTGGTGCTTCTTTGTGCTCAAGCAATCGAACCGAACCAATTTTAAAAGATTTGGCTGTGACTTTCTTATGCCCTTTATAGATATTTAGTTCTGTACTTCCACCACCTACATCTATGTGTAGATAAGTCTTATCGTCATCTAATACCGTAACGATTACATTATTAATGAGTTCTGCTTCTTGCTCACCTTCAATGAGGTGTATTTCCATGCCCAATTCATTAAAAATTCGCTCCACAATACTTGCTCCATTTTCAGCTTCACGCATGGCACTTGTCGCACAAATCATGTAGGCATCAACTTCATGAAGTTCCATCAATAACTGATAAGCCTGTAAGAGTTTTTTGATTCGAGCTTCGCTGGCGTGAGAAATACTCCCTGTGTTGAATACATCCATACCCAAGCGGAGAGCAAAGCGAACATACTCAACTTTTTTGAAGCTAATTTTATTTTTATTAGTTAATACCGACGAAATCTGCATTCGTGCAGCATTAGAGCCTATATCAATGGCAGCGATTTTCATAACTCCCTACCCCAAAAGGGGAGTTTTTGGTTTAAAGTTTAATGATTTGCAAAAGTAATGATTTCATATTAAAATAAGGAGAGAAATAAAAAAGGTACTGTAATTTCCCACAGTACCTTTTAAGAAATCTTTTATGATAGTCTCTTACCAGAAGTATGTATAAAGGAATACAATTGTGAGTATCACAATTGTTGCCCCAATTGCAAAGCTTTTTGAGGTTTTAAACATTGCTGTATCAATTTCCAATCCTTTATTTTCACTCGGTAGAGCCAAGCCTAAGACAAACATTACTGCTACACAAATAACAAATACCCATCCCATACGGTCAAGGAAAGGAACTGTTGTCCAATCTGCACCTGGTAGCCAGTTATTGTGCATTGAAAGAGCAATCAAGAAACCACCTACAATAGCGAAAAATGCACCCGCTGAGTTGGTTTTTTTCCAGAAAAAGCCCATAATAAATGTAGCGAAAATACCCGGAGAAAGTAGTCCTGTCATTTCTTGGATAAACTGGAAACCACCTTTCTTTTCGATTCCCATGAATGGAGAGATAACAATAGCCAAAATCATCGAAATAACGATAACTATTCGACCAATGACAACCAATTTTTTCTCGCTCATATCTTTAGCAAAGTATGGGCGGAAAACATCAAGTGTGAAAATGGTAGAAATACTATTGGCTTTACCTGCCAAGGAGGCAACAACTGCTGCTGTAAGTGCTGCAAAAGAAAGCCCCTTCAAACCAACAGGCAAAAGGTTTAATAATACTGGATAAGCACGGTCTTGGTTGAATGTACCATCAGCTCCGAGCATTTCTTGTTGGAACATGCCTTTTTGGTATAAAGCATAAGCAGCAATACCCGGTAAAGTCACAATTACAGGCATCAATAATTTCAAGAACGCCGCAAACAACAAACCATTACGAGCGGTATTGAGGTCGGCACCAAGGGCACGTTGTGTAATGTATTGATTACATCCCCAATAATTAAGATTTACAATCCACATACCACCAAAAAGAACAGTTAAGCCCGGAAGCGACATATAGTTTGGATTTCCTTTTGGATAAATCATGTGGAAGTGGTCATCGTGGTTCTGAGTCATTAACTTAAAGCCAGTTGCCAAACCTTCCATGCCATATTTTTCAGAAACGAGCGTTACGGCCAAATACGTAGCTGCCAAGCCGCCAATTACCAAGAAAAATACTTGAATTACATCTGTAAAACCAATTACTTTCATACCTCCAATGGTGATAATAATGGCGAAAACGGCCAAGAATACCATACAAGTATAAAAATCTAAGCCCGAAATACCCGAAACGGCTAATGCCCCTAAGTATAAAATTGAGGTTAGATTTACCATGATATAAAGCAATAACCAAAAAATAGCCATAATCAAACTCACAGTTTTGTTGTAGCGTTGGCTTAAAAACTGTGGCATGGTTGAAATATTATTTTTCAAGTAAATAGGCATGAAAAATACTGCAACAATGATGAGTGTAGCGGCAGCCATCCATTCGTAGGTTGAGATACCTAATCCCATCGAAAATCCATTGCCCGACATTCCAATCATTTGCTCGGCTGAAATATTCGAGGCAATCAAAGAGGCTCCAATTGCCCACCAAGTTAGGGAGCCCTCTGCTAAGAAAAAGTCTTTAGTAGAAGTTTGTGCTGATTTCTTTTTGTTATAAATCCAGTAGCCATAGCCTGCTACTATAATAAAATAGAAGAGAAAAACTAAGTAGTCAAGTGTTTGAAGTTTTTGCATTTTGCTCAGGGTTAATTAATAAGTGTCAAAGTAACATTTCAATCGTTGTTTGTAACAAATTACGATATAAAATTTGCTTTTTCAAAGAAAAACTAAGGTTTTTAGAAGAGAGTGGCCCTATTTTAAAAAAATACCAAATACTCATTTACAATTGATAGTTTTTTTTTGTAAGTGGGTGATATTTTTCATATTTTTACGAAAAAACCGTCCCGTTTTGAATAGGAATACAATCAGATTACTGGTTTTACTTGGTACGCTTTCGATTACGGGAATTATTGCTGTGCAGGCTTACTGGGTAAAACGTGCTTTCGACTTAAAAGAACAACAATTTCGTCAAACAGTCATGATTTCGCTGCGTAACGTGGCGAACAGAATTTCTACGCTTTACAAACTCTCAAAATTTGATAATCCAGTCTCTCAACTTTCTTCTGATTATTATGTTTGTAATCTCAGAATACCACTTGATGCGGATGTCTTGGAGCATTATTTGAAAGAAGAATTTCGGAAACAAAATCTAAATACACCTTTTGAGTACGGCATATATGACTGTGAGAGCGAGAAAATTGTTTATGGCTCTTATATTGATGCTAACTTCGAAGAAAATAAAGTTTCCTCAAAGCCATTACCTAAAACAGATAAATATCTCAATTATTTTGGTGTTCGTTTCCCATCCAAAACGAGTTATTTAGCCAGTAAACTTGATATTTGGCTTATTTCTTCGTTAATCACGCTAATCGTAACTGTTTTCTTTGGGTATTCGATGTTTGTTATTTTGCAACAAAAACGCTTGAGTGAAGTCCAGCGAGATTTTGTAAATAACATGACTCATGAGTTTCAAACACCTATATCCACAATTAAAATTGCTACAGATGTTTTGAGTCAGCCTAAAATATTTGAGCAACCTGAACGTTTTAAAAAATACGTACAGATAATTAGGCAGGAAAATAGTCGATTGAAAACCCAAGTAGAATCGGTGTTGAATACTGCTCGACTAGAACGAGGAAAGTTTGAGTTAAATATACAGTTGCAAGAAATTCATGGGTTAATTTATGAAGTAACTGAAGGAACGCAAGCAGAATTGGAAGAAGGATTGAAAATGGAATTTAATGCTGTTCGCTCTAGTATTTATGCCGACCGTACGCAATTAGTGAGCTTGATAAGAAATTTACTTGAAAACGCTATAAAATATTCCTCTAAACCTCCAAATATTACGATTCGTACCGAAAATACAACGGAAGGTTTGGTCTTGTCGGTTATTGATAAAGGAATAGGTATTCCGAAGGAAAGTATTGATAAAATCTTTAAAAAATTCTACCGTGTACCTACTGGAAATTTGCACAATGTAAAAGGATTTGGCTTGGGTTTGAGCTATGTCAATGAAATTGCTAAGGCTCACAAATGGCAACTTAAAGTTGAAAGTGAAGTAGGGAAGGGAAGTATCTTTAGTGTAATTATAAAGCAAGAAAGTTAGTAAATTACTAATTGAATATAATAGATAAAACTATCTATTTCATTGACTGTGAACCCAATCTGTTGACTAAAAATGCCCAAAATTTTATACGTAGAAGATGACCCCAATTTAGGGTTTGTGACGAAAGATAATCTCGAACTCGAAGGATACGAGATTGCTCATTTTCAAGATGGAAAAGAAGCATGGAAGAGCTTTACTAAAGAAAAATACGACCTCTGTTTATTGGATGTAATGTTACCTGAATTAGATGGGTTTTCTTTAGCTGAAAAAATTCGTAAACAAAACCAGCAAGTTCCAATCATTTTTCTTACTGCCAAAGCGATGCAAGAAGACCGCATAACTGGCTTGAAGATTGGTGGTGATGACTACGTAACCAAACCCTTCAGTATAGAAGAACTGAACCTAAGAATCAAAATTTTCCTTCGTCGTAAAGAAATTTCAAAAGAATCTATTCAAGGACATTCTGCGTGGAAAATGGGTTTATATGAATTTGACTACCAACAATTAAGTTTAAAATCAAATACTAAAATAGAGCAGCTTACGCATAGAGAAGCCGAGGTATTAAAGTTTCTGTGCGAACGCCGCAATCAAGTTATTAAGCGTGAAGAAATCCTAACGGCAATTTGGGGCCGCGATGATTATTTCCTAGGGCGTAGTCTCGATGTATTTGTTACTCGTCTTCGTAAAATGCTTTCAGAAGACTCCACAATCAAAATAGAGAATATACATGGAATAGGCTTTAAGTTTACCTGTTAATCTCATCATAAAGATTTAAGGTAAGAATCCTAATCCTTCACAGCTTAAAAGCATTACTAAATTGGAATAATAGTAGTGCTTTTTACTTCCGACATGACGAAAAAACTATGTATTAGCGATACTCCCGAAATCAACGAGAGTTTCTGTTGGTGAAATTGATGATAACTTTCCATATTTGGAACGATTATTTTAAGCATATAATCGAAGCTGCCAGATACAAAATTACACTCTACAACTTCTGGTAAGTTCATAATGGCTTGGTTGAAGGCCTCAGAAGTATCGTTGGTTTGTTTGATAAGTGTTACTTGGCAATAGACGGTTAGATGTTGCCCTAATTTTCGTTTATTTAAAATAGTTACATACTTTTCAATAATTCCTTCTTGTTTCAATCGCTTTACACGGTCATGTACTGGTGTAAGCGAGAGATTTATTTGTTGCGAAATATCCTTTAATGTAAGCTGGGCATCTTCTTGTAAAAGCCTCAGAATCTTTCTGTCAGTTTCATCTAGATTCATATAAATAATTAGGTTTTATTTTCAGTTAGTTTTTAGTCAGAATTTTTTTCTCTTAGGAAATAAGAATATACACTCAATCAGAAATTATTTCTATAAAAAGAATAATTAATAATAAAATTTTCTTATTTATTCAAATATAGTAATAATATTTTCTTGATATACTAATTTTGTCTTGCAATTATACTTCATCACATATAAAACCTATCATTTTCTACTACACCAAAATGTGTAGTAGAGAAACAATTACACTTCATCTTTCAAATTAAAGTACCTATGATAATCGGAGTTCCAAAAGAAATCAAAAATAACGAAAATCGTGTAGCTCTTACACCAGCAGGTGTAGCAGAATTAAAAAAACACGGACATACAGTTTATGTACAGTCAAGTGCTGGCGAGGGAAGTGGTTTCGCAGATAATGAATATGCAGCAGCGGGTGCAACTTTATTGCCAACGATTGAAGAGGTTTATGCTATTGCCGAGATGATTATCAAGGTAAAAGAGCCAATCGAGTCTGAGTATAAACTGATTAAAAAAGACCAACTTTTGTTTACATATTTCCACTTTGCTTCATCTGAGCCACTTACACACGCTATGATTGAGCGTGGAGCAGTTTGTTTGGCTTATGAAACAGTAGAAAAGACAGACCGTAGTTTACCACTATTGGTTCCTATGTCAGAAGTGGCGGGTCGTATGGCTATTCAAGAAGGTGCTAAGTATTTAGAAAAACCATTGAAAGGTAAAGGTATATTGTTGGGTGGCGTGCCGGGTGTTCCGCCAGCAAAGGTATTGGTTTTAGGAGGTGGAATTGTGGGTACTCAAGCAGCAAAAATGGCAGCTGGTTTAGGAGCGAGAGTGGTGATTATGGATGTAAGCTTACCACGTTTACGCTACTTGTCTGATATTATGCCACAAAACGTAACAACCATCATGTCGAATCACTATAATATCCGCGAAGCAATTGCTGAAGCAGATTTAGTAGTAGGTGCGGTATTGATTCCAGGTGCAAAGGCTCCACATTTAATCACACGTGACATGTTGAAGCTAATGAAACCTGGTACTGTAGTGGTTGATGTGGCTGTTGACCAAGGAGGTTGTATTGAAACTTGTACGCCTACAACGCACGAGAATCCAACATTTATTATTGATGATATTGTGCATTATTGCGTAGCTAATATGCCGGGTGCAGTTCCATATACATCTACATTAGCTCTTACAAATGCTACATTGCCGTATGCGGTTCAGTTGGCAAATAAGGGATGGAAAAAAGCCTGCAACGAAAACGAAGAGTTGAAGAAGGGATTGAATGTTGTAAATGGCAAGGTAGTTTATAAAGGTGTTGCTGATGCTTGGAATTTAGAATTAAGCAAAATCGAAGACGTGTTATAATCTTTTCAACCCTTACCCACTATAGAGTAAATAAATTATAGCCTTTTCTCTCTCGTAGAGAAAAGGCTTTTTTATGAAATAGAAATTTTACTATACGAAAATGCCTCCGAAACCCACAAAAATCTGCAATTTTGCAAAATGGCAAAGAAACAAAAATTTTATACCGTCTGGGAAGGAAGGAATAAGGGCGTTTTTGACTCTTGGGATGAATGCAAGAAACAAGTAGAGGGCGTACAAGGAGCAAAGTACAAGGCCTTTGATTCGAAGACTGAAGCCGTTAAAGCTTTAGAAGAGAATTATTGGAAATACGTACAAAATGCTGAGCAAAAACAAACAAAGATTCCTAAATCAGCATTTCCGCCACCAATGCTTGAGTCTATTGTGGTAGATGCAGCTTGGAATTCGGTCAAAAAAGATATGGAATACCAAGGTTTTTATTTAAGAACGAAAGAACGAATATTTCATAAGGGGCCATTTCCGCAAGCTACAAATAATATTGGAGAGTTTTTGGCAATCGTACATGCCTTGGCGTTTCTGAAAAAGCAAAACTCTAACCTGCCTATTTATTCAGATTCTCGAACAGCTATTAGTTGGGTGAAAAATAAAAAAGCCAATACCAAACTCGATGAAGCTACCGGAAACCCAGAGATTTTTGATTTGCTTGAAAGGGCTGAAAAATGGTTGAAAGATAATACTTACCCAAATAAAGTTTTAAAATGGGAAACTGATTATTGGGGCGAAAATCCAGCCGATTTTGGAAGGAAGTGAGAGGTTTGAATGATCAAATGTCAAATCACTCATGATTTATATCTTCTTTCTAATATTTTAATAAAAAGATGCCTAAAAATTCATTTACATTTAAGCAATTTACTGTTTATCAAGACCAATGTGGCATGAAAGTGTGCACAGACGCTTGTATTTTTGGAGCTTCGATTGATACTAAAAATGCTCAAAGGATATTAGATATAGGTACAGGAACTGGACTATTATCGCTGATGTTGGCACAACGTACAGATGCAAAAATAGATGCTGTAGAGATAGATGAAAGTGCTTACCAGCAGGCGATTAGCAACGTTGAGAAAAGTAATTTCGGTCAAAAAATTTCTGTTTTTCATCAAAAAATTCAAGATTTTGAGTCATCTTTTCGCTATGATTTAATCATTTCTAATCCGCCATTTTATCAAAAATCATTAAAGTCAGCCGATGCCCAAACGAATAAAGCATTACATGCCGTTGAACTGAGTTTAGAAGAGTTGGTGGACGTTGTAATTCGCTTACTCAACCCAAATGGTCAATTTATTGTCTTATTACCACCTTTTGAGATTGAAAAATTGATTCAATTTGCACAAAAAAAAGGATTATATTTGTCAAAAAAAATCATGATTCGGCATAATGCTTCGAAGCCAGTTTTCAGAGTGATTGCTACGTTTTCTAATACTCAGATACAAGATATAGAAGAATCGACGTTAGTAATTCACGAAGAAGATATGAAGAATTATTCCGCCGAATTTAGAGAACTTTTAAAAGATTATTATTTAATATTCTAAAAACCATTCCCTAAACCTTTCTCGCAGGAAAGACTTTCAAATTTCTCTAAAACAAATGAGGAATGAAAAAGGGTAATTATTTCGAATGAACCAACCACTGCAAATATCAATTGTTATTCCTCTTTTCAACGAAGCAGAATCTTTACCCGAACTCCATGATTGGATTGTTCGTGTGATGACCACCCATCAGTTTTCTTACGAAATTTTGTTTGTAGATGATGGTAGTACAGATGAATCTTGGAGTGTTATTAGGCATCTTTCGGCCAATAATAAGGCAGTAAGAGGATTTAAGTTTACAAGAAACTACGGTAAAACTGCGGCATTGCAAACAGCCTTTATCAATACAAAAGGCGAGGTAGTAATAACTATGGATGCTGATTTGCAGGATAGTCCAGATGAAATACCCGAACTTTATCGAATGATTAAAGAAGAAGGGTATGATTTGGTTTCGGGTTGGAAAAAGAAGCGTTATGACCCAATCACCAAAACTTTACCAACTAAGTTATTCAATGGCGTTTCTCGTTGGGTTTCTGGGGTTCATCTACATGATTTTAATTGTGGTTTGAAAGCCTATAAATCGAGGGTGGTTAAGAGTATCACGATTTATGGTGAAATGCACCGAAATATACCGATTATTGCCAAATGGAATGGTTTCAAGAAAATCGGGGAGAAAGTTGTGCAGCATCAAGCTCGCAAATACGGTACTACAAAATTTGGTCTCGAACGTTTTATTTTTGGCTTTCTTGACTTGCTCACCGTAGCATTTGTGAATAAGTTTGGTCGCCGTCCAATGCATTTTTTTGGAACTATGGGGGTTTTATCTTTTTTAATAGGTAGCCTAATGGCCATGTATTTAATTTTCGAAAAGCTTTATAATATTAACCAAGGCCTTCGTTATAGAAATGTGACCGATAATCCACTTTTCTTCTTTGCATTGTTGGCAATAGTTATTGGCTCTCAACTTTTTTTAGCAGGTTTTATTGGGGAGCTTTTCGTCAAACAAAATTTTAAAAAAGATGAATACTTAATTGAAGAAAAAGTAGGCGTCACTGAAGAATAACACAAACTTTTCATACAATACCAACAAACACTAACCCAACAAAAATGAAGTTTCCTTTTTTTGAACTGGCAGCTGGAAAATATCGAAATATAATCAGTAATATTTGGAAATTTACTGGTTTTTCAATGATTGTTTTTATAATCTACCTGATTGCCGTTAACTTTAATTTATTTTGGTTATTTGGTAAAATGCCAAGTTTAGAAGATATTGATAATCCGAAGAGCGATGTTGCTTCCGAAATAATTTCTTCTGATGGAAAGGTTCTAGGTAAATTTTTCTACGAAAATCGTAGTCCGATTGAATTTAATGAACTTTCACCAAATATTGTTAACGCATTGGTTGCTACTGAAGATGTGCGTTTTACCGTGCACTCGGGTATTGATGCTCGTAGTACCTTACGTGTAGTAACTGGTATTTTTACTGGTCAACGCAAGGGCGGTGGAAGTACGTTATCTCAGCAATTAGCTAAAAACCTTTTTAGACTTCGAGAAGATGATTTTTATAAAGGTCCGCTCTATAGTGTTCCTGGAATTAGACAGTTGCTAATCAAAACTAAAGAGTGGATTACTGCCATTAAATTGGAGCGTAGATATACGAAGCAGGAGATTATGGAGAAATATCTCAATACGGTTGAGTTTAGTAGTGGAGCATATGGAATAAAATCAGCAGCGAAAACCTATTTCAAGAAAGAACCAAGTGAGCTTAGTTTAGAGGAAGCAGCAGTTTTGGTAGGAATGTGTCAGAATCCTTCAAGATTTAATCCTAAGTTTCACCCTGTCGCTTCAAAAGAGCGTAGAAATATTGTGTTTGACCAAATGGTAAAATACAATAAAATATCGCTTGAACAGGCTGAGAGTTTAAAAGATAAAACGATTGTCTTGAATTATTCGCCAGAAAGCCATAATTCGGGGCCAGCTCCATATTTCCGTCAGTTTTTAAAGGATTGGCTAAAAACCGAAATAGTAAAAGAAGGCTATGAAGCAGATGATATTTATACAAAAGGGTTCAAGATTTACACAACCATTGATTCGCACATGCAAGCTTATGCCGAAGAAGCTTTGCGTGAAAACATGAAAGACCAACAGAAGAAGTTTTATGCTCACTGGAAAGGAAAGGGAAATCCTTGGGTCTTAGAATCTAAAACAAGAGAAGGAAGGTATGAAGAAATACCAAATTATATTGAAAATATTGCTAAAACCTCTCCACGTTTTCGTGAGCTAAAAGTAGAATACGATGGCGATTTGGATAAGGTTTGGCGTGATATGAATAAGAAAACAAAAATGAGGGTGTTTACATGGGCAGGTGAGCGTGATACACTGCTTTCTCCTATGGATTCTATTCGCCACTATAAATTTTTCTTGCATTCAAGCTTCTTAGCCATGGACCCTCGTAATGGGCAGATTAAGGCTTGGGTAGGCGGTATCAATTACAAACATTTTAAATACGACCACGTTTATCAAGGTAAACGTCAGCCGGGTTCAACTTTCAAGCCATTCGTTTACTGTACGGCCATTGATAATGGTTTTTCTACTTGTGAGCATGTAACAGATCAACCGATTACAATTCAGGTTCCAGGGGGGAGTTGGACTCCTAAAAACTCCGATGGAAAATATTCATATCGCTCTATGACTCTCCGTCAGGCTTTGGGACAATCTATCAATACTGTGAGTGCTTATTTGATTAATCAGTTTAAAGCAGAAAACGTAATTAAATATGCTCATAAGCTAGGCATTAAAAGTGATTTACCTGAGGTACCTGCCATCTGTTTGGGTATTGGAGATGTATCTTTATATGAATTAATGGCTGGTTATTGTGTTTTTGCGAATCAAGGAAAATATACTGAGCCACTTTTTGTAACTAAAATTACGGATAAAAATGGCGAAGTAATAAAAGAGTATTACTCTGATAGTAAGGAAGTTATCAGCCAAGAAACCGCCTATAAAATGATTCACCTGATGCGTGGTGCTACGCAGCCAGGTGGTACCGCAGCAGGGTTAGGACGTTATGGCGTATTAGATGGCAATGAGGTGGCCGCTAAAACAGGAACAACCTCAAACTTCTCGGATGGCTGGTTTATGGGTATTACACCAACACTTGTTGCAGGTGGCTGGACGGGTGGCGACGACCCAACTATTCACTTCCGTGATATAAATCTTGGGCAAGGAGCGAGGCTCTCTATGCCAACTTGGGGGGCGTTTTTCCAACGTGTATATGCTGATAAAACTCTTGAATATAAGAAAGGTTCGTTTTTGAAGCCCTCAACTGTTTCAATATCTGGCGATTGTGTATTTACTGCGGGAGAAGGTGCCTATATTGATTCAACTCAAAAATATACACCTCCAACGGCAAAACCTGCCGATGATGAGTTGTTATGATAAAAAATAGACCCTCATATCTCTTAGTTGTACTGGTTTTTGCTCAATTTGCAGGTACTACGCTTTGGCTTTCGGGGAATGCCGTTTCTGCACAACTTGAAGCTGAGTTAGGTTTAAAACTTGGTGGCTGGTTGACATCTGCTGTACAAATGGGTTTTATTTTGGGTACTTTGCTCAATGCTATCTTTGCTGTACCCGAACGGGTACTTAGCTCGAGACTCTTTGTCTATTCGGCTCTTTTAGGAGCATTGGCCAATATTAGTATAACAATTTTACCATTTAATACACCAGTAGTACTAATCAGTCGATTGCTTACGGGTATGTTTTTGGCAGGCATTTATCCGATAGGAATGAAAATAGCGGCCGATTGGTATGGCAAGGATTTGAGCCGTGCCATGGGGTATTTGGTAGGGGCACTGGTCTTAGGTAAGGCATTTCCGTATTTATTGAAAGGTCTTAGCTTTGAATGGCCTTGGCGAGCGTTTTTATATTACATAAGTTTAATTGCACTTTTTGGGGGATTATTACTGTGGGTTCTTCTGCCTGATAAACCATTGCCCTCGCAACATAATCAGTTTTCAATTAAGGCTTTAGGAGCGATATTTAAGTTGCCTGAACTTCGAGCGGCTGCTTTTGGTTATTTCGGACACATGTGGGAGCTGTATGCTTTTTGGGCGTTTGTACCTGCTATCTGGAAAACCTACCTGCATTATCATCCAGAAATTTCGTTTAATGTATATATCGCTACATTTGGCGTTATTGTAGTTGGCTTTTTAGGGTGTTGGCTTGGAGGGTTAGTGGCTTTGAGGATTGGAAGTGGAAAAGTAGCTTTGGTGCAATTATTAATCTCAGGTATTTGTTGTTTACTATTGCCCATTTTCGGGGGGGCTTCTATGGCTATCTTTGCTTTACTAATGTTTGTTTGGGGAGTTTCGGTAGTGGGTGATTCGCCGCAATTTTCTACCTTAGTTTCTCGTTTTGCTTTACCTGAACGCCGAGGAAGTATCATTACTCTCGTAACAAGTATAGGCTTTGCTATAACGATATTCTCTATTCAATTGATTGATTTTCTCCTTGAATTATACCCATACGATTTTCGAATATTTTGGGTGCTATGTTTAGGTCCTATCTTTGGAATATGGTCGAGCTATCGGAAATTTGCGAGTAATAGAAGCAATTTATGAGTTTTTGTGAGTAAAATTCTGCATATTTGCGTAAAAAACACTACTTTTCTTGAAAAGAGCAATTAAATTCTTACAAAATATTTATTTATGGGATACAACAGTTTCGCTGTATCATGTATTGAAAATCTTATGGAAAAAAATCGTAACTTTCGATATTGACCAGCGTGCTGCTTCCGTATCTTATAGTTTTTTATTAGCGGTTTTCCCTGGTGTAATCTTCTTATTTACGCTTATTCCATTTGTACCGATTGAGAATCTTGATGGTCTTATCATGAATTTTCTCCGTGATGCCATGCCACGGGGTATCTACGAAAATACCTCCAATACAATTCAAGACATTGTTAGTCGCCGACGCAGTGATGTACTATCATTTGGTTTTTTCTTTACTGTTTTTGCAGCAACTAATGGGATGATGGCTCTTATGCGAGCGTTTAATATGGCATTACAAGTTCGGGAAAAGCGTAGTTATTTGAAAGCTAGATTGATTGCTTTGTTCCTAACGGTACTTTTGATAGTAGTCTTAATTTCGGCTATCGTAGTATTGATTGTCGGTACAATTGTACTAGATTTTCTCTTCGATAAAGGTATTCTTAATGAAGATTTCAACTTTTACTTGCTTCAAATTATTCGATATGGAGGTATTTTTTTGATTTTCTTTTTGGGGATTTGTGTGATATACTATTTTGCACCTGCGGTTCATAAACGCTTAAGGTTTTTCAATTTTGGTGCATTTATAGCTTCAATTTTGGGTATTTTAGTTACTAATTTATTCTCTTTTTATTTAGCTAATTTCAACTCTTACAATAAGCTTTATGGTTCAATAGGAACACTTATCGCTCTTATGGTTTGGATTTATTTGGTTGCCTTAATCTTAATTTTAGGTTTCGAAATCAATATTTCAGTAAGAGATGCACTATTATTTCATGGCTCAAAAAAAGAAAAAAATACACCAGAAAATTCTTAGTTCTGCTTAATATTTCTATTAACTCATTATAAGGATTTTAGATTGAAAGCAAAAAAGAACAGGTGTCTGAGCGAAGCCGAAGACACCTGTTCTTTTTTATTCTAAATAGAAATCAATCACTGCCAAAAACCTTCGGCAATCATCGCTTTAGTAAGTTTTACTCCGAGTTCTGAAGAGGCTTTTACTAATGGTAAGCGTACTTCAGAGCTACAAATTCCTTTAATCTCGCAACATTTCTTAATACCCACAGGATTTGACTCAACGTATAAAAGAGTATCAAAATCAACAAATCTTTGCTGAATAGCTGCTGCTTTCTTGAAATCACCATTGAGGGCTGCCCAAGTCATTTCTCCAAATTCTTTTGGAAAAGCATTGGCAATTACTGAAATCACACCGCTGAAGCCCATGCTCACAGAGGTTGTCACTAGGTTATCATCACCAGAAAGCAATAAGAAATCTTTTGGACAACGCTTACTTAATTCAATGGCATTTTCAATGCTACTTGCATCTTTTATACCAATAATATTAGGGTGCTTTGCCAATTCTAGTACAGTAGGGATTTGTATGTGCGTAACTGTGCGTCCGGGTACATTATACAATAATACGGGCACTGGTGAGGCATCGGCGATAGCCGTAAAGTGAGCAATAAGACCCGCCTGAGAAGGTTTATTGTAATATGGGCAAACTGAAAGAATAGCTGTTACGCCGCTCAAATCAGTATTTTTTATAGTCTCAAGTACAACTTTAGTGTTGTTTCCTCCTAGACCATATACAATTGGTAAATTCTTTTTATTATGTTCTTTTGCAAATTTCAGTAAATCTGCTTTTTCTTGTGCAGTGGTAGTTGAGGTTTCGCCAGTTGTACCTTGTACAACAAGATAATCTACACCTCCATCAGAAGTAAAATCAATTAATCGACGGAAGCCGTCATAGTCAATTTCGTGGTTTTGGTCAAAGGGTGTAATCAATGCTACACCTACTCCTTTCAATGGATGTTCCATTATTTTAATTTTAAATTTTCGAGCTGTAAAATTCGGTAGAAAATTGTATTTAAGAAAGATTATTGCTCGAAAAGTTTGTGTTAAATATTAATTTATTTGTTTTCGTCATTGAATCTTGCTTAACTAATAAAGCCTTCAATGATGATGTTTTTATTAGATTATAACATTGATTGATATACTAATATTCTAAACTTACGCACTATTTCAGAATAGTGAGCATAAGGATGAACATTAGTATAAACTAGCATAATTGTTTCTTCTTTAGGGTCAATTGTATATTCTGAGCAGTACATGCCACCCCAAGTTAATGAGCCTGGGGTCGCATTATCGCCATAATGTGATTCTGGCGAAATAATTTGCAAACCTAAACCAAATTTATCTTGACGGTCCCACACAAAACTTTCTCCTATTTGATTGCGTCCCATCATTTCTACGGTTGAACGAGCTAATAAACGTTTGCCATTAAACTCGCCCTTATTCATTATAAATTGACAAATTTTGGCATAATCTTCAATGGTACTTAATAGACCTGCTCCACCAGAAAAATAGGTTTTCGCTCCAGAAATAGCGTATTTTCTGTAAGTATCGTTTGTGTGAAGTGTAAGTTTATCTTCTGTACTTCCTTTAGAATAAAGTTCAACTAAGCGAGACGCTTTCGCATCAGGCAAATAGAAATAGGTATCGTTCATGCCTAAAGGCTCAAGAACTTTTTTACGCAAATACTCATCAAACGACATCCCAGAAAGTACTTCAATTAGACGGCCAATAATATCAGTGTTTAAGCCGTAAACGAATTGCGTACCGGGGTCGGCTACGAGTGGTCGTGCAGCAATTTTATCAACAACGTCTTTTAAAATATCTTTTTCGGTTGAACAAAAGAAAGGCACTTTGAATTCGGGCAAGTCTTGAAGGGCATGTTCGTATGGAATGCCAGCTGAATGGCTGAGGAGTTGACGAATAGTTATTTCAGATTTTGCTGGACGAGTAATATACTTGCTTCTATCTTTTTCGTCATAGCTTACTAATACGCGTGGATTTTTAAATGCTGGAATATATTTAGAAATAGGTTCATCTAAAAAAAATTTCCCTTCCTCAAAAAGCATTAAGAGCCCAACCGTTGTGATGAGTTTTGATTGTGAAGCGATTCTGAAAATATCATCTTTTTTTACCGGAATTTTGTTTTCTAAATTGCTGTATCCGAAGGCTTTATAATGTACAATCTTTCCTTTTTTTGCAATAAAAGTAACAATATTTGGAGCAATACCTTTATCTACCACACTCTGAAAGTGAGCATCTAAATACTTTAATCGTTCGCTCGAAAAGCCTACTTCTTCAGGCGTTTTAGAGAATGTAAACGATTGTGGTACTTGGGCTTTTATACCTGTAATTAGGAATAAAAATATAAATGAAAGGAGAATAGATAGGTTTTTCATAGGGGAATTCTGTTCGGGGTGCTGTTTTTACAAATATAATAAAAAAGTTGCCTGTGGTTTTACAGGCAACTTCATTTTATGGACAAGTCTGGAGACTTGTGCTACATTTAATTAGCGAGTTTCAATGATTGCCAAGTATTTAATTGCCAACCTTTTTTGCCATTTTTTGTATATACAACAGTGTATCTTAGTGGTAAAATGCTTGGTTTACCACTGGCAGTTCCTTGAGTGATAGTAACCCTTCCGTTAACTACGGCCGTTTTGCCATAATCACGAACCATAATTTCTTCTACATCAATTTTATCATAAACGCTTTTCCCATCTTTGATAGATTGAATGTATGATTGTTTGCTATCTTGTTTACCGCTTGAATGTGTGTAAACCAAGTCATCGGCAAAGACTTTTTCAAGAAAATCAAAATCTTTCGATACTTGTGCTGCAAAACGCTTGCGTTCGAGAGCTTCCACATCAGCTTTGGTATTTTGAGCCAAAGCAGCTTGTCCGAAAATGAGCGAAAAAGCTATAATTAATATTTTTTTCATTCGATTATGAATAGTTTGATAGAATACAATACATATCAAAGATTTACTTTACTCATTTTTGGCACTAATAAGTGCATAATAAGCCAAGCCAAAAGGTAAGCTCCTGCACAAATCGCAAACATGATGTAATAGGCTGTTTCGATTTGGTTGATGCTTCTGTAATACACAAACATATTTTTCTGAACAGCCCAACTTAGTAAAATTCCACCTAAACCCCCAGCCATGCCACCAATACCAACTACCGAAGCTGTAGCTTTTTTCGGGAACATATCAGATACTGTGGTAAAGATGTTTGCACTCCATGCTTGGTGAGCAGAGGCCGCGATTCCGATTACGAGGACAGCCAACCACATATTAACTTGCCCTGCCATTTGTGAAAAAATTACTGGAATTACAAATAAAGCAAAAATAAACATCGACGTTTTACGAGCTTTAAAAACAGGCATACCACGGTTGATAAGTGCCATTGGTAAATATCCACCACCGATACTGCCAACTGTAGAGATTATATAAACTACCGCAACAGGAATAGAAATTTCGATGAGCGAAAGTTTGTATTGACTTTGAAGAAAATCTGGTAACCAGAATAGATAAAACCACCAAATTGGGTCACTAAGGAATTTACCTAATGCAAAAGCCCATGTTTGGCGGAAACCCAAAAGTTTTATCCAAGGCACTTTCTCTTCATTTGGTGCTGGTTGTTCGTCATCTTTGTCAGAGTGAATATAATCGTATTCGGTTTTGCTTAATTTCTTTGAATCTTGAGGTGTAGTATAATATAATTGCCATAAAACTAACCAAATAAAGCCGATAAGACCAGTTAGAATAAATGCCCACTGCCAACCCCAAACCACGGCAATAACTGGAACGGATAGAGGAGCAATAATAGCACCGATATTTGTACCAGAGTTGAAGATACCCGTTGCCAAAGCTCTTTCTTTTCTTGGAAACCACTCAGCAGTTGTTTTAATAGCCGCAGGGAAGTTTCCAGCTTCAGTAACTCCTAAAAATGCACGAGCAATCATAAATCCGAAAGCAGAATTAGCAAATGCATGACCAATAGCCGCCAAACTCCACAAACCAGTAGCCCAAGCATAACCTTTTTTGGTGCCGAGTTTATCAACTACACCACCTGCTATGAGCATCCCGAATGAATAAAATAATTTGAAAGCAATTTCGATGTTAGCGTAATCACCGTCGTCCCATTTAAGTTCTGTTGTAAGAACTGATTTTAATAAGCTAATCACCTGTCTATCAAGGTAATTGACTGTTGTTGCAAAAAACACCAGAGCACAGATGGTCCAGCGATACTTACCGATTTTTTCCATGATTTGTTTTAGGGTTGAATATTTTAGCTGTTAGCCATTGGAAATAGCTTTTAGCTTGATATTTAATGAACTCATTCCAACAGCTAATTTTTAGAATCCAAAATAATCTTTTGCGTTGTTATAGCAAATATTCTGAACTATTTGGCCTGTCCATTTAATATCGTTTGGAATTT
The DNA here is from genome assembly GCF_000263195.1 of Emticicia oligotrophica DSM 17448. Lineage (GTDB taxonomy): Bacteria > Bacteroidota > Bacteroidia > Cytophagales > Spirosomataceae > Emticicia > Emticicia oligotrophica. The sequence continues at coordinate 2,875,287 of NC_018748.1, forward strand.
CGCCGTTTTCGATGTCATTTCCAAGGATATTACATAAAATTCTACGGAAATACTCATGGCGAGGGAATGATAAGAAACTTCTTGAGTCGGTTAACATACCAATAAATCGACTCAAAAGACCCATATTCGAAAGAGCATTGATTTGTTTTTCCATGCCATCTTTTTGGTCAAGGAACCACCAACCCGAGCCAAATTGAACTTTTCCTGCAATAGAACCATCATTAAAGTTACCAATCATAGTGGCAATTACTTCATTATCGGCAGGATTTAAGTTATAAATGATTGTTTTGGCTAGTTGATTATATTCATCTAAGCGACCTAAGAACTTCGAAAGCGAAACGGCTTGAGAATAATCTCCGATTGAGTCCCAACCAGTATCTGGACCTAAAATTCTCAATGCACGAGTATTATTGTTGCGTAATGCTCCCAAGTGAAATTGTTGTGTCCAACCCAATTCGTGGTACATTACACCCAAAGCATGCAAGATGGCCGATTTGAATATGATGGCTTCTTCTGCACTTACGCCTTTGCCTGAAATTGCTTTTTTGAAAGCTGAATCAGCTTGTTCGGGTGTAAAGTCTGCTGCGTAAATTTGCTCTAAACCGTGGTCACAGAGTTGACAACCGTTGCTCGCAAAGAAATCAGCACGTGTACGAAGGGCTTTCAATAAAGCTTCGTAAGAGTTGATTTCCATATTCACGATAGTACCTAATTTTTGTACGAAAGTTGAGAAATTAGGGTTTTCTATTAATATAAACTTATCTGGACGAAACGCTGGCAACATTTTGATTTTTGCTGAAGTATCTTTATGATAAGCTTGATGGAATTCGAGTGTATCGAGTGGGTCATCAGTGGTACAAACCACTTCCACATTCATTTTACCTAAAAGGTTTCTTACCGAATATTCAGGCGATTGAATTTTAGCCGTACAGTCATCATAAATTTGTTTGGCTGTAGCAGGACTTAATACATCCTGAATACCGAAATATCGTTGAAGCTCTAAGTGTGTCCAATGGTATAATGGATTTCGGAGTGTATAAGGTACAGTTTCTGCCCATTTTTCGAATTTTTCGTAGTCAGTCGCGTCTCCAGTGCAGAATCTTTCGTTGATTCCATTGGTACGCATCGCTCTCCATTTGTAATGGTCGCCGTAGAGCCAAACCTGAGTAATATTACCAAAAACTTTATCACCCAAAATTTGGTCAGGTGGTAAGTGATTATGGTAATCAATGATAGGCATATCTTTAGCATACTCGTGGTAGAGTGTGCGTGCTGTCTTTGTTTGTAGTAGAAAATCCTCGTCTAAAAACTTCTTCATTCTTTTTTTTGACTATACGTTGTTTGATTTAGCAAAACTATTGAGTTTATTTTATTTATTCTGCCATAATATTTCTTTTTTTAATACTATTTTGATAAAGGTATTTAGTAAATGTGATTTTATCATCATTTTATACTTTTCATACCCTTTTGCAGAAACAAAAATTTGACAACTCTATCAACCGTTCACGGATAAAAGTTGTCAAATCTGAGTGAAGTGTTCAATCTTTTAGAATAACTATTTTACTCCCAAAGCCCATTTGGCTAAATCTTTGGCGGCACTAAAGTTTTCGTAAATGATTGGAATTCGACGTCCGTCAGTATATTCATTGTATAACCAAGGGTCTCCAACGATAAATACACTGCCTTTACCAACTTTGGCCGTTGCAATGATATTATCGCCACCTTCGCTTACAATTGTTTTGGCAGGAGCGTGTACATTGAGTGTTACTAATTCTTTGATATAAACTAATTTAGTATTTTTGAAAACAGGATTTCCCGCAGGAATATCTACACGGCCTTGTTCCCATTTGGTGCCTTGCACCATGTTTCTGCTTTTGTTCGTAAACTCAACGCCAAAGGCTTTTGCAAGTTCATTAAAGTGAGGTATTTCACAGTTAGCTGTATCATTGGCCATCATGATGAGTGTTCCACCTGTTTTCACCCAGTCAGAAATAACTTTAATATCTGATTTTTGAACAAAATTCGGTTTTGCTGTCTCTTTTTTAGTGTCGGGGTCAACGATGATGTAAACATTTACATCTTTCAAATTCGCCGCCGTCGGTGCGGCCGAAATCGTTTTAAGTTTTGCTCCTAACTCTTGGAAGATTTGTCCCCAAACCCAAAAACCTGAGTGCATACGGTCATCCCAAGTATAGTGGAAAGATTCTTGATTCCCATTCAAATCTTTTCTGAACTCATTATTGAAGTAATTATCAACTGCTACGGTCTTGCCTTTACCGAGTGAATTTTCTGCCGCAATTTCCATTTCTACACTTGCAAAAATAAATGGCCCAAGACCCTTTAAGTCATTCTTGCGGATAGGCTCACTTAGATAATATTCGTAGCTACCATCACGGTAAGGAGTGCCGCCTAAGCCGCCAACACTTACGGTTTTGTTTAAACTAATAGTGCCATCAGCTTCTTTTTCTACAAACTCTTTCAACATTCCTGCGTAGCCTTTTTTAGCTGCGGCTAAATAGGTAGCTGGCAAATATCCTTTACGCACACCTTTGGCGAGGGTATAAACAAACATGGCTGAGCCTGATGCTTCTAAATAATTGCCTTTGCGAGTGCCAAGAGCTATCATCTGATACCAAACGCCCGACTTAGGGTCTTGGTATTTAATCAAAGCAGGAGCAAGTCGTTGAAGATATTTAATCAAATTAGCTCTTTCAGGGTGATTTTCAGGGAAATAATCAAGCACATCAACTAAAGCCATGGCGTACCAACCAATGGCTCTGCTCCAGAAGTGTGGAGATAAACCCGTTTTTTTATCAGCCCATTTCTGTTCTTTACTTTCGTCGTATCCATGATACACCAAGCCAGTTTTGGCATCAACGGCGTATTTTTCAATCAAGGCAAATTGCTTAGCAATATCATTGAAATGCTCAGGTTTATTAAAAATCTTGCTGTATTCAGCGGCAAAAGGTTCGCACATAAAAAGGCCATCGAGCCACATTTGGAATGGGTAACGCTTTTTGTGCCAATATCCACCATCATTGGTTTTGGGTTGATTTTCAATTTGTTTCCAAAGTAAATCAGCTGCTTTCTGATACTTTTCTTTATCGGGTTGAGATTGTTGGGCAAGCATTAATAACGCACGTCCAGTTGGAATGTTATCAAGATTGAATTCATCGTATTTGTAGGTGCGAATACTTCCATCTTTTTGTATGTAACGGTCTAAATCATGGCGGATATACTCAAAATATTTGCCATCTCCCGTGCGATACCACACTTTTTCGAGAGCTTTTAGCATTAAACCTTGCTCATAGTCCCAACCTGCGGGTTTCCCTTCTTTTACCGCAATCGAATCTTTATGGCGACTCATAAATGATTCTGCCATCCAGACGGAGTATGTTTGCCCCCAAACTCCCAAAGGCAAGTTAAGAGCAAGTAATAAATAGAAAAATAGCTTTTTAGTGTTCATATTTGATTGAAATTTTGAATTCTTTGTTGAATAGAGATATAACTTACACAAAATCTTAAAAAATTGGTGGCTGAGCGTTGTCGGAGCCTCAATTTCGGGCGTTTCGGCTATGCTCAATAACCCCAAATGACAGTTTTAGCTA